>JAVVFB010000174.1:0-7332 GCA_032251095.1 Roseovarius sp. | reverse complement strand
GCCTGCGCTTGACGCGCAGCGATGTGGGCTATGATGCAGAGGTGCAAAGCGAGCACACCCTGGCCGGGCGTCACGGCTGGCAAAGCAATGCCCAAGGTGGCGTGACCCTTTTGCCGCTCGCCGCGCCGGCGCCGCTCGATCTTGCCGCCATTCGCAAGCGTATGGAAGGCTGGCAAGAGGCGGGTGATGTGCCCCTGAGCGCCCCGCAAGAGGCGCATCTTGCGTTTGGGCCGCGCTGGCGGGTGTTGCGCGCCATGGGCTTTGGCGACGCTGAGGGCCTTGCGCATCTGCGCCTGCCAGACACAGCGATGGGCGATCTCGTGCAAGGTTATCTTTTGCATCCGGCCTTGATGGATATCGCCACCGGCTGGGCAATGAAGCTTATCAAAGGCTATGCGCCAACGCATCTCTGGGTGCCGATGTCTTATGGCGCGGTGCGGGTCCATGCGCCGCTGGCGGGCGAGGTGTTCAGCCATGTGCGCAATGCCGGTGACAACCGCGCCGAGGCCGCGACCGCAAGCTTTGACATTACGATCTGCGATGTGGCGGGCCGGGTGCTTGTCGATATCCGGAATTTCGCGATCCGTCGGCAAGAGGGCGGGCTTGAACTTGCGGCGCCGAGCGCGCGGGATCTGGAATTTGACCCCGGCCAAGGCGGCGAGGCCCCGAGTCTTTCGCCCGCCGAAGAGCGTTTGCAACACAACCTTGAACAGGGGATTTTGCCAAGCGAGGGACCAGAGGCGTTTCGCCGCGCGCTTGCCAGCGGGCTGTCACAGGTGGTCGTGTCCTCGCTTGACCTTGACGCGCTTTGTGCTCAGGCCGAGAACGCCGCGCGTGGCCCCGAAGAGGGTGGGCAAAAATTTGACCGCCCCGATCTTGAAAGCGATTTCGTCGCCCCCGAGGGCGAGATCGAAACCCGATTGGCAGAGTTCTGGAGCAGCCTTTTGGGCCTTGAAACCGTTGGTGCCGAGGATAGCTTTTTCGATCTTGGCGGGCATTCCCTGATTGCCGTGCGGCTGTTTGGCATGATCCGCAAGGCGTGGCAGGTGGATTTCCCGATTTCGGTGCTGTTCGAGGCCGCCACCATCCGCGCCTGTGCCGCTTTGATCGAGGCGCGCATCGGGCCACAAGAGGTCGGCACAGCCGCCGACAACCCACCGACCGCGCCCACACCAGAGCGCCGCTTCACCCATCTGGTGGCGATGCACCGGGGTGAAGGCGGGCCGAAACGGCCGTTTTTCCTTGTGGCGGGGATGTTTGGCAACGTCCTTAACCTGCGCCATCTGGCGCATCTTCTGGGCGATGACCGGCCATTTTACGGGCTTCAGGCGCGCGGGCTTTATGGCGGCGAGGCACCGCATGACGACCTTGTCGAGGCGGCGCGCGATTATATCAAGGAAATGCGCCAGATTCAGCCGCATGGCCCCTATCTTTTGGGTGGGTTTTCCGGCGGCGGCATCACCGCCTATGAGATGGCGCAGCAATTGCGCGCGGCGGGCGAAGATGTGGGCGCGGTGGTCATGCTTGACACCCCCCTGCCGCAGCGGCGTGCGCTGTCGCGCAAGGATCGCCTGCTTATTCAATGGCAGGAATTGCGCGCGCGCGGCCCGCTTTATCCGCTGCACTGGGCGCGCAACCGGATCAAATGGGAACTGGCCAAGCGCCGCCCGCAAGAGGCCGCGACAAACACCGAGCATCAGTTTCACGACAGCGAGATCGAGGCGGCGTTCTATCGCGCGATTGCACGTTATGATCTGCGCCCATGGGATGGCCCGCTCTACCTGTTCCGCCCGCCGCTTGTCGGCAAATGGCAGGTCTCGAACGGGCTCTGGGTGAATTCGCAACGCGCTTATGTTCTGCCCGACAACGACTGGTCGCGCCATGCGCCGCAGGTGCAGGTGACCGAGGTGCCGGGCGATCACGATTCAATGGTGCTAGAGCCAAATGTGCGGGTTCTGGCCGCCCGCATCCGCCGCGCGATCGAGGCCGCCGAGGCCGAACCTTCCACCCCGCCGGTTGCCCGGAGGGCCGCAGAATGACCGCCACCCCGCGCGTTCTCTGCATCATCCTGAATTGGCGCACGCCAGAGATGAGCCTGAGATCCTGCGCCGCGGCGCAGGTCGCGATGCAGGATATCGCTGGCGAAATTGTCATCGTCGACAACGACTCCGGCGATGGATCATTCGAGGCCATGCAAGCGGGCATCAATGGCCAGAGCCGGGTGCGCGTGGTGCAAGCAGGGCGCAATGGCGGCTTTGGCGCGGGCAATAATGCTGGCATGCGCGCCGGGTTGTCCGACGGCATGCCGCCCGATTACGTCTATATCCTGAATTCCGATGCTTTTCCGGCGCGCGACGCCATCGCACGGCTTCTGGAGCACCTTGAAAACACGCCAGAGGTAGGCCTTGCCGGCGGATATATCCACGGCTCTGACGGGGCGGCGCATGTCACCTGTTTCCGCTTTCCCTCGATTGCCGGTGAATTTGAGGGCGCCGCGCGCATGGGCCCGGTGAGCCGGATGTTGAAACGTCATATCGTGCCGCTTGCGGTGTCCGAGGCCGACCGCCCGGTCGATTGGCTGGCCGGTGCAAGCCTCATGATCCGGCAAGAGGTGCTTGATCAGATCGGCGGCTTTGACGAGCGGTTTTTCCTCTATTTCGAGGAAACCGATCTTTGCTTGCGGGCCGCGCAGGCGGGCTGGCAAGCCCATTTTGTGCGCGCGAGCGAGGTCGAGCATATCGGCTCGGTCAGCACCGGCATGAAAACATGGGCGCGGGTGCCCGATTACTGGTTCGCCTCGCGGCGGCATTATTTCGTCAAGAACCACGGGCGCGCCTATGCCGTCGCCGCGACGCTGGCGCATTTGGGCGGCGGGGTGCTGGGGCAGGTCTGGCGCATCCTGCGGCGCAAACCGGCCGCTGGTCCGCCGCATTTTCTGCGCGATTTACTGGTAAGTGATGGCCGTGCGGCGCTGCACGACATTACCGGTCACAGCCCCCAAAGCGCCGTGGTTGAGAAATGAGGATAAGACGATGTTGACCGCCCTTCTGATCGGGAATGAATCGCTGGCCCTCAACTGTGGCGAGGCCTGGCTTGAACGCGGGCATGAAATTGCGGCCGTGGTGACGCGCAACCCCGATGTTCGGGCCTGGGCGACGGCCAAAGCGCTGCGCGTGATTGCCCCCGGCGCGGGCCTGACCAAGGCGCTTAGCGGGGTGGAATTTGACTGGCTCTTGTCGATCGCCAATCTGTCGGTTCTTCCCGAGAGCGTCCTGGCAAAGGCAGGCAAGGGCGCGGTCAATTTTCACGACGGGCCATTGCCACGCTACGCGGGTTTGAACGCGCCGGTCTGGGCCTTGATCGAGGGCGAAGCGCGCCACGGCATCACCTGGCATCTGATCGAAGGCGGGGTCGATGAGGGCCGCATCATCGCGCAGCGCCTGTTTGATATCGCGCCCGATGACACCGCCTTTACGCTCAACGCCAAATGCTATGGCGCGGCTCTCGATAGCTTTCCCGCCGTGATGGATCAGCTGGAGCGCGGCCTGCCCGGTGCCATGGCCCAAGACCTTGACGCGCGATCCTATTTCGCCCGCGCCGACCGCCCCGAGGCCGCCGCCTGGCTGGACTTTACCAAACCCGCAAGCGATCTTGCCCGGCTGGTGCGCGCGCTTGATCATGGCGGGTATCTTAACCCGCTGTGCATGGCGCGCATCGTGCTTGGCGATCAGGTGGTTCTGATTGGCAAGGCCGCAATTCTAAGCGCGAAAACCGGCCCGGCGGGAACGATTATTGATGTCACCAAAGACCATCTGAGCGTTGCAACAGGTGATGGTGCAATCCGGCTAAGCGAGTTTTGCGCCGGGGATGGGACGGCGATTGATCTGGTCAAACTGGCCACGCCGGGCATGATTTTGAGCCGAGGCAATACGGCGGATGATCTCACCCGGATCATGACAGAGCTTGCGCCCAATGACAGCTATTGGCGCGGGGCCTTGCGGGCTATGCAACCGATTACCCTGCCGCTTGTGGTGGGGGACGGCATCGGCGAAGAGCGTCGTGCGCTTGACCTTGCAGGCAACACGCCGCTTGGCGTGGCGGCCCTCTGGGCCAGCCGCCTTGCAGGCGAAGCAGGCGCAACGCTGGCCTATCGCGGCGCGGCGGTCAGCGCGGCCGAACAGCCCGGTCATACCTGTCCTTGGGTGCCCCTGACCCTGCCCGAGGGCGAGACATTGGCGGATTTGCAGGCGGCAATGCAGGCCGCCCTTGACCGCGCCGAGACCAAGGGCGCTTTTGCGCTTGATATCTTTGCCCGCGACCCCGGCCTTGATGCGGGCCACCGGCCCACGCTTGGCCTAAGCCTTGAGGGCAGCGGTCTTATCCCCGGCACGGTGCTCACGCTGACGATTGGGCCCGAGCCAAGCCTTGTTTATGACCCTGTGCGCCTTTCGCCTGCGATGGCCGACCTTCTGGCAAAACGGCTGGAGGATCTGGGCCGCGCCGCCCCCAAAAGCGCGATCAACGCCTTGCCCCCCCTGCCCGAGGGCGAGCGGGTTCTTGTCACGCAAAGCTGGAACCGCACCGCGCGCGCTTATGATCCGCTGCCGCTGCACAAGATGATCGAGGCCCGCGCCGCGCAGGCCCCCGACACAACGGCCCCAGACACAACGGCCCTGGTGTTCGAGGATCAGGCCCTGAGCCACGCCACCCTTGAAGCGCGCGCCAACCGCGCCGCGCATGTTCTGCGCGAGATGGGGGTTGGGCCCGGTGTTCTGGTCGGTCTATGCCTGCCGCGCTCTGCCGATATGATCGTGGCGGCGCTTGCGATCTGGAAGGCGGGCGGCGCCTATGTGCCGCTGGACCCGGCCTATCCGACCGAACGGTTGGCGCTTTACCTGACCGATAGCGGCGCGCCGGTGGTGATAACCCACGCCACGCTGACCGCGACACTTCCCAAGACCGGCGCAGAGGTGCTTTGCCTTGATAGCGACCCACGCCTTGCGCGCGCCCCTGCCACCGCGCCCGAGGGCGGCGCCGGGCCGGATGATCTGGCCTATGTGATCTATACATCCGGCTCGACCGGGCGGCCCAAGGGGGTGATGGTCGAACATCGCAATGTGGCGAATTTCTTTGCCGGGATGGACGAGCGCATTGCGCATGATCCGCCGGGGGTCTGGCTGGCGGTGACAAGCCTGAATTTCGACATTTCGGTGCTGGAGCTGTTTTATGCCCTCGCGCGCGGTTTCAAACTTGTGCTGAGCGGCGATGAAACCCGCGCGCTTGTGTCATCGGGCCATCTTGCCACCTCGGATCGCGGGATGGAGTTCAGCCTGTATTATTGGGGCAATGACGATGGCGCCGGGCGCGATAAATACAAATCCCTGCTGGAGGGCGCGCAATTTGCCGATACCCACGGCTTTTGCGCGGTCTGGACGCCCGAGCGGCATTTTCATGCCTTTGGCGGCCCCTATCCCAATCCTTCCGTGACCGGCGCGGCGGTGGCGGCGGTGACGCAAAACATCGGCGTGCGCGCCGGAAGCTGTGTCGCGCCGCTGCATCATCCCGCCCGCATCGCCGAGGAATGGGCGGTGATCGACAACCTGACCAACGGGCGCGCCGGCCTTGCCATTGCCAGCGGCTGGCAGCCGGATGATTTTGTGCTGCGGCCCGAAAACACCCCGCCCGACAACAAGCCCGCCATGTTCGACGCGATCCGCGATCTGCGCAGGTTGTGGAAGGGCGAGGCGGTCGAATATCCGCGCGCCGATGGCAGCCTGCACAGCGTGGTGACCCAACCGCGCCCAGTGTCAAAGGATGTTCCGATCTGGGTGACGACGGCGGGCAATCCGGCCACCTGGAAAGAGGCCGGGGCGCATGGTGCCAATGTTCTGACCCATCTGCTTGGCCAATCCGTCAGCGAAGTGCACGAGAAAATCGGCCTTTATCACGCGGCCTTGCGCGAGGCGGGGCATGATCCGGCCGATTTCACCGTGACGCTGATGCTGCATACCTATGTGGCGCAAACCCGCGACGAGGCCGAGCGCGTGGCGCGCGAACCGATGAAGGATTACCTGCGCTCTGCCGCTGGCCTCATCAAGCAATATGCCTGGGCCTTTCCCGCCTTCAAGAAACCCGAAGGCGTCAGCAACCCGTTCGAGCTTGATCTTGGATCGCTCGACGAAGAGGAACTCGAAGGCATCCTCGATTTCGCCTTTCTGCGGTATTTCAACGACTCAGGCCTGTTCGGCACGGTCGAGGATTGCGTGACGCGGGTGGAAGAGCTCAAGCGGATTGGCGTCGATGAGGTTGCCTGCCTGATTGATTACGGCATCCCGGTGCGTCAGGTTCTGGACGGCCTGCGCCCGCTCGCGCAGGTGCTTGAGCGGAGCAATCGCGTCGGCAGCATCCCCGAGGATGACTTTTCCATCGCGGCACAGATTTTGCGCCATGGCGTCACGCATCTGCAATGCACGCCGTCGATGGCGCGTATGATCGCGATGAACGACGAGGCGCGCCATGCGCTTGGACGCATCAAGCACCTGATGCTGGGCGGCGAACCTTTGCCGGGGGCGCTTGTGGGCGAGCTTGCGGCGCTGAGCGGCGCGACAATCCAGAATATGTACGGGCCGACCGAAACCACGATCTGGTCCACCACCGCCCCGGCCGCGCCGGGCACAGGCGTGGCGCCAATCGGCACCCCGATTGCCAATACCCAGGCCTATGTTCTTGACGCGGCGATGGCGCCGGTGCCGGTTGGCGCGCCCGGCGAGTTGTGGATTGGCGGCGACGGGGTGACACGCGGCTATCTCAACCGCGACGACCTGACCGCGGATCGGTTTCGCGCCGATCCGTTCCGCCCCGGCGGGCGGATTTACGGCACGGGTGATCTTGTGCGATGGCGCGCCGATGGGCAGATCGAGTTTATCGGGCGCGCCGACACGCAGGTCAAACTGCGCGGCTATCGGATCGAACTTGGCGAGATTGAAAGCGCGCTTGAGGCCTGCGCCGGGGTTGATCAGGCGGTAGTTCTGGCGCGCGAAGACAGCCCCGGCGATACTCGCCTCGTGGCCTATCTGCGTGGTTCTGCCGAGATTGAGGCGCTCAAGACAGCACTGGCAAGCACCCTGCCCGCGCATATGATTCCGGCGCATTTCCTGCGCCTTGAGGTGTACCCGCTGACGCCCAACCGCAAGGTGGATCGCAAGGCGCTTCCGGCGCTGGCGGTGGGCGATACGGTCACGATCGCGATCCACGCCGCCGACCGCTACCCGTTCGATGCCGGCCCGCACCGCGTGCGCTCGGAGTCGCGGCGGATCGCCTTTGTCTCACGCG
>JAVVFB010000173.1:0-7468 GCA_032251095.1 Roseovarius sp. | reverse complement strand
GGCGCTTGGGGCCAAGGTTGCCGGAAGCGTTTCGGCGAAAACCGATCTTCTGGTGGCCGGGCCCGGGGCCGGCTCCAAGGCGAAAAAGGCCGCCGAGCTTGGGATCGAGACGCTGGACGAAGACGGCTGGCTTGCCCTGATCGGCCAGACATGAGCGGGCGGCCAGAAATCCTGTTTCCGCTTTTTGCCGGGCTTGAGGCGCTGCCCGGCGTGGGGCCGAAAACCGCGCAGAACCTGGCCGCGCTTGATGTGACCCGGCCGCGTGATCTGTTGTTCACGCTGCCCTATGGGGGGGTTGATCGGCGCAAGCGGACCACGGTGCAGGGCGCCGATCTTCCCGGTGTGGTCACGGTCGAGGTTGTTATCGGCCAGCACCGCGCACCAAGCCGCCGTGGCGGTGCGTACCGGGTCACGGTCGAGGATGCGGCGACCACGTTTCAGCTGGTGTTCTTTCATGCCCGCGACGAATATTTGCGCCGCACCCTGCCCACCGGTGCGCGGCGCATCGTATCGGGCAAGGTCGAGCTGTTTGATGGCATTGCCCAGATGGTGCATCCCGACCATATGCTGCCATTGGACGAGGCCGATGACATCCCGGATTTCGAGCCGGTCTATCCGCTGACCGCCGGGGTCACGCAAAAGATGATGGTCAAGGCAGAGCAGGGCGCGCTTGCCCTCGTGCCTGACCTCGCCGAGTGGATTGACCCGGTGCAAAAGGCCCAGGCCGGCTGGCCCGATTGGGCGGATGCGGTGCGTCAGGCACATGCGCCGCAGGATTTTCAGGATCTCTCGGCGGCGCATCCCGCCCGCGAACGGCTGGCCTATGACGAGTTGATGGCGCATCAGCTGACGCTGGCATTGGCGCGCTCAAAACTGCGCCGGGCCAAGGGGCGCGCGACGATTGGCACCGGAAGATTACAGGCCAAGGTGCTTGAGGCGCTGCCCTATGCGCTGACCGGGGCACAGACCCGCGCGATTGCCGAAATTGCGCGGGACATGGCGGCGCCGCTTCGGATGAACCGCCTGTTGCAGGGCGATGTGGGGGCCGGCAAAACGCTGGTGGCGTTCAAGGCCTTGCTGATCGCCGTCGAGGCAGGCGGGCAGGGGGTGATGATGGCCCCGACCGAAATTCTGGCGCGCCAGCACCTGCAAGGGCTACGCCCGCTTGCCGAGAGTGCCGGGGTGGTCTTGGAAATACTGACCGGGCGCGACAAGGGGGGCGAGCGGCGCGCCAAATTGGCGGCGCTCGCGCGGGGCGACATCCAGATTCTGGTCGGCACCCATGCGGTGTTTCAAAAGGACGTCGAATTTGGCGATCTCAGGCTGGCGATTGTCGATGAACAGCACCGCTTTGGCGTGCGCCAACGGCTTGAGCTTGGCAATAAGGGTGCGCAGGCGGATGTGCTTGTGATGACCGCCACGCCGATCCCGCGCAGTCTGGCGTTGGCGCAATACGGCGATATGGATGTCAGCATTCTTGATGAAAAACCACCCGGACGCAAACCGATCAAGACGGCGCTGGTCAACATGACGCGGATGGACGAGGTGATCGCGCATATGCGCCGCGCGATTGACGAGGGGCGGCAGGCCTATTGGGTCTGTCCGCTGGTCGAGGAAAGCGAAAGCGTCGATCTGAGCAGCGCCGAAGAGCGATTCCGGCGGTTGCGCGCCGTGTTCGGCGAGGGCGTTGTCGGGCTTGTCCATGGCCAGATGCCCCCCGAGGATAAAGACGCCGCCATGGCCGCGTTTCAGCGCGGCGAAACCTCGGTTCTGGTCTCGACCACGGTGATCGAGGTGGGGGTCGATGTGCCGAATGCCTCGATCATGGTGATCGAGCGCGCCGAAAGTTTCGGCCTTGCGCAATTGCACCAGTTGCGTGGTCGGGTCGGGCGGGGCGAGGCGGCCTCGACCTGTCTTTTGATGTATCAAGCGCCGCTGAGCGAGGGCGGAGAATGCCGACTTAGCACCATGCGCGATACCGATGACGGGTTTCGCATCGCCGAGGTTGATCTTGAAATGCGCGGCGCGGGCGATCTTATCGGCACGGCGCAATCGGGCCTGCCGCGGTTTCGGGTGGCCGACCTTGAAGGGCAATCGGCGCTGATGGCGGTGGCGCAATCGGATGCGCGCAAGCTTTTGCACGACGACCCGGAGTTGACCAGCCCGCGCGGCACAGCGGCGCGGGGGCTCTTGTGGTTGATGGAACAGGATCAAGCGATTCGTTTGATTTCAGTGGGTTAGATCGGAGTGTTCCAAATGGTTCACAAATGTTCTTAAAAAGTTCTTTACTTTGGTTAATTAAAATGAGAACAAAGAGGCAACACAAGGTTTTCAAAAGGAAGCGCCCCATGTTGCACCAGATCAAGACAGCCGCCGCCCGTTCACAAGACACGTTGCTGGCCGATGCCCTGGGGGCCGCGGCGCTGATGACCACCTTGGTCGGGGCGCTTTATCTGCCCGGATTGTTCTGAGTTTCTGCCTGGCGGGGTGACCCTGTTGTCGCCTGCACCCTTCTGTCCCAACTTCGGGGTGCCAAAGTTTCTGCCTGTTGCTTTGCTATTTTCGGGGTTTGCCTCATTCCCCCCGATAAGCGCGACAGGGTCCAGATACCTCGCCTTACCTTACCGCCGCCGTTCACCCGAACGCGCGGCGGTTTTTTTATGAAAAAATTCGCAAAATTTTTGGTCGCGGCTCTCAGGCGCAGGAGCTATGGGCCTTGGCCTGTTCCAGCGCCTCGACCACCGCCTCGAGGGTGAGCATGATCGAGGCGTGGCGGTTTTTGTAATCGCGCGCCGGGCGCAGCACCTCAAGACCGTCAAACGGCGTCGGCGGTGTCGGGCCATCGTTTTTCAGCATCTCTTTCAGCGCATCGCGCGCCTCGGTTACCTGGGCGAGATCACAGCCGATGATATGCTCGCCGACCACGGACGCGGCCGCCTGCCCCAGGGCGCAGGCCTTGACCTCTGCGGCGTAATCGCTGATCCGGTCGCCGTCGCAGGTGATGTCGACGGTCACTGTCGAGCCACACAGAGGGGCGCGTCGTTTGACGCTTGCATCGGGCGCGGCAAGGCGACCGTGATGCGGAATGTCCGCGGCGAGCGCCAGAATGCGCGCCGAGTAGAGTTTGATCAGGTCAGTTTCGCCGCTCATGGCTTTCCCTTTCGGTTCTGACCTCATAAATAGGCTTCAGACGCGCAGATGCAAAAGGTTTTACGTCATGGGATTTGATCCGGCCACACTAAAGTATGACTCGAACGGGTTGATCCCGGCGATTGCTCAGGATGCGACCAGCGGCGAG
Source organism: Roseovarius sp. (assembly GCA_032251095.1). Taxonomy (GTDB): domain Bacteria; phylum Pseudomonadota; class Alphaproteobacteria; order Rhodobacterales; family Rhodobacteraceae; genus Roseovarius. Next base: position 4,170 of record JAVVFB010000173.1, on the reverse strand, counting down.
GTTCTCATGATGGCCTGGATGAATAGGCAGACTGTGGCGCGCACACTTGAGAGCGGGCGTGTCACCTATTGGAGCCGCTCGCGACAGGCGTTCTGGATCAAGGGCGAAACCAGCGGGCATGTACAGGAGTTGGTGGATTTCCGGGTGGATTGTGACCGCGATTGTCTTTTGGTTACGGTCAATCAGGTCGGGCCAGCCTGTCATACCAACCGGCGCAGTTGCTTTTACACGGCTGTGCGGGAGGGGGATGAAACCGAGATCATGGCGCCGATGGGCGGCTCTGAGTGAGTATTTGAGCCAAGAAGAATTAGAGGCCAATCATCTGGCGAATGTCATCGGGGCTGGCGCCCTCCGTGCGATAGGTGGCGATGGCGCGCGCATCATCGCGTTTGGCGAGGCGTTTGCCGGTCTCGTCGCGGATCAGGCGGTGATGATGATAGAGCGGGGTGGGCAGGCCGAGCAGGCCTTGCAGGAGCACGTGGATTTGTGTGGCCTCGAAAAGATCCTGGCCGCGGATCACGTGGGTGATGTGCTGATCCGCGTCGTCAATGACCACCGAGAGGTGATAGGACGCCCCCATAGCGCGACGGGCAAGCACCACATCGCCGACAGTTTGGGCCATGGTGTGCGGCGTGATGAGGCCGGACTCGCCGTTTGGTCCTGCGCCGGTTTCTGTGTAAGTTGGTGGTGCGGTCAGGCGATCAAGCGCGCGCGCCATGTCGAGGCGCAGGGCGCTGTCGGTCGGCATCGGCCCCACGGGAGGTGTGGCGGGGCGGCAGGTGCCGGGATAGATCAGCCCGTCGGGACCGTGCGGGGCCACGCCTTCTTGCGGGGCAGAGGCGGTGGCGCGGATATCGGCGCGGGTGCAGGTGCAGGGGTAGAGCAGGCCCATGTTCCAGAGACGCAAGAGAGTGTCACGGTAGCGCGGCAAGCGGTCTGATTGGCGCAGGACCGGGGTGGGCCAGCTTAGGCCAAGCCAGTGCAGGTCGTCGAAAATCTGCGCCTCCCAGGCGGGGCGGCTTCGGCTTTGGTCGATGTCGTCGATCCGCAGGTGGAATATGCCGCCGGCGGCTATGGCCATGTCATAGGCTGTGATTGCCGAAAAGGCATGTCCCAGATGGAGGGGGCCCGTCGGGGACGGGGCAAAGCGGGTGTAAAAAGTCATGCCTTTTGAAGCACATAAACGTTGGAGTTCAAGCCCTGTCCGGGGAGGTGGGGGCCGTAATCCTTGCTGAGAAGGCGGGCCGCGCCGCAATCGAGCCAGCCGTTGAGCGCACCGTCATAAATCGGGTCGGCAAGGGCGTGGTCGTTATAGCTGAAGACCAGATACCCGCCGCGATCCAGCGCTTTCATCAGGATATCGAAGGTCGGGACCGGCGCCGCGCCGGGGCCGATCACGCCGATGGTTGCGATGGCCTTGCAGGTGCCCTTCGGGATCGGGGTTTTGTCGGTCACATCAAGCGATGACAGGTTGCGATAGACGCCTTTGGCCCTGGCCTGCGCCAGCATGTCGGGGCTTGGGTCGATGCCGTCGACCACCTTGAACCCGGCCCGTTTGAGCGCCAGACCGGAAAGGCCGGTGCCACAGCCGAAATCAAGCACCGGGGCCTCTGGCTCGGGCAGTTTGGCGAAAAGCGCCTTGGCACAGCGGCCCTGTATGGCATAGCCGTTTTCGCCGATTTCCGCATCATAAGTGCTTGCCCAGTGGTTATAAAACTGGCTTGCATCTTCTGATGTGTCCAGCCCGAAGGCCTTATCCAGAAATTCTCCACTCATGTTTCAAGACTGGCTGAAGAGTTAGGCCACGTCCAGCACAGACTTTGCCAGCCAGTCACTCCAGGCGGCTTTGGCGCGATCGGTGTAGGCCTTGTAGCGGTCCTTGCGGCCACGTCGCCCGCCTTTAAGGCCGTCAACCGGGCGGAACAGGCCGAAATTGACGTTCATCGGCTGAAAGGTCTTGGCCTCGGCACCGCCGGTGATGTGGTGGATCAGCGCGCCCATGGCGCTATCCTGGGGCGGATCGGCAAGCGGTGCGCCGAGGATTTCGGCGGCGGCCATGCGCCCGGCCAAAAGCCCCATGGCGGCGGATTCGACATAGCCCTCGACGCCGGTGATCTGACCGGCAAAGCGGATATGCGGGCGCGAACGCAGGCGCATCTGGCTGTCTAGAAGAGTGGGCGAATTGATGAAGGTATTGCGGTGAATGCCGCCAAGGCGGGCAAAGCTGGCGTTTTCCAGACCGGGGATCATGCGCAGCACCTCTTTTTGCGCGCCGTATTTCATTTTTGTCTGAAATCCCACAATGTTATAGAGCGTTCCTAATGCATTATCGCGGCGCAGCTGGACCACGGCCCAGGGTTTTATATCCGGCTGATGCGGGTTGGTGAGGCCGACCGGCTTCATCGGGCCGTGGCGCAGGGTTTCGCGGCCGCGTTCGGCCATGACCTCGATCGGCAGGCAGCCGTCGAAGTAACTGGCGGTTTCGCCCTCGTGGAACTCGGTTTTCTCGGCGGCGAGCAACGCGTCGATAAAGGCCTCGTATTGTGCCTTGTCCATCGGGCAGTTGAGATAAGCGGTGCGCTCGGCCTCGGTTTCGCCCTTGTCATAGCGCGATTGCATCCAGGCACGCGACATGTCGATGCTGTCATAATAGAGGATCGGCGCGATGGCGTCGAAAAAGGCCAGCGATTCAGCGCCGGTCTCAGATGCGATTGCGCGGCCAAGCCCGACCGACGTGAGCGGGCCGGTGGCGATGATCCAATGGCCCTCGGTCGGGAGGGTGTCGATTGCGCCGTATTCAACCGTGATATTGGGATGCGCCACAAGCGCCGCCGTCACCGATTGCGCGAAGGGATCGCGATCCACCGCGAGCGCGCCGCCGGCCGGAAGGCGATGCTTTTCGGCGGTCTGCATGATAAGGCCGTTGGCGGCCCGCATCTCCCAATGCAACAGGCCGACGGCGTTTTGTTCGTCGTCATCCGAGCGGAATGAATTGGAACAGACCATTTCGGCAAAATCGCCGGTACGATGGGCAAAGGTTTTCACCTTTGGGCGCATCTCGTGGATGACAACGGGCACGCCCATGTTGGCGGCCTGCCATGCGGCCTCGGAGCCGGCCATGCCGCCGCCGATGATATGGAGTGTTTTGTTCATGGCGCGGGATGTAGGCGATTGCAGGGGGTTTGAAAAGGGGCGCTCATTGATCCCAGTCCGGGGCGCGTTTTTCGAGGAAGGCGTTGATGCCCTTGGCGGTGTCGCGATCGAGCATGTTTTCCACCATCACCGCGCCGGTATGGGCATAGGCCGCATCGACGCCCATTTCGAGCTGGTCGTAAAAGGCGCGTTTGCCGATACGCACGGCGCTTGCAAGTTTGGCGGCGACGGTTTCGGCGAGGGCCAGCGTGGCCGCGTCAAGATCTTCGGGCGGCACCGCGCGGTTGATCAGGCCAAGCTCTGCGGCGCGCATGGTGTCGATGAATTCGCCGGTGGTGAGCATCTCGAAGGCCTGTTTGCGCGTGATATTTCGGCTGAGCGCCACCATCGGGGTAGAACAGAACAGGCCGATATTGACGCCATTGACGCCAAAGCGCGTGCCATGGGCGGCGACGGCCATGTCGCAGCTTGCCCCAACCGGTGATCGCCGCGCCGCATGGCATTGCCACTGCGGCGCGGCGATCACCGGTTGGGGCAGGGTGCGGACGGCGCGCATCACGCGTGCACAACGATTGAAGAGATCGGCGAAATAGGCGCGCCCGCCATCGGGTGACTGACGTCCGGCGGTCATTTCCTTGAGGTCGTGACCGGCGCAAAAGGCCTTGCCTGCGCCCGCAAGGGTGACAACGCGAATGGTTTTATCCTCTGCGAGTCGATCAAACTGATCCTGAAGGGCGGCCAGCATCGCGTCGCTGAGGGCGTTGAGTTTTTCCGGCGCGTTCAAAGTGAGCCGGGCAATGGCGCCGGTATCCTGGCGGTCGAGAATTGGCATCTTGTATCCCTTCAATGCTTGTGGCCATTCTAACCCGCGATTGGGCAGGGAGGAAAGCATGAGCCTTAAAATGACGCGCGAGGAGCTGACGGCGTTTCTGGATCAGGAATTTCCTCAGGTGAAGGGCGATTTTGGCATCGAAGACGTCGGTGATAGGCGGGTGCGGGTGCGCCTTGTGGTAGCGG
>JAVVFB010000172.1:0-7633 GCA_032251095.1 Roseovarius sp. | reverse complement strand
CTCGTTGCCACTGCCGAAAACGGTGATCAACACCAAGAGCGGCAGGATGCCGGGCAGCGCCAGAAAGGCGTCGACCAGACGCATCATCGCCTCGTCAATCCAACCGCCGCGCAGGCCCAGCAGAACCCCGAGCATGCCGCCCCAGAGCATGGCAATCGGCGTGGCGATGCCGGTGACGACAAGCGCCTCGCGCCCGCCCAGAAGAACGCGGGTAAAGACGTCGCGGCCAAGGTGATCGGTGCCAAGGAAATGCTCGGCCGAAGGGCCGCCGAGGATCACGGCGGAATTCATTTCCTTGTAATCGAACGGCGCGATCCAGGGGCTTATCAGGGCGACGATCAGGTGCAAAGTTACCAGGGTAAGGCCAATCGCCCCCGAGGGCCGCGCCGCCATATCGCGCAGCGTGTCGAGCGCGCGCGCGTGTCGGGGCGTGGCGCTTGCGGCGCTCATCCGCGCCTCATGTGGTGGCTGCGCAGGCGCGGGTTAAGCAATAGGCCAAGGATATCGGCGACAAGGTTGACGCCGACATAGGTGGCGGCGACGATCATGGTGATCGCCTGCACCACCGGCAAATCACGATCCGAAATCGCATCAATCAACAGCCGCCCAAGCCCTGGATAGTTGAACACCACCTCGACCACCACCACGCCGCCCAAAAGCCAGGCCACCGTCAGGGCGATCACGTTGATCGCGGGCAACAGGGCATTGGGCAGGGCGTGGCGAAACACGATCCGCCAATAGGGCACGCCCTTGAGGGTGGCCATCTGGACATAATCGCTGGCCATCACCTCGATCACCGAAGAGCGCACCATGCGCATGATATGGGCGATCATGATCATGGTCAGAACCACCGCCGCCAGCACGAATTCGGGGAAGAAATCCAAGGGTGGCGCGTCGGCGGGGGTGAGGACGATGGCGGGCACCCAGCCAAGCCAGATTGCGAAAATCAGGATCAGGATGGTCGCGGCGACAAATTCGGGGATGGTCATGGCAAAGATCGCGCCGGTGGAAAACAGGATATCAACCCAGGTATCCCGCCAGAGGCCGGCCATGACGCCCAGGAAAATAGACAGGGGAATTCCAACACTTAGCGCGCCCGCCGCCAGCAACAACGAATTGCGGACGCGATAGCCGACGATCTCGCTGATGCTGTTCTGACCATTGGCCGAGACGCCAAAATCACCCTGAATCGCGCCACCTGCCCAATCGACATAGCGCGTAAGGGCCGGGGCATTGAGACCCATATCGGCGCGGCATTTCACAAGCGCCTCGCCATGGGCGTCGCGTTCAAGCACGGCGGTGCAGGCATCGCCGGGTAGGGCCTCGACCCCGAGAAAGATGATCACCGAGACAAGCCAGACCGTGACAAAGCCAAGCGCCAGACGGCGGAGAAGCAGTTGGATCATAGGGGCCGGGTCCGCCTTGCAGGGATCATGGTGTCCGACTCGGAGCCTAGCGCATGCGCGCGCCCCGCGTCGAGAGCGGTTTGGCACGCGTGGATCACGCCCGCGCGAGGCGGGCCGTGATCATATCCCGGTTTAGCCTGTTTTGATCGGCGGCGGGCGGACGATGTTTTCGAGTGTTTTCATGCGCGCCATGCCCCGGGGCATCCCAGAGCAAGGTCACCCAACCGGGGTTTGCAATCAAGCGGTGCGCGTGGGAGAGGCGCGTGGGTTGCACCCACCCTACGCTTTACGCTGGATGCCGATTTTGTGGCCGACGCCCTCCGGCACGGGCAGGGTGGCGTGGGTTTTGGCCATGGTGGAGACGCGGGCAAGGATGTCATCGGGCATCGGCGCGACGCGAGGCCCGGACAGATCCACGTGCAGGGTCATGCCCTCGCCGGTGGCGGCAAGCCAGCCGTCCTGATGGTAAAGTTCCTGAAAGCTGTGAAAGCGTTTTTTGTCGTGATCGAGCAGGTGGAACGTGCTGCACACCCGATCGCCAAGCTTGATCTCGCGCAGGTAGCGGATGTGGAATTCGGCGGAAAAGGTGCTGTGGCCGCGTGTTTTGACGTACGCGGGGCCAAAGCCCATTTCGGCAAAGGCCTCGTCGGCGCAGCGGTCAAACAGCACGGTGTAATAGCCCATATTCATGTGACCGTTGAAATCGATCCAGCCCTCTTCGACGCTATGGAAAGAGGACATGAAGGGGGATGCATCGGACATGGGGGCGCTCTTTTGGTTGCAGATCGCGCTTTCTTTACGGGAAATCGCGGTCGGTATGCAATGGCGTGCGGGGTTTTCGCCGCGTTATCCCCAAGGGCCGGGCGCCGCGCCTTGCGCCTCTGCACCCGCCATCGCGCGCAGGGCGCGGATGCGGTTGGCGGGATCGGGGTGGGTTGAAAACAACCGGTCGCGGGCATGGGCATGCAGCGGGTTGATGATGAACATATGCGCCGTGGCGGGGTTGCGCTCGGCGCTGTCATTGTCGATGCGGGCCGCCAGGCCCGATATCCGCTCAAGCGCCGAAGCCAGCCAGAGCGGGTTGCCGCAGATCTCGGCACCGATCCGGTCGGCCTCGTATTCGCGGCTGCGGCTGATGGCCATCTGCACGAGGCCGGCCGCCAGCGGGGCCAGTATCATGAGGGCCAGCGTGCCGATAAAGCCAGCTGGATTGTTGCGGTTATTGCCGAAGAACAGTGCGAAATTCGCCAGCATTGAAATGGCCCCGGCAAAGGTGGCGGTGATGGTCATGATGGTGGTGTCATGGTTGCGGATATGGGCCAGCTCATGCGCCATGACGGCGGCAATCTCGGGCTCGCTCAGCCGGGTCAAAAGGCCGGTGGTTGCGGCCACGGCGGCGTTTTCGGGGTTGCGCCCGGTGGCGAAGGCGTTTGGCTGATCATTTTGCAGGATATAGACCTTTGGGCGCGGCATGCCGGCGCGGTCGGCCATGTCATGCACCATTCGCTCAAGCGCGGCACCTTCGCGCCCGCTTGCAGGGTGCGCGTCATGCATGCGCAGCACAAGGCGGTCGGAATTCCACCAGGTATAGGCGTTCATCGCCAGGGCGATCACCAAAGCAATCATTGCGCCGCCGGTGCCGCCCAAAAGCGCGCCGATCCCAAGAAAAAGCGCGGTCATAGCCGCCATCAAGACGGCGGTACGCAGATATCCCATCATGATTTTACCCTCGCATTACATCCCTGCTATATGGGGGCTTTTCGCCACGCGACAAGCGGGTAGGGTAGGGGCATGATCATCTCACCCGGGCGCGGCTTTATCTTTGTTCATATCCCCAAGACCGGCGGCACCTCGATGGCGCTGGCGCTTGAGGGGCGCGCAATGGCCGATGATATCCTGATTGGCGACACCCCCAAGGCGAAACGGCGCGCCAGGCGGCTCAAAGGCGCAGAGACGGCGGGGCGGTTGTGGAAACATTCAACGCTGGCGGATATTGATGGGCTAGTAAGCATGGCAACGATCCGCGAGGCGTTTACCTTTACCCTCGTGCGCAACCCTTGGGATCGAATGGTGAGCTATTATCACTGGCTCTTGGAACAGGAGTTTGATCATCCTGCGGTGCGGCTTGCGCAGTCGGTTGATTTCAGCGGATTTGTGAACGCGCCGATGACGCAAAAGGCGTGGGCTGCGACCCCGGCAAAGGCTTATATGACCGCCGCCGATGGCGCTGAGTATTGCACAAGATACATCCGGCTTGAGCATTTTGAGGAGGATGCGCAACCGTTATGGGATCATCTTGGATTCCGGCTTGATCTTGGGCGTGTCAATGCTTCGGGGCGCGCGACGCAGGATTACCGACGCTATTACAGCGATGCCGATGCTGCACTTTTAGCGCGAATCTCTGATCAGGATGTCGCCAGCTTCGGATATGCTTTTTAATATAATTTTCGCCAGATTGAGCAGAGTTTGTTTATCAATCGTAAATGAGGCAGCAGGCTGTCGCCGCAGAGGCAACGATGCCGCAATTCTGCCTTTTTCCCGGCTAAACCGGGTCACGATAATCTAAATTTAGTAATTCAACACGATACTGATCCTGCCTGCTGCTACAGGCGCTGCTGAAATGAACATGGGATGAACGATGCTGGGGTGGATTGGCTCAAAAACTGGAAAACCGATCCACGGGATGGTGCAGGAGCTTGGCGGCGTGATGACCGGGCTTGTCTCGGGAACACGGGTGGCAACGGCCATCGGCTGGCGCCCGGTTGAAGCATTGACCGCAGGGGATCGTGTTCTGACTTTTGACAACGGGCTGCAACCTTTGGTCGATGTAAACCGTCAGCCCCTCTGGAGCGGTAAAAACGCCTGTCCGCAAAATTTCTGGCCGCTCGAACTGGCGCGTGGGGCTTTGGGAAACCGGGGTTCACTTACGATTTTGCCGCATCAGGTGGTGATGCTGGAAAGCGATACCGCCGAGGAGATCTGGGGCGATCCTTTCGCTCTTTTGCCTGCTTTGGCGCTGGATGGGGCAAATGGCGTGTCTCGCGTGCCGCCGGCGCGTGATGCCGAAGTGAGCGTGCTGCATTTCGAGGAGGAACAGGTGGTTTTTGCGGAACATGGGCTGATGTTTCTGTGCCCATCTTCGCGCGACCTTCTTGACTACGCCTTTACCCCGGAAGATGCCTTGGCCTATTGCGTTCTGCCGATCAATGAAGCCCGACGCTTGACCATGGCGCTTGAGGCTTCGGCGTTGTTTGTTCCAAACGATCCCTTGTTCGCCTCTGCGTGAGGTGACGCGCGCGCGTCTCGTGATAGGGGCACAATTGGGCCCGACACGCATCTTGTCCTGCGTCGATTTTTGATCAAATTGTGTTTCAGCACTGGTCAAATCCCCCAACACGTCACAATGTCAGCTTTATTGACCTGTCACCCGGGAGAACCGCATGTCGCAACGCCCCATTCGCATTGCTATCAACGGCTTTGGCCGCATTGGCCGCACGCTTTTGCGCATTCTCATGCGGGACGCGACGGATATTGAACTAGTGTTGATCAACGAGATCGAGCCGCTGGCGACCTGCGCTTATCTGTTTCAATACGATAGCGTCTTTGGCCCCTGGCCGGGGCAGGTGGGGACGGGTGAAAAAGCCTTGCTGGTGGATGGTCGCACCATCCCGTTTTACAGTGAGCCAGACCTGCGTGCGCTTGATCTTGGCGGGGTGGACCTTGTGCTGGAATGCACCGGCATGGGCGGCGAGCGGACGATTGCCGAACGTGGGCTTGCGGCCGGGGCAAGCTCGGTTCTTGTGTCGGGTCCTTCGGCAGAGGCCGATATCACGCTGGTGATGGGCGCCAATGAAGAGGCGCTTGGCGATCACCGGATCATTTCCAACGCCTCTTGCACCACCAATGCGCTTGCGCCGCTTCTCAAGATCCTTGACCAGAGTTTTGGCGTGATCAGCGGACAGATGACCACGGTGCATTGCTATACCGGAAGCCAACCAACCGTGGACAAGCCGCGCGCCGCGCCTGAGCGAAGCCGCGCCGCCGCCCTGTCGATGGTGCCCACCACCACCAGTGCGCAACATCAGACCGCGCTTGTCTTGCCTGACATGAAGGGCCGGATCGAGGCGCGCGCGATCCGTGTGCCGACCGCGAGCGTGTCCTGTATTGACCTGACCGTGCAAACGCGCGCCGAGGTGAGCGAAGGTATCGTCAACGCCTGTTTGAAAGACGCGGCGCAAAGCCATGCCTATATCGGCTGGACAGAACAGCCGCTTGTCTCGTCCGACCTGCGCGGGCGGCCGGAATCTATCATCCTGAGCGGGCCGCAAACCTCGGTTTCGGTGGGCGGATTGCTTCGGGTGTTCGGCTGGTATGACAATGAATGGGGGTTTTCATGCCGGATGCTTGATATGGCCCGGCTGATCGGGCGGCGGGGCAAGGCCCGCCGCGCCGATTGATTACTTGCGCAACACCACGTTGCCAAAACCCATATCGCGCAATTTGCTGACGCTTGCGTCAAGCTGTGCCTGGGTCTTGAACGGGCCTGCCAATACAACGGTGAGAGCCTTGCCATCGCGATTGAGAGTGCCGCGTCGCGCAGAAAGCCCGCCGCGCGCGATCTTTTGCGCAGCGGCCTTGGCTTGCGCGGCATCGGCGAAAATCCCGGCCTGCGCATAGCGGTGGCTTGCCGCGCTTGCGACCGGGTTGGGGGCCGATCGGGTCGAGACCGTGGCCCGCGATGCCTTTGCCGCCACAGGTTTGAGCTGCGCGCTGCGCCGCACCGTGATCGGATCGGGCACAAAGCGGCCTTGGGTCGACACGGTCACACCGGCGGCGCGTTGTTGCTCAAAGCTTGTATAGGGCGGCATAAGGCCGGGGAAATTGTGGCTCACTTCATGCCCCGTGCGCCGATTGATCAGGCGGCGCGGCACGGTGTTGGTCCACATGACCTCCATCTGGTCCATGCCGGCATAGGTCTGATGGGCGCGCTTGAGGTTCAGGCGATCATCCTCCCACACCGGTTTGTAGCCCTCGGGAACATAGACCCCTTCGGCGCTATTTTTCTGGCCTGCATAGACGCGGGCGGGGGCAACGCGGGTTGCGCGACCGGTCTGGTGGCTGGCGCTGTTGCGGTGCTTGACAGTATAGCGCGATCCTGAGCTCGTCGCGCGATTGACATTTGTTACATGCGGGCTTGCCTGCGGACCGCAGCGCACCGGCGATCCTTTGTGCTGCACCATATAGGCCGCCGACAGGCTGCTCATCCCGGCGCAGGCGGTGCGTGATGGATCGGGCGGGGCGATGATGGTACCGCGTTGCGTGACTTTCGGCGCGACGACCTTGCGCACAGGTGCCGGGGATGCGGGTGCTTGACGCACAGGGGCCACGGCAATGGCCGGGGCCGTGTTGACCGTGCGGGGCACCGGTTTAGGGGCCGTGGCGTTTGCGCGGCGCACCGGTTTCGGCGGCGCAGCCTTTGGCGTCGGCGCGGTCACGATGCGCGCCGGTTGTGCCGGGGCGGGGGCAATGGTTGCAACCTCTGCCGGTGCCGGTGCCGGTTTGGCGGCCGGCGCCGGTGCCGCCTTGGCCACGCTCGGCTGGAAGCCACAGAGCGCCTTGCGGTCGCGCGTGATACGCGGCACCCATGTCACATTTGCTCCAACACCCGCGCGAATGAAGACACAGCCGTTGCTATCCACATACTGCCGACCCTGATAGGAACTGGCCGGGAATTCGGCGGGGGTCGGCGCATCGCGTAGGGATTGCGCAGAGCTGCTTGTGCCGCCGAGAAGGGCGGCGGTGATGGCAATAATCGGAAGTCTCAACAGGTTCATTTTGCCCTCGGATACAGTTGGGGGCAGATTGCCTTATTCTTGCCGCTTAGTAAACAGTTTATAGCTTATCTTGTGCCAAACATCCTGTCGCCCGCATCCCCTAGTCCCGGAAGGATATACCCCTTTTCATTCAGCCGCGCGTCGACAGAGGCGGTGACGATCGGCACATCGGGATGTTCCTCTTTCATGTGAGCGACGCCTTCGGGGGCGGCCAGCAGGCACAGGAACCGGATATTGGTGGCGCCGGCATCCTTGAGCATCTGTACCGCAGCAGCCGAGGAATTGCCGGTGGCCAGCATCGGGTCAACCACGATCACAAGGCGCTCGCCGAGGTTTTCGGGCACCTTGAAGTAATACTTGACCGGCTGAAGCGTGGCCTCGTCCCGATACAGC
>JAVVFB010000171.1:0-7667 GCA_032251095.1 Roseovarius sp. | reverse complement strand
ACATCATCTTGGCCTGCCCCGCCTCGCCTTCGGCGTAAAGCGCATCAAAGCTGTCTTTGAGATAGGCAAAAAACTGATCGCCCGAATTGAAACCCTGCGGTGTGGCGAACCGCATGTCGTTGCAATCAAGCGTATAGGGCACGATCAGCTGATCCTTGCCGCCCGACGTGATCCAATAGGGCAGATCATCGGCATAGGCATCGGACACATAATCAAACCCGCCCTCTTGCGCGACAAGATCAACGGTATTGGCCGAGCACCGCCCGGTATACCAACCCCGCGGGCGCGTGCCGGTCACCTCGGTATGCAGGCGGATCGCCTCTTGCATATCGGCATTTTCATCCTCGGGCGTTTGATCCTTGTACTCGATCCATTTCAAGCCGTGGCTGGCGATTTCCCAATCGGCGTCCTGCATGGCGCGCACCTGTTCGGGGCTGCGTGCAAGGGCCGTCGCCACGCCATAGACTGTCGCCGGGATATTCAATTCTGTGAACAACCGATGCAAACGCCAGAATCCGGCGCGCGCACCGTATTCATAGATCGATTCCATGTTCCAATGCCGCTGATCCGGCCAGGCGGCGGCGCCGACGATTTCGGACAGGAACGCCTCGGATGCGGCATCGCCGTGCAGGATGTTGTTTTCGCCGCCCTCTTCGTAATTGATCACGAATTGTACGGCAATTTTCGCGCCATTCGGCCATTTCGGATCGGGCGTATTTGCACCATAACCGCGCATGTCACGGGGATAACGTGTCATCAAGGTGTCTCCAGAGTTCGATTATGTTCTAAGTTGAAAGAATGCATATTACCTTCTAGAAATTTTTGAAGGAGTTGTTTGCAAGACTAATCTGTCAAAAACCGCTAAATAACGCCAGTAAGCAAGCCACCTTCAAAGACCAAGGAGCGATCATGATCGGGTATTTGACAACGCACGTTCTGGACACCGCACGCGGTTGCCCTGCCGAAGGCCTGAAGATCGAACTTTTCCGCATCACCGGCGAGCATCGCGAGTTGCTTGATACGCTGATCACCAATGACGACGGGCGCACCGACCGCCAAATCCTGCCTGCCGAGCGCTTTGAAACCGGCACTTACGAGCTTGTGTTTCACGCCGGTGATTACCTTACCGCAATCGGAACTCCGCCCGAAGATCCGCGTTTTCTTGATATCGTGCCGCTGCGCTTTGGCATGTCAGAGCAGAGCCACTATCATGTGCCGCTTTTGCTCTCGCCATTCGGATATTCAACCTATCGCGGTAGCTAAGTCACGCATCCTGCGGAAGGGATGCCTGAATGTGTTTGACCATGAAATCAATGAAAAGCCGCGTCTTGGGGTCCTGACGGCGGCGATGGGTGTAAAGACAGGCCATCTGGATCGGAATCGGCGGCTCGTTTTCAAGAACCGGAACAAGTCGGCCCTCGCGAAGGTGTTCAGTCACTTCGAACAGCGGCTTGAGGATGATCCCGTGCCCGTCCAGCGCCCAGTTGGTCAGAACATCGCCATCATCGGTTTCAAACGGGCCCGTGACCGCAAGCCGCTTGATGCCTTCGGGGGTTTGAAGCGGCCATTGAAATTCCGGTGCGCCGGGAAACCGCAGATTCAGACAGTCGTGCTTATCCGCCTTGAGGCTTGCGCTATCGCGCGGAAGGCCCTTGCGCGCGATATAATCCGGGGCGGCACAAAGCACCCTCGGGCAATCCGCAATCTTGCGAATGCGCAGGGTTGAATCCTCTGGCACGCCAAGGAAAAACGCCGCATCAAGCCCCTCACCCGCAAGATCAAGCTTTCGATCCGACAGGCGCAGGCGGATGGTGATCAGCGGATAGGCCTCTTTGAACGCCGGGACCACAGGGGCAATCAGGCGTTTGCCCATGCCAAGCGGGGCCGCCACATAAAGCGTGCCGCGCGGCGAGCTCGTGACATCGGTGATGTCGGCCTCGGCCTCTTCCACCGCCTCAAGAATCTTGCAGGCCCCGCGATAAAACAGCACCCCCTGCTCGGTCGGGTGAAGCGTTCGGGTGGTGCGTTGAAACAGGCGAATGTTCAAATGCTCTTCGAGATGCGCAATCCGCGCCGAGGCAACCGCCGCCGAAATTCTTTGATCCCGCGCCGCAGCCGACATATTGCCAAGCTCGTAAACACGCACAAACGTGCGGATATTGTTGAGGTAAGACATGACAAAAAGATTATTAGCTTTCTATTGAAGCTGCTAGGATTTTTTTTGCATTACAGGGCAATGGCGCGGTGAAGTAGGGTCGCCCAAAGTGATCTTAGGAGACGAAAATGCAGGATTTCGCTATCATTTGGGATTGGCTCGGGTTTGCCGTGCGGTGGCTTCATGTCATCACTGCCATGGCCTGGATCGGGTCATCGTTCTACTTCGTGGCGCTCGATCTTGGCCTTCGCAAGGCCCCGCATCTTCCGCCCGGCGCGCATGGCGAAGAATGGCAGGTTCACGGCGGTGGCTTTTATCACATTCAGAAATATCTGGTCGCGCCCGACAACATGCCCGAGCATCTGATCTGGTTCAAATGGGAAAGCTATACCACCTGGCTTTCGGGCGCGGCGCTTTTGATGATCGTCTATTGGGCCGGGGCAGAGCTTTACATGATCGACCCCGCCAAGGCCGATCTTGCGATCTGGCAGGGCATCCTGATTTCCGCCGCCTCGCTGACCATTGGCTGGTTGATCTACGATTTCCTGTGCAAATCCGGGCTTGGCGAAAAGCCGACCTTCCTGATGGTTCTTTTGTTCATCCTGCTGGTGGTCATGGCCTATGGCTATGATCAGGTTTTCACCGGGCGCGCGGCGCTTTTGCATCTTGGCGCCTTCACCGCCACGATCATGACGGCCAATGTGTTTTTCATCATCATGCCCAATCAGCGGGTCGTCGTGAAAGACCTGCAAGAGGGGCGCACACCAGACCCTAAATATGGCAAAATCGCCAAGCTCCGCTCGACTCACAACAACTATCTCACCTTGCCGGTCGTGTTTTTGATGCTCAGCAATCACTATCCGTTGGCCTTTGCCTCTGAATATAACTGGCTGATTGCGGCACTGGTGTTTCTGATGGGGGTCAGCATCCGGCACTATTTCAACACCCGCCATGCCGGCACCGGCAACCCGACCTGGACATGGGCCGTAACCGCCCTGCTGTTCATCGCGATCATGTGGCTCAGCACGGCACCGCTGCGCAACAATACCTATGAACAATCAGAGGCGCGGCCCCTGACCGCGACGCAACAGGTCTTCGCCGCGGCCGAAGGGTTTGACGAGGTCACAAGCATCATCCCCGGCCGCTGTGCCATGTGTCACGCCCGCGAGCCGTTTTACGATGGCATTCATCGCGCGCCCAAGAATATCCTGCTGGAAACCCCCAATGACATTGCCCGCGCCGCGCGCCAGATTTACCTTCAGGCCGGCGTATCCGTCGCCATGCCCCCGGCGAATGTGTCCTTCATCGAAGAGGACGAGCGCAGGGCGATCATCCGCTGGTACAGAAACGCCGCCCGCGAGCTTCCGTTTGTCCTCGCCGTCAAGTCGGATGCGCCAGCGCCGCCACAAGCCGCGCCCAATCATGCGACCAGCTATCGTCAGGGCGCTCCGAGAGGCGGATCATCCAAAGCTCCATCTGCTGGCTTGGCAGGCTCTCGGCAAGGCTTGCAAGGCGGCCAGACCCAAGGTCTTCGGCCACCATCCCTTCGGGCAACCACGCCACACCGATCCCGCGACAGGCATATTCACGCGCCGCCAGCGTAAGCGCGGTTTCGGCCCGCTTTCGCAACACCCGATACGCCGGAATCCCCGGCATGATCGCGCGCGCCATCACCTGACCAAGAAATACATCCGACGGATAGCCGATAAACGGCAATTCATCGCCCTGCGCCAGACGCGGCACGGCAACCGGAATCAACCGCTCGCGGCCAAGCAACACCTGCTCGAACGCCCGGTTCAGGGTCAGCGGCGCAATCTCTGGTGCGCCGTAAACCACCGCCAGATCAACCTCGCCGGACAGCAACCGCAACAGACATTCATCGCGGTTATCCGAGCGCACGCGCACCGGGCGCCCGCCCTGCGCGGTCAGGATGCTGACGATTGCGGGCGAATGGGTGGTGGTGATCGCGTGCTGACAGGCCAGCGTGAGACCCCGCGCGCCGCTTGTCTGGGTCAGGGTTTCGCGCAGATGCCGCAACTGTGTCGCCAAGGCGCGCATTTCCCCGGCCTGCGCCTCGATCTCGGGCAATAGAACAACCGGCTTGCGACGGCGATCAAACAGCGGCACGCCAAGTGCCTCTTCGATGGCACGCAGACGGCGGGTAAAGGCGGATTGGCTGACATGGCGCATCTGTGCGGCCCGCGCCAGCGACCCGGCCTCGGCCACCGCAAGGATATCGTCAAGCCATTCAAGCCGCATGTCCGGGATACCTTGCAATAATTGCATATTAGATGGCGATTTTAGCATTAGACTGCACAGTTGTCGCGCCTTATCCTGCTTATAACGCATTTTATAGGAGACCTCAGATGCATCTTGCCCGTTATCCGCGCCGCTTTATGGCCCACCTGCCCACCCCGCTTGAGCGGATGGACCGTCTGACCGCCGAATTGGGCGGGCCGGAAATCTGGATCAAACGCGACGATTGCACAGGTCTTTCGACCGGCGGCAACAAGACCCGCAAGCTTGAATTCCTGATGGCCGAGGCAGAGCTTCAGGGCGCTGACCTTGTGATGACCCAGGGCGCAACCCAATCCAACCACGCCCGTCAAACCGCCGCCTTCGCGGCCAAGCTTGGCATGGGTTGTCACCTGCTTCTGGAAGACAGAACAGGCTCTAACAATGCCAATTACAACAATAACGGCAACGTTTTGCTTGATCACATGCACGGCGCCACCACCGAAAAGCGCGGTCCGGGTCTGGACATGAACGCCGAGATGGAAGCGGTCGCCGACAAGTTCCGCGCCGAGGGGCGCAATGTCTATACAATCCCCGGTGGCGGCTCGAACCCGACCGGCGCCTTGGGTTATGTCAACTGTGCCTTTGAAATGCTGGCGCAGTTCAACGATCGCGCGCTCAAGGTCGATCACATCGTTCATGCCACCGGCAGCGCCGGCACGCAGGCGGGCCTTATCACCGGCCTCAAGGCGATGAACGCCAATATCCCGCTTTTGGGCATTGGCGTGCGCGCGCCCAAGGACAAACAGGAAGAAAACGTCTATAATCTTGCCGTCAAGACCGCAGAAAAGCTTGGCTGCCCCGGTGTGGTCAGCCGTGAAGATGTTGTCGCCAATACCGATTATGTCGGCGAAGGTTATGGCATCCCGACCGAGGGCGGCATCGAGGCGATCAAGATGTTTGCCGAGCTCGAAGCGATCCTGCTTGATCCGGTCTATTCCGCCAAGGGCGCGGCCGGGTTTATCGACCTGATCCGCAAGGGCCATTTCAAAAAGGGCGAGCGGGTCGTATTTTTGCACACTGGCGGGTCTGTGGCACTGTTTGGCTATGACGCCGCGTTTGATTTTTCGGATCGCTGGAACGCCTGAAGCCGGCACCGCCGCGATCACATGACGACATGATAATGAAACCCCGCAGCGATGCGGGGTTTTCCATATCGGACATATCCGGTAAAGCCTGTAGCGACCCAAGATTTACAGGCGGATGAACGCACATGAAATTCACAATGTCATGGCTGAAAGATCACCTAGACACCACGGCCACGGTTGACGAAATCACCGAGGCGCTGACCGATCTCGGCCTTGAGGTAGAGGGCGTTTCAGACCCTGCAAGCCGGTTGTCCGATTTCACCATCGGCAAGGTCGTCAAGGCCGAGCCGCACCCCGATGCTGACCGGCTTCGTATTTGTCAGGTCGACACCGATGAGGGCCTGACCCAGATCATCTGTGGCGCGCCCAATGCCCGGACCGGGATCACCGTCGTGATCGCCAAACCCGGCGTTTACGTGCCCGGCATTGATACCACCATCGGCATCGGCAAGATCCGTGGCATCGAAAGCTATGGCATGATGTGTTCCGAGCGCGAGATGGAGCTAAGCGAAGAACACGACGGTATCATCGAGCTGCCTTCGGGCGACGTGGGCCAGCGGTTCACCGATTGGCTTGCACTCAATGATCCCGCCAAGGTGGACCCGGTGATTGAAATCGCGATCACGCCAAATCGCCCCGATGCCTTGGGTGTGCGCGGCATCGCCCTTGATCTTGCGGCGCGCGGGCTTGGCACGATGAAACCGATCGAACCGGCCCATATCGAGGGTCAGTTCACCTGTCCGATCACCGTGACGATTGACGAGGATGCCGCCACCAATGGATGTGAGGTTTTTGCCGGCCGCCTTATCCGGGGCGTTGAAAACGGCCCTTCGCCGGAATGGCTTCAGGATCGGTTGCGCGCCATTGGTCTGCGCCCGATCTCGGCGCTGGTCGATATCACCAACTTTTTCACCTATGATCGCAACCGCCCGCTGCATGTGTTTGATGCGAACAAGGTAACCGGCAATCTGCGGGTTCACCGCACCAAGGGCGGCGAAACCATGGTTGGCCTGGATGAAAAGGAATACACATTCGGCCCCGGTCAGGTGGTGATTTCCGACGACACCGGCATTGAATCCATCGGCGGCATCATGGGCGGCCTCGCCACCGGGTGCACCGAGACAACCACCGATGTGTTTCTTGAGGCCGCCGTTTGGGATCATATTCAGATCGCCAGCACCGGGCGCGCTCTCAAGATCAACTCTGATGCGCGCTATCGCAACGAACGTGGCATCGACCCGGCCTTCAATATGGAGGCGCTTGATCTTGCAAGTCAGATGATCATTGATCTCTGCGGTGGCACCCCGTCAAACCGCGTCACCGCCGGACAGGTGCCCGATGTGTCGCGCGCCTATCGGCTTGATCCGGCGCGCGTGCGCTCGCTGGTCGGGATGGACATCCCGGAATCCGAGCAACGCCAGACCCTGACCAGCCTTGGCTTCAAGCTTGAAGGCAACATGGCCCATGTCCCAAGCTGGCGCCCGGATATCCTTGGCGAGGCCGACCTTGTGGAAGAGGTGGCGCGCATTGCGTCCCTGACCAAGCTCAAGGGGCGCCCGATGGCCCGGATGCATTCGGGCGTGCCCAAGCCGATCCTGTCGCCGATGCAAAAGCGCGAACAGATCGCACGGCGCATGGGCGCGGCGCTTGGCTATAATGAATGCGTCACCTATAGCTTTATCGACCACGCCAGCGCGACCCTGTTTGGCGGCGGCGACGATGCCACCATGCTGGCCAATCCGATCAGCTCGGAAATGAGCCATATGCGCCCCGATCTGTTGCCTGGCCTGCTTCAGGCCGCAGCCCGCAATCAGGCGCGCGGCATCATGGATCTTGCCCTGTTCGAGGTCGGCCATGCCTTTCACGGCGGCGAGCCGGAGGAACAGCACATGCAAATGGCCGGCCTTTTGATCGGTCGTACCGGCCCCAAGGATGTTCAGGGCGGCGCGCGCGCCGTTGATTTGTTCGATGCCAAGGCCGACGCCGAGGCGATCCTTGCCGCCATCGGCGCCCCGACCAAGGTTCAGGTATTGCGCGACGGGCCGGCATGGTTTCACCCCGGTCGTCATGGCCGTATCTGCCTTGGCCCCAAGAAGATGCTTGCCGTCTTTGGCGAGGTGCACCCGCGC
>JAVVFB010000170.1:0-7789 GCA_032251095.1 Roseovarius sp. | reverse complement strand
CCGGGCACGATGCGCATCACCTCTTCGGCCAGCGGGCGGTTGTCGGTGACAAGCCAGACCGGCGAGTTATAGCCATGCTCGGCCTGACCCACCAAATCAGTGGCGACAACCATCGGATCGGCGGTCGCATCGGCGAGGATCAGGCTGTCGGTCGGCCCGGCGATCATGTCGATCCCGACACGGCCAAACAACATGCGCTTGGCCTCGGCGACGAACTGATTGCCCGGACCGACCAGAATGTTCGCCTTTGGCAAACCGAACAGGCCAAATGTCATCGCCGCCACGCCCTGCACGCCGCCCATGGCCAAAATCGTGTCAGCACCGCACAGATCGGCGGCATAGATGATCGCCGGGGCGACACCGACACCGGGGCGCGGCGGCGAACAGGCAACGATATGCTTGCACCCGGCGACGCTAGCGGTGGTGACGGTCATGATCGCACTGGCGATATGGCTATAACGCCCGCCGGGCACGTAACAGCCCGCGCCGGTGACGGGGATGCTCTTTTGGCCGGCAATCAGGCCGGGCACGACCTCGACCTCGATATCCTTGAGGGTCTCTTTCTG
Source organism: Roseovarius sp. (assembly GCA_032251095.1). GTDB lineage: Bacteria > Pseudomonadota > Alphaproteobacteria > Rhodobacterales > Rhodobacteraceae > Roseovarius. The sequence goes on along the minus strand of JAVVFB010000170.1, from coordinate 7,223 downwards.
CGCTTCGGCAAAGCGGCGCACATTGTCATGGGCAAACTGGATGTCCCGCTTGAGCTTTTCCGGCACCAGCGCCGCCGCTGCGTCGATCTCGGCGCGGGTGATCACGACATTGCCGTCGTATTGGTCAAACTTGGCGGCATATTCCATCGCCGCCTTGTCGCCGCCAGCCTCGATATCATCCAGAATGGCGCGCACGGTGGCCTTTACATCCGAGGCATCGGATTTCGAGGTGAGCGTTGCTTTTTTCAGATATTCGCGTGTCATTGGTCAGGTCCTATTTGTAGATGTCTGGCAGAAGCGTCGTGGAAATCGCCGGGATATAGGCGATCATCAGGGTCACGATCAGCATGAAGAACACAAAGGGAATGGCGCGGGCCGCGATCTTGAGGATAGATTCGCCGGTTATGCCCGCAACCACAAACAGGTTCAGCCCCAGCGGCGGGGTGATGAAACCCACGCCAAGCGCCGTGATCATCATGATGCAGAACTGAATTTCGTTCATGCCGATATTGTCGGCCAGCGGTTTCAGGATCGGCGCCAGGATCACGATGTTGGGCGTGGTTTCCATGACGCAGCCCGCGGCGATCAGGATCAGGATCATCAACAGGATAAGAACCTGCGGATCATCGGTAAGCGAGGTCACCGAGGTCACAAAGCCCTGTGGCACGCCCATGATCGCGAGGGCCTCGGCGAGCGGCGCGGAGAAGGCGATGATCGGAAGGATCACACCGTTCACCTTGGCCGAGCTCAGCAGCATCGCCGGAAAATCCGCAAGTTTCAGCGTTCGCATCATAAGCCCCATCGCGATGGTGACGACCACGGCGGTTGCGCCCGCCTCGGTCGGGGTCATGCGGCCCGAGAAGATGCCGTAAAAGATGATGCCGGGCACGATGAACGCATACCAGCCGGATTTGAGCGCCCGCCCGAGATTTGCAAAATACGCGCCCATCGACACGTTGCCGCCGCCTTCATAGCCGTAAATCCGGTTGACCACGATGTTGGTGACAAGGATCGACACCAAGATGCAAATGCCCGGGATCAGGGCCGCGAGAAACAGGGTTGATGCGGAAATGCCCAGAACCAGGCCGATGATGATGTAGGCGATTGAGGGCGGGATCAGGATGCCGGTACAGGCCCCTGCCGCGACCAGAGCACAGGCATAGGGGCGCGGATAGCCCGATTCGACCAGCCGGTCGATGGTCATCCGGCCGACGGCGGCGGCCCCTGCCGCGTCCGATCCCGAGATCGCCGCGAACATGCCACAGACCAGAACGGTGGCAGAGCCGAAACCGCCCTTGGCGAATTGGGTAAGCGCCTCGGCCACGTCAAGAAACTTGCGCGACAGCCCGGTGCGCACCAGCACGTCGCCGGTCAGGATGAACAACGGCACCGCGGTCAGCGCAAAGGCGTCAATCCCGGTGAACAGGCTTTCGCCGACGGCGCTGAGCGGCATGTCGCCCGACATCACCAGCATGGTGATCGCGGCGGTGCCGATGGCGGCCCAGACCGGCACGGCGAGGGCGATCAGACCCACGAAAAGGATGACGGGAAGGTAGAAATCCCAGCCCAGTTCGACCGTTTGATTGAGTGTATTCCAGAGCATCAGTTTCCCCTCAATCAAACATTTTTTCACCTTCGTAGACGTCCTTGCCGTCTCGAAGGTCGCGCAGATCGCGCAGTAGGGATTGGATCAGTCGCAGGATCATCAGGGCGAACCCCACCGGTATGGCCATCAGGAACCACACCATTGAAACGCGCAAACCATGGCTGACCGAGCCGAACTTGGCCGAGACATGAACCGTTTCAAGCGACCAATAAAGCGCGATGACGGCGACCCCGAACATCACCAGATCACCAAAGATATAGATCAGCGCCCTCATCCGCGGCCCAAGGTAGTGCAACAGAACGTCAATGCGGATATGCGCGCGGTCCTTGACGGCGATGGCGGCACCGATCCAGACAAGATAAATGAAGGAATAGCGCACCACCTCTTCGCCCCAGATCGAGGAATAGGAAAAGATCTCGCGCCTGAGCACCTCGACCGCCATGGTGACGACCAGCATCACGTAAAAGACCAACAGCGCCCATCGTTCAGCGTTCTTGTCCAAGGCTTTTATCAATCTCATCATGATGACCTTCCTTTCGCCAAAGGGATATCCGGGGCCGGGTGAACCGGCCTCGGAATTCTTTGTCTTGGGGGCGTCGGCACCGAGGTGATACCGACGCAATACCGTCGCTTTTCAGACGCGCCGGATCAGGCGTCGTGGACGTAGTATTTGCCTTGGGTTCCGGCGGCTTCTTCCATCTTGGCAAAAGCATCCATTGAACCGGCAAGCTCGGTTTTGAACTCATCCCATTCAGGCCGCTGAAAACCGCCCGCCGCTTTCCATTCGGCCAGCTGATCGTCGCTCAGCGAGTGGAATTCGACACCGGCCTTGGCCAGCTCGGCCATGGCATATGCCCGCGCCGACGGCACCTTTGAAAGGTTCTGGTGCGCGGTCATCTCTGACCCCCACATGATCCCCTCTTGCACGTCTGCCGGCATCGAGTTGAACCATTCCAGATTACAGGAATAAACCTGACTGTCGGGCACCGCTTGCGTAAAGGTCACATGGCTCAGGATATCCTTGAAGCCAAAAACGTAAAGCGCGCCGACTGACGGATCAAGCGCATCCGCCACACCCTGTTTGATCGCCGAAGGCGTCTCGCCCCAGGCAACGGGCGTCGGGTTGGCGCCAACCATGCGGTAATATTGCTGAAGCATCTTGGAGCCGGGAACGCGGAACTTGACGCCGCTGAGGTCTGACGGCGACAGGACAGCGCCCGCGCCACCCTTGCGCACGGCAACGACGCGCGGGTCGATATTGACATAAAACAGCGCCTTGAAGCCTGCGGCTTCGACCTTGGGGTGCACTTCGGTGTTCCAGAAATCCGAGTTTACCAGGTTGGTGAACCGCTGGTTCGAGCCGCAAAGATAGGGCATGTTGATCAGGTCAACGGTCGAGGCAAACGGCGCGAAGTTGGACAGCGAATGCTGGGCCGCCTGAATGGTGCCGCCTTGCACTTTCTGCACCAGAGCGCCACCCGCACCAAGCTGCCCGCCGGGGGCCAGTTTGACATAAACCTTGCCGTTGGTGGCGTTCTGGATGTTTTCCTTCAGGTCGAGCTGCATGATCGGATAGCTGCGCGAGGCGCCCAGCACATAGGCCGTGGCAATCGTCATCGAGTGTTCGGCGGCGCGCTCACGCTCTTTTTCTTCGGTGGCGGTCTGAGCAACGGCCTCGGATGACCACAGCATGCCGCCCGCCCCGGCAACCATTGCAGCGGTAAAGCTGCCGGTTCCGGCCAGTTTCAGAAAATTGCGGCGTTCAGCCGACGCAAGCTCGTTGCGTTCTTTTTTCATTGATCGTCCTCCCATTGGTTGTTTGATTATTTTTTGCCCTGACGCCGTGTTGCCTCACTCTTGAGGATGGCGATCACGAACATTACCGTTGTTACCAGTAGCAAAAGCATTTCACCGACATCGCCAAGAAACGGTTTGCCGCCGAACGAACCGATGGCAACGTTCGTTGCGAAAATCGCGAACAGGGCCGCGCTTGTGAGCAGAGCCATAAGTTTCCTCCCGTCACCGGCGCGCCACCGCCGATTCGCGTTGAATGTAAGCGCTTACATAATTTCACGCAAGCTGTTATGTTGTCGTCAAGGGGATTGTGAAATAAACCCCTGGGTCACCGCGTGGGAACATGCCGCGCGTCAAAATGGATCGAGCGCATGAGCCGTAAGGCTAAGGAAATTGAACATAACCTGCCGACACTGGCCGACGTGGCGACGCGCGCCGGCGTGTCGACCGCGACCGTGTCACGCTGCCTGAATTCGCCGGGTCAGGTACAAGAGCACACGCGATTGCGGGTCATGACGGCGGTGCAAGAGCTTGGCTATTCCCCCAATTTTGGCGCGCGCGCCCTTGCGGCGCGGCGCACCAATACGATTGGCGCGATCATTCCGACGATGGAGAATGCGATCTTCGCGCGCGCCATTCAGGCGTTTCAGGAAGAGCTTCATGCAAGCGGTGTCACGCTTTTGATCGCAAGCTCGTCCTATAGCCCCGAAATCGAGGAAGAACAGATTCGCGCCCTTGTGGCGCGCGGCGCCGATGCGCTTTTGCTGATTGGTCATGACCGCAGTCCGGAGGTCTATCAATTTCTGGAAAGCCGCGGCGTGCCGGTTTTGATCTCATGGGTGTATGATCCGGCCCTCGCGCGCCTTTCGATCGGGTTTGACAACCGGCTGGCCATGGCGGGGCTGGCAGCAGAGGTGTTACAGCTTGGACACCGCAATATCGGGATCATCTCGGCCGAATGTGCGGGCAATGACCGTGCGCGGGCGCGGGTTGACGGGGTGCACGACGCGATGCGCGCGCAGGGGCTTGATCCGTCCATGGCGCATCTGATCGAGACCCATTACAGTATTGAAAACGGTGGCAAGGCCTTGTGGCATATGATGCAACATGATCCGCGCCCGACGGCGGTGATCTGTGCCAATGACGTTCTGGCCGTGGGGGCGGTGCAGATGGCGCGCAGGCTTGGCCTGCGTGTGCCTGATGACATTTCAATCACCGGGTTTGACGATATCGAGTTGGCGCGGGTGGTCGAACCGCCGCTGACCACGGTACACGTGCCCCATCGCGAAATGGGCCGACAGGCGGCGCGCCTGTTGGTGGACATGGTCGCAGGCGCTCCGGCCCGCGAAAGTGTGCGTCTTGAAACAACACTCCAAATACGCGGAACCCTCGCGGCGCCACCTGCTTAACGCATGTTGCTCAAAAGTGGGACCCGGTTTTGAGCGATCCGAACATGCGACATCAATAAATTAGAGCATGTCGCGTGAATGCGAATGAACGCGACATGCTCCATAGGCAGCTGCTTTGGCAAGAGAAAGCAAGCCGATAAACTTTGAGGAGGTTGGTGAGCCGGCAGGGGCTCGAACCCTGGACCTACTGATTAAAAGTCAGTTGCTCTACCAGCTGAGCTACCGGCTCTCACCATATATGACGGGTTTGAAGCCGTCCGTCGTGCAGTCTTAAACCTAAAAGCGCGAGAAGCGCAAACAGCTTAAGATGCCATGGCGTGTTTCCGAAATGTCGGCTGGTTTTCCAACTCGGCGAACGGCCATGTGTGGGGCGGTATCTAGAAAGAGCCGTGCAGGGGGTCAACCCCGAAAGTGCAAGTAATTCGTGGGATATGCTGGATTCGTCTGACGGCTGGGTTTATATGCGCGCAAATGACCGATTATCGCGACACCGGATTGCCCTTTATGAAAATGCACGGGCTTGGAAACGACTTTGTCGTGCTGGATGCGCGTGCGCAGGGCATTGATCTGTCGCCGGGGCTGATCATGGGAATCGCGGATCGGCACAAGGGAATCGGCTTTGATCAGCTTGCGGTGATCGAAGCGGGCACTGGTGACGCACATCTGACGTTTTATAACGCCGATGGCTCGACCTCGGCGGCTTGCGGGAATGCGACCCGCTGTATCGCGCGCCACCTGATGGACGAATCGGGGCAGGCTTCGGGGCGGGCGCGGCTTCACCTGACCACGGCGCGCGGCGATCTTTATGCGGTGGATGCCGGGGGTGGCCTGACCTCGGTCAACATGGGCCAGCCACAGCTTGACTGGCGCGATATTCCCTTGGCCGAAGCTATGGACACGCTTGAACTGCCGATTGAAGGCGGGCCGACCGCCACCGGCATGGGCAATCCGCATTGCACCTTCTTTGTCGAAAACGCCGAGGCCGTGCCGCTTGAACAATTCGGCCCGCGTTACGAGCATCACCCGCTTTATCCCGAGCGCACAAATGTGCAGGTTGCCAGCCTTGCCGGCGAGAACCATCTGCGCATGCGGGTCTGGGAACGTGGCGTTGGCGTCACGCTGGCGTCCGGCTCATCGTCTTGCGCGACGGCGGTGGCGGCGGCGCGCCGGGGGCTTACGGGGCGACATGTGCGGATTGACCTTGATGGTGGCACGCTTGAGGTCGAGTGGCGCGACGATGGCGTCTGGATGACCGGGGCGACCTGTCACGTGGCGAGCGGCGTTCTGACGCCTGCGTTTCTGGCGGCGCACGCATGACCGAGGCGCCCAAATTCACCACGCTCGGCTGTCGGCTCAACGCCTATGAAACCGAGGCGATGAAGGAGCTGGCCGGGCAGGCGGGCCTTGGCAATGCGGTGGTGATCAACACCTGCGCCGTAACCTCGGAAGCGGTGCGCAAGGCGCGTCAGGAAATCCGCCGCCTGCGGCGTGAAAACCCCGACGCGCGCCTGATCGTGACCGGATGCGCCGCCCAGACCGAGCCGGAGACCTTTGCCGCCATGCCCGAGGTCGACGCGGTCATCGGCAATACCGAAAAGATGCAGCCCGGCACCTGGGGCAGGCTAGCCGCCGATTTCATCGGCGAGACTGAGCGGGTTCTGGTCGATGACATCATGTCGGTGACCGAGACCGCCGGCCACCTTATTGACGGTTTTGGCACCCGAAGCCGCGCCTATGTTCAGGTGCAAAACGGCTGTGATCATCGCTGTACCTTTTGCATCATCCCGTTCGGGCGGGGCAATTCGCGTTCGGTGCCTGCTGGCGTGGTGGTGGATCAGATCAAGCGGCTTGTCGGCGCGGGTTACAACGAGGTGGTGTTGACCGGGGTCGATCTGACAAGCTGGGGCGCGGATCTTCCGGCGATGCCGAAGCTTGGCGATCTGGTGATGCGTATCCTCAAGCTGGTGCCGGATCTGGCGCGGTTGCGGATCAGCAGCATTGATTCGATCGAGGTGGATGAGAACCTGATGCAGGCCATCGCCACCGAGCCGCGCCTGATGCCGCATCTGCATCTGAGCCTTCAGCATGGCGATGACCTTATCCTCAAGCGGATGAAGCGGCGGCATTTGCGCGACGATGCGATCCGCTTTGCCGAAGAGGCGCGCAAATTGCGCCCCGAGATGACATTCGGTGCCGATATCATCGCCGGCTTTCCAACCGAGACCGAGGCGCATTTCGAGAATTCCTTGCGGCTTGTCGAGGACTGTCATTTGACCTGGCTGCACGTGTTTCCCTATTCGCCGCGCCCCGGCACGCCCGCGGCGCGGATGCCACAGGTGGACGGGCGCGCGATCAAGGCCCGCGCGGCGCGCTTGCGCGCGGCAGGCGAGGCGCAGGTTGCCCGCCATTTGCAG
>JAVVFB010000016.1:0-25880 GCA_032251095.1 Roseovarius sp. | reverse complement strand
ATCGTGCACAACAAATACGTGGTCGATGATCTGCGCGCCAAGGGGGCGGTGTTTGTCGAAGAGCTTGACGATTGCCCCACCGACCGCCCGGTGATCTTTTCCGCCCATGGCGTGCCGAAATCGGTGCCCGCCGAGGCAAGCGCCCGCCAGATGCTTTATGTCGATGCCACCTGCCCGCTTGTCAGCAAGGTCCATATCGAGGCCGAACGCCACGCCGAGGCCGGCTTGCAGATCATCATGATCGGTCACGCCGGTCACCCCGAAACCGTCGGCACCATGGGCCAATTGCCCGCGGGCGAGGTTTTGCTTGTGGAGACCCCCGCCGATGTGGCCACGCTCTTGGTGCGCGACCCCGCGCGCCTTGCCTTCGTGACCCAGACCACGCTTTCGGTGGATGACACCGCCGAGGTGGTCGCGGCGCTTCAGGTGCGGTTCCCGGCCATTGTCGGCCCGCACAAGGAAGACATCTGCTACGCCACCACCAACCGCCAGGAGGCGGTCAAGGCGATGGCGCAAAAGGCCGAAGCGATGCTTGTCGTGGGCGCGCCAAATTCGTCCAACTCGCGCCGTCTGGTCGAGGTCGGCGCGCGCGCGGGCTGTGGCTATGCCCAGCTTGTGCAACGCGCCACCGATATCGACTGGCGCGCGCTTGAGGGCATCACGAGCATCGGCATCACCGCCGGCGCCAGCGCCCCAGAGGTGCTTGTGAACGAGGTGATCGCGGCCCTTGACGCGCGCTATGAGGTGACCGTCGAAGAGGTCAAAACCGCCACCGAAAACGTCGAATTCAAAGTCCCCCGTGTGCTGCGCGAGACGGCCTGAGGTTTGGCGGCAGGTGTACGTGCCGGGTGACGGCTTCGAGCCCTATGGGGTCTGCCCTCTGCGCGGGATCAAGGCCGATGGCCGCCGCGCATCGCCGGGCCGCCTCCCCCCACCGGCACGGCGATGCGCGGCTTTGCAAACGTCCGCACTGCCCCGCTTGGCGGACGGATGACACAGTAGGCTTTCGCGCTCTTGCCAAAAAGGGATCACAAACTATGGTGCCGCCCATGCAAACGATCCCCCGCGCCCCGCTTTTCCTTGGCCTTGCCGGCCTTTTGCCCTTTCTCTGGGGGGCAATCACCGTATTACAGCCCGATCTTGCGCTCTGGACCACCAAAGCCATCGGCCCGCGCTTTGCCGGGCCCTATGTCATGCTGTTTTACGGCGCTGTCATCCTGTCATTCATGTCCGGCGTGCTCTGGGGCTTTGCCACACACCTCAGCGGCGCACGCGCCACCAGCGGTTATATCCTGTCGGTGCTGCCGGCGCTTTGGGCGTTTTTCATGACCGGCGGCGGGCCGACCAGCGCGGGCATCTCTCTGATCACCGGCTTTGTCGGATTACTTGGTCTTGACTGGCTCTTTTGGCATCACGGTGCTACGCCGCCGTGGTGGATGCACCTGCGCGTTCTGCTCACCACCGTGGTGGTGATCTGCCTTGCAATCGGAGTATTTGCGTGACCACCGACACCGAAACCCCATCCGTCAATGATGCGATGGCCAACCGGATCGCGATTTCCGCCCGTGGCTAAGCTTTATGCCTATACCGACGGCGCCTGTTCCGGCAATCCCGGCCCCGGCGGCTGGGGCGCTCTCTTGCGCGCCACCGAGGGCGACAAGATCGTCAAGGAACGTGAATTGTCCGGTGGCGAGGCCCTGACCACCAACAACCGGATGGAGCTTTTGGCCGCGATCCACGCGCTTGAAACCCTCGCCAAGCCAAGCCAGATCACCATCATCACCGATAGCGCCTATGTCAAAAACGGCGTCACCGGCTGGATCCATGGCTGGAAGCGCAACGGTTGGAAAACCGCCGCCCGCAAGCCGGTCAAGAACGTCGAACTCTGGCAGCGTCTGGACGAGGCGCAGGCCCGCCACGACGTCACCTGGGAATGGGTCAAGGGCCATGCCGGGCACCCCGAAAACGAGCGCGCCGATGAATTGGCCCGCGCCGGAATGGAGCCGTTCAAACCCGGCAAACCCCGCGCATGAGCCCGCTGATCCTGCTTGATTACGCCTCGGTGCTGATCTTTGCGCTGACCGGCGCACTGGTGGCCAGCCGCCAACAGCTTGATATCGTCGGCTTTGCCTTTATCGCCAGCCTGACGGCGGTCGGCGGCGGCACGCTGCGCGATGTGCTGCTGGATCGCAACCCGGTGTTCTGGCTTGGCAATCCCGATTACATCCTGATCGCCTGCGGCGCGGCGCTGCTGATTTTTTTCACCGCGCATCTGGTGGAAAGCCGCTATCGCCTGTTGCTCTGGCTCGACAGCTTTGCTTTGGCCGTTGCCGTGCCCGCCGGGGTGGCGGCGGCGATGAGCATGCTGCAACCCGGCGCGATCGTGGTGATCATGGGCGTGATCACCGGCTGTATGGGCGGGCTGTTGCGCGATGTGGTCTGCAACGAGGTGCCGCTCGTCCTCAAACAAGGCGAGCTTTACGTCAGCGCCGCCTTCGGGGGCGCGCTTGCCGCCGTCGCGCTAAGCTATGTCAGCGGCGAGGCGCTTGTCATCTTGGGCGGTTGCGCCTTTGTCACTTGGGCCCTGCGCGCGGGCTCCATGCTGTTCGGCTGGCGCCTTCCGGTCTATCGCCCGCGCCCGCCCCGGGTGTGATAGCGGGAACAGCAACCACCCCATAAATCCAATTTACGTCATGGTTTTGTCGAGTTCCGGGGCGGCATCGCCCCGCCATGAAACTGAAAATGGCTACGTGAATTCTACGGCTGTCCCCCGTTAAAAAGGGGGCGATCACCAGATCAAGCGATCCGCGTGGCTGTCATTCTGGACTTGCCTGAAACCGAACCAGACCCGGCCTTCGTTTCGATCCGGACTTACGTCGCAATGGCTGCACCGGTTTTCGGCGCAAGCCTTGGAGTGACGGCGATTGTCTTGCATTTTGTCCGATGGATCGCGAGGCTCGTCGCCGGGGCGGTTCTGCTTGTCACGACCATTGAAACTATCGACGGCATCCTCAGTTCCAGACCGCCCAAGGGGGCGCACCTTCCGCTCGAAAACCACCCTTTTTGGCCGGGCCTATTTGCGCCCCAGATAGGTCTGATACAGCCAGATCAGCAACAGCGCCCCAAGCACCGCGCCGATCAGACCGCCCAACAGGCCCGTCACCGTCAGCAACACCCGGATCACCAGGCCGCCGATAAGCGCGCCCGCGATCCCGATCAGAACGGTCGGCACAATGCCGGCCTCGACCCTCATCATCCTTGTGGCCAGAAACCCGGCCGCAGCGCCGATGATGATAAGATATATCACACCCATATCGCCCTACTTTCTGCCCCGCCAATGCGTCGGCACAATGATCAGCGCGCCAATCGAGGAAATGATCGCATCAACCCCCGGCGCGCCAAAGCGAAAGCCGAACATGATCCGCATGAAATAGAACAGGAACGCCCCGCCGACGCAAATGATGATCGACGGCAGATACCCATTGCGCGTAAAGCCGCTTTTCTCGGAAACATAACCAACGATGCCTGCGATCACCACCGTGCCGAAAAGTTGCAGAAACATCTATGCCCCCTAGCCCAGCACCGTGCCAACAGGCAGGGCCATTCCACGTAAAAACTCATCGCTATCCTGCGCGCCCTTGCCCGCCCGTTGCAAGCGCAAAAGCCGCACCGCGCCGCTGCCACAGGCCACGCTCAGCTCGCCATCCAGCACTTCTCCGGGCGCGCCCTGCCCTGTTGCCAACACCGAACCAAGCAATTTCACCCGCACACCACTCACCTCGATCCATGCACCGGGAAAGGGCGAGAGGCCGCGAATTTGGCGGTCAACCTCTGGCGCCGGCCGGCTCCAATCGACGCGCGCCTCGGTCTTGTCGATCTTCGCGGCATAGGTGATGCCCGCCTCGGGTTGCGGCTCAGGCTCTAGCGCATCAAGCCGCTCCAGCGCCTCGACAATCAACCGCGCGCCCATGGCCGAAAGACGGTCATGCAATACGCCGGTGGTCTCCTCTGCGCCAATCTCCGTCGCCTCGCGCAAAAGAACCGGCCCGGTATCAAGCCCCGCTTCCATCTGCATGATGCACACCCCCGTCTGCGCATCGCCCGCCATGATCGCACGGTGAATCGGCGCCGCGCCGCGCCAGCGTGGCAAAAGGCTGGCGTGAATGTTCAGACACCCGCGCCCGGGCGCATCCAAAATCGCTTGCGGCAGGATCAACCCATAGGCCACAACCACCGCCACATCGGCGTTCAGCGCCGCAAAGGCCTCGGCCTCACCCTTAAGGCTCACCGGATGGCGCACCTCAAGCCCGAACTCTTCGGCGCGCGCCTGCACCGGCGAGGGGCGCTCTTTCTTGCCACGCCCGGCGGGGCGGGGCGGCTGGCAATAAACCGCAACAACCTCATGACCCGCCGCCACCAATGCCTCTAACACCGGCACCGAAAACGCGGGCGTTCCCATGAAAATCACACGCATGACGCCCCTTTCATCGTTCCAAAAATACTCAAACACCAAGAAAATTCGGCGAATTTTCTTGGTCCGCCCTTGCCGCAGGCGGCACGGCTAGCCCTGCTTTCGCGCCTTGCGCAAAAGCATGTCCCGTTTGACCTTGCTCAGCCGGTCGAAATACATCTGCCCGGCAAGATGATCGATCTGGTGCTGCACGCTGGTCGCCCAAAGCCCGACAAAATCGCGCTCTTCAAGCTCACCCGCCTCGTTGAGGAACTCTACCGTCACCGCACGCGGCCGCGCGATCAGGGCCGATTGCCCAGGCAGGTTCGGGCTGGCCTCGGCATGCGGGCGCAATTGCACGCTGGCGTGAAGCACCTTGGGGTTGGCCATGCGCACCGCCTTGCCGCGGCTCTCGCTGGCATCGACCACCGCCAAGGCACGCATTACACCGATCTGCACCGCCGCAAGACCAACGCCGGGCATAGCCTCCATCGTGTCGATCATATCGGCCCAGATCGCGCGCACCTCGTCGTCGATCACCTCGACCGGCGCCGCGGCACTGCGCAACCGCTTGTCGGGCCAGGGCAGGCAGGCGCGCACCGCCACCGCGCTAGCCCCGCGCCATTTCGCGTTTCAGCTTTTGCATCCGGCGGGTGATCATCTGGCGCTTCATCGCGCCAAGATAATCAATGAACAGCTTGCCATCGAGGTGGTCGATCTCGTGCTGCACGCAGGTTGCCCAAAGCCCGTCAAAGCCTTCCTTGTGCTCTTTGCCATCCAGATCAATCCAGCGCAACTCGACCTCTTTCGGGCGGGTCACCTCACCATATTGATCGGGGATCGACAAACAGCCCTCTTCATAGACATTGGTCTCGTCCGACACGGCCACAACCTCGGGGTTGATCATCACCATCGGGCGCGGGGTTTCATTCTCACCCTTCACGCAATCCAGCACGATCAGCCGTTCAAGCACACCAACCTGCGGCGCGGCCAGACCGATGCCCGGCGCGTCATACATGGTCTCAAGCATATCCCTGGACAGATCACGCAACGCCTCCGTCACATCGGCAACGGGCGTGCATACCTTTTTAAGGCGCGGGTCGGGGTGGATCAGGATCGGCCGTTTCATATGGGTCATTTAGGATATGAAGAACGGTTCTGCAACGCCTCTTGCGCCCAACGCCATTTCGGCTAGCTTGCCCTCGCAGCCTATAGGAGAGCACCAATGAATTTCGACGAGATCATCGACCGGCGCGGCCACCTGTCCAGCAAATGGGACATGATGGAGAACATTTATGGCGTTCCGGCCGATGACGGGCTGGCGATGTGGGTGGCCGACATGGACTTTCGCTCGCCTGATTGCGTGCAAGACGCGGTGCGCGCCAAGCTTGAGCACGGTATTTACGGCTATCTCGGCGACTACACCCCCTACACCTCGGCCATTCAATGGTGGATGAAGACCCGCCACGGCTGGGAGATTGAACACGACTGGATCATGACCACCACCGGCCTTTGCAACGGCGTCGGCATTGCCGTCGATACGCTGACCAATCCGGGCGACGCGGTGGTGCTGTTCACGCCGGTCTATCACGCCTTCGCGCGGGTCATCCGCTCGGCGAACCGCACTGTGCTCGAATGCCCGCTGATCAACAATGCCGGGCGCTACGAGATGGATTTCGACAGGTACGAAACCATGATGACCGGCAAGGAAAAGATGCTGATCCTCTGCTCGCCGCACAATCCCGGCGGTCGGGTCTGGAGCAAGGACGAATTGCGCGCCGTCGCTGATTTCGCCCGCCGTCACGATCTGTTGATCATTTCGGACGAAGTGCATCACGATCTGGTCTTTCCCGGTCATAAACATACGGCCATGCCGCTGGCCGATCCCGGCATCGCCGACCGGCTGATCATGCTCACTGCGCCGTCGAAAACCTTCAACATCGCGGGCACCCATTGCGGCCAGATGATCGTGCCGAGCGATACGCTGCGCGGACAACTCAAGGCGCGCATGTCGGCGCTGTCCCTGGCCAGCCACGATTTCGGCGTGGCGATGACCACCGGCGCCTATAGCCCCGAGGGCGCCGCCTGGGTGGACGAGCTCGTCACCTATCTCGACGGCAATCGCAAACTCTTTGACGAAGGACTTAACGCCATTCCCGGCATTTCCTCGATGGCGCTTGAATCCACCTACCTGTCGTGGGTCGATTTCTCGGGCACCGGCATGACCCGCGAGGAATACAAGAAGCGCGTCAACAAGGATGCCCGCATCGCGGTCAATTATGGCTCGACCTTCGGCACCGGCGGCGAAACCTTCCTGCGCTTCAACATCGGCATGCCCCGCTCCCAGATTGTCGAGGCCGTCGAACGTCTGCAAGCGGCGTTCGGCGATCTGCAATAGGGCCGCAAGGAATGACACCTGCCAGCGTGTTCACCGGGCTGTCGGCCTTTCCGCTGACCCCGGCGACTGCTTCGGGCGAAATCGAAACCGGCGCACTTCGGGCCCCCGTGGCGCGCGGCGGTGCGGCGGGTGTCGATAGCTGGGTTCAGCGTCGTTGCGGGTCTTTTGCTGGCCCTGGCCATGACCCGCGCCGCGCAAGCCCGTGAGACCGACAGGGCAGCACAGATCGACGCCGCCTTCGCGCCGCTTTGGGCGCTGTTCAAAGAATTCGCAAGCCTGCGGGTGATCTACGCCGCCACCAATCTTCTGGCGCTCACAGACACGCAACCGCCGCGCCCGATCCTGCCGGTGCCCGAGGCCGATATCGCCCGCCTCAAGGCGGCAATTGCGCCGCTTGTCGAGTGGCCCACGCCCTAGAGCATGTTGCTCAAAAGTGGGAACCGGTTTTGAGCGATCCGAACATGCGAAATCAATAGGTTAGGGCGTGTTGCGCGAATGTGAATGAACGCGACACGCTCTAGAACACCGCGTGATCGCCCCGCTCGACCTTGGCCGTGCCGTTAATCACCTCGGCGTAATACTCAAACAGCCGGTCCTGCCCGGTTTCGGGCGTGGCATCGGCGTCGTACTGGCCGCGTGAGGCATCCAGCACCAACATCGACTCGGTCGCGTAATAGCGCCCGATCCGCGCCAGCTCTGCCTTGTCGCGCAGGCGTGGCGACAGCCGCCCCAAGGCGCCAAGCACGGCGATGATCGCATCCATCATCCCCACCGGAACGCTGCGGAATTTCGGCGCGCGCCCCAACAGGCGAAAGATCTCTTCGCCCTGCTCGCGCGGGGTGATCGCCGGGCCCGGCCCACCAATCGGCAAAATCCGGTTGTGCCGACTTGAATCACTGAGACAGTCGGCAAGATAGGCCCCAAGATCGGCGTCACTGATCGGCTTGCAGGCGGTCAGGGTGCCATCGCCAAACAACAGATAGGGCTTGCCCTGCTGCACACGCGCGATCTGGCCCGAGAGGGATTTGAAAAACGCCGTCGGGCGCAGGATGCAATAGGTCATCCCCGAGGCCTGCAATGCCGCCTCAAAGGCGAGCTTGGCGTGTTGAAACCCCAAAAGCGGCCGTTGCACACAGATCGCGGACAAAAGTACGAACTGCCCCACGCCCGCCGCTTTTGCCGCCGCCAGCACGGCCATATGGGCGCCATGATCCACCGCCCAGGCATCTTGCGGCGTGCCGCTGCGCGAGGCCATGCAGGACATCACCGCATCAAACCGACCGGCGCCAAAAACCCTGGCAAGCGCGCCCGGATCGCCGACATCGCCGATCTCAGACGTCGCCCCGGTGGGAAGGCCCCGATCACCGCCCTCGCGCAACAGGCACACAACTTCGTGCCCGCGCGCCAAAAGCGCCGCAAGCGTGGCGCGCCCGATGGTGCCGCTCGCCCCCAAAAGCAAAACGCGCTTGGGGGTCGTCGGATCGCCGGGACTGGGCATCATCTCTTGCATGCCCAGACCCTAATGCGCGAACCCACGCCTTAGAAGCCGAAAAATCCTGCGTGCGTTACGCCGATGCCTTGGCACTCACCTTGGGGCGCAGAACATGCGGCACCGCCGGGTCATACAGCGCGCTTTCGGTGAAATCGCTGATCTCGCCCAACACCTTGCCGACCATGATCAACGCCGTGCGGGTGATCTTTTCGGTGCGCACCTTGGCATGGATATCCGCCAAGGTTCCGCGAATGAACATCTGATCCGGCCAACCGACGCGATAGGCGACAACCACCGGGCAATCCTCGCCATAGTACGGCGCCAGAACCCGGTGGATTTCACGCAGGTTGCGCACCCCAAGATGGATCGCCAGCGTCGCGCCGGTGCGCGCGAAATTCTCAAGCGTTTCGCCCTCGGGCATCGAGGTAGATTTCATCGACACCCGCGTCAGCACGATGGATTGCGCCACCTCCGGCACCGTCAATTCCTGCCCCAATGCCGCCGCCGCCGCCGCATAGGCGGGCACGCCGGGAATGATCTGATAGTCGATTCCATCGGCGCGCAGGCGGCGGATCTGTTCGGCAATCGCACCGTAAAGCGAGGGATCGCCGGAATGCACCCGCGCCACGTCCTGCCCCTTGGCATGGGCCTCCTTGATCACGCTGTGGGTATCATCAAGCGTCATCGGTGCCGTGTCCATCACCAGCGCGCCTTCGGGGGCACAGTCAACCACCTGCGGCGGCACAAGGCTTCCGGCATAAAGACAGACAGGGCATGCGCCGATCACCCGCGCCGCCTTGAGAGTCAAAAGCTCCGGATCGCCCGGCCCCGCGCCAATAAAATAAACCGTCATCTTTATGCGTTCCCTGTGTTTTCGACCGCGCGCGCCTGCGCCAGATCGCCATCAATCTTGCGGGCATAGCCGCGCGGCGTGAACATGCGCGGCCCCTCGCCCAACTGTGCCAGACGCGAATTGCTCGACCCGATCAGAACCACGGTCAGCATGTCGACCTCGTCCACTTCCAATGCGTCAAGGCGGCGATAGCGGATATATTCCTCGGGTCGCCCGAGCGAACTTGCCAGCATCACCGGCGTATCCGCCGGGCGATGCTGAAGCAGGATATCGCGCGCCTCGGCCAGAAGGGTGCGGCGGGTTTTCGAGACCGGGTTGTAAAAGGCGATCACGAAATCGCCCTCTGCGGCGGCGTGCAGGCGGCGAATGATATCTTCACGCGGCGTCAGAAGATCGCTAAGGCTAATGGTGCAGAAATCATGCCCCAAAGGCGCCCCGGCCCGCGCCGCCGCGCCCTGAAGCGCCGAGACGCCGGGCGAACAGACCACCTCGATGCGCCGCGCGGCATCGCTCACGCCATGCTCGTCCGGGCCACGATCCAAAAGCTCGAACACAAGCGCGCCCATGGCGTAAATTCCGGCATCCCCGGAACAGACCAGCGCGACATTCTTGCCAAGCGCCGCCTGTTCCAGCGCATAGCGACAGCGCGCCTCTTCCCCGCCAAGCGGAAAATCAGAGCGCGCCTTGCCCGCCGCAAGCGGGCCAAGCAGGTCGATATAAAGGCCATAGCCGACAAGTTCGTCGGCGTCGGCCACAAGGCGGCTGACTTCGGGCGTGCGCCAGGTCGCCTGACCGGGGCCGATGCCCACCACCGAAAGCCGCCCGCGCGCGCGCCCCGGCATCTCGGTGATCGGTTCCGCGCATCGGGTCAGGGCGCAGGTGGCATTGGCGGTCTTGCGCTTGGGCACCACAAGATCGCCCCCAACGGCCAGGGCCGCGCCCTCGCAAACCCCGTGACAGCCGACCTCGGCAAAGACCACCTCTGACGGATTGGCCAGCCGCGCGGCCTGTTCTTCAAGCTCGGCGGCGGTGAACAGGCGGAACGGCACGCCGAGGCGGCGCGCCACCTCGTTGATCGCGCCCTCATCGGCCTTGAGGTCAATCGAGGCGACGCAGGCAACGGCACCGGGCGCGATACCGGCCTCTGCAAGCGTGTCAGAAACAAGCGCCCACATCTCCTCAGTGTCACAGCCGCGCGCGCAGCCAAGCCCGAGCGCAAAGCGCTGCGGGTGATAAACCAGCCGCTCTTCGCCCCCTTGCTGGGGCGCCTCGCTTACGATCACCTCGACCACGCCGCCAGTATCCTCAACGTCAAAGATCACCTCGCCGGTCAGGCGAAGCCCCTTGCCCGCCAGCATAAGCGCCATTGCCGCCTTGGCATCCTCAGGATTGGCCAAACGATACCCCAAAGGCGGCGCATCAAGCGCCACGCCCATGGCCACATCGCCCGCCGTCGTCACCGCAGCCATGCCGCCAAGGCCTGTCGCAATCTCCGCCGCAAGGCGATTTGCCCCACGATGCCCGCCCAAAAGCGGCACCACCACCGCGCCGTCATCCGAGACCGAGACCACCGGCGGCTCGGCCCGTTTGTCCGACAACATCGGCGCCACCGCGCGAATGAGGATGCCACTGGCACAGACCCCCACAACCGGTACCCCGGCAGCAAAGAGATCGCGCACGTGATCAAGAGCATTGGCAAAGAACGCATCGGCCCGCGTAACGCGCCCGTCGCGGCCATGCACCTGTGCGCCGATCAATGCGGCCACGCGATGCGCGGTGTCCTCACCCGACCGGCTCAGCGCCAGGACAACAGGTTTCACAGCCATGGATCGGCCCCTTTCGTGAGCAAAATCATAGAAAAATACGGGGCCGTTTCCGGCGCCTCTGCCAGCGGACAGACCACCTCCTGCGGCAGGCTCGCGCGTTCCACGTAAACCGCCCGCGATGTCAGGCCAAGGCCGTCAATAACACCGCGGATCTTGGCCATGTGACGCCCGACCTTCATGATGACAACGCTTTCGGCGCCCTCGATCCGGGCGCGCAATTCATCCTCGGGCAACGGTCCCGGCAGCACGGTCAGACGTTCATTGCGCGCCGCCAGCGGCAGGCCCGCACGCGCCGCACAAGTGGTGATCGAGGTGACACCGGGCACCACCTCAACCTCGAACCGCCCGGTGAGACGCGCGAAAAGATACATGAACGAGCCATAAAAAAACGGATCCCCCTCACAGAGGCACACCACATCATTACCCGCCTCAAGCGCCGCTGCGATCTCGGCGGCCCCTTTGTCATAGGCCGCTTGCGCAGGCTCTCGCGCGGTGCTCATCGGCACATCCATCACGATTTCGCGGGCCCCGTCCGCAATCACATCCGCCGCAATCGAGCGCGCAAAGCTATCGCCGCCCGCAAGCGTCGGATAGGCTACGACCTTCGCCTCTGAAATCAGGCGATGCGCCCGCAGCGTCATCAACTCCGGATCGCCCGGCCCAAGACCCACGCCATATAGCTTACCGACCATGCTCCGACCCGTCTTTCTGCGTTCCAAAAATACTCGATTCCGACCCCTGCCAAAATGCGCCAGTCATCGCTTGATCAGGCTCCATTGCGTCACCGGCATAAGCGGGCGCCAGCCGGTCAACCCTCCCACCGGCTCGGCGCGATGCACCTGAAGCTTGACCAATTGCCCGCCATGGCGCTTGTGCAACTCCAAAAGCAAAGCCTCGCTTTCAAGCGTCACCGCATTGCACACCAGCCGACCCAAAGGGCGCAACGCGGCCCAGGCCGCCTCGAACACCGCCTCAGAAAGCCCGCCGCCGATGAAAACGGCATCCGGCGGCTCAAGCCCCTCAAGCGCTTCGGGCACGCGTCCCTCGATCAGCTCAAGCTTGGGCACCCCAAGCGCGAGCGCATTGGCCGCCGCCATGGCGCGCCGATCTGCACGCGGCTCGATGCCGATGGCCCGCGCATAGCGCGCGCCGCGCATCCACTCGACCGCAACCGATCCACAGCCTGTGCCGATATCCCACAAAAGCGCGCCGCGCATCGGCATCAGCTTGGCCAGAGTGGCGGCGCGCACCTCTTGCTTGGTCATGGTGCCGTCATGCTGAAACAGGTCATCCGCAAGCCCCGGCACACGCGGCAAAAGCGCCGCATCCGGCGCGGCCAGACACTCGACCGCGAGCGTGTTGAACGGCGGCACCACGTGATCCCAGCTTTCCGCGCGCTCGTCAAAGCGCGCCTCATCCTTGCCGCCCATGTTGGCCAGCACGCTCATCCGCGACTGACCAAACCCGCGCTCGCACAGAAACCGCGCGATCTGTGCGGGGGTCTCGGCGCCGGTGGTGAGGATCAAGAGCCGCACATCGGGCTGGATAAAGGCGATCATCTGCTCGACAGGGCGACCATGCACCGTCAGCGCCTCGACATCCGGCAAGCTCCACCCCATGCGCGCGGCAGCGAGCTGAAACGCAGACAGTTGCGGATGATAGACGATCTCACCGGGCTCCATCGCCCGCCCGATCCGGGCTCCGACCGAAAACCACAGCGGATCGCCGGTGGCCAAAACCACCACCCGACGCCCCTTGTGGGCGCGCAACAGATCAATCAGTGCGTCAAACGGCGAGGGCCAGGTGACGCGCTCGGCGCGGATCCCGTCAGCGAGCTGATGATGCCGCTCGCCGCCGACAATCACCTCGGCCGCCTCGACAATGGCGCGCGTCGCGGGCAACAACCCGTCCATCCCGTCTTCGCCGATCCCAACAATATGCAACCATGGATCAGACATGACCAACCTCGCCACACCCAGATTTTTCGCCGAAAAATCTCATGTCCGCACCTCCGGCAAGCCCGCCGCGAGGGCATTGACGGCCGCCGAGGCTATCGCAGAGCCGCCGCGCCGACCGCGCAGGGCGACGTAATCACAACCGCGCGGGTTGGCGGCAAGCTCGGCCTTGCTCTCGGCGGCGCCGACAAAGCCCACCGGAAAGCCAAGGATCACGGCCGGCTTTGGCGCGCCCTCATCCAGCAGTTCCAACAGGTGAAACAGGGCCGTCGGCGCATTGCCGATCGCCACGACCGCGCCTTCGAGCCGCTCAACCCACAGCTCGACCGCTGCCGCAGAGCGGGTATTGCCGATGCCGCCCGCGATCCCCGGCACGCGCGCATCATTGAGCGTGACGATCACTTCGTTCTCGCAGGGCAGATAGCGGCGGATGATCCCGGCCCCGACCATTTCGCAATCGCACAGCACCGGCGCACCGGCGCGCAGCGCCGCCTGCCCGGCCGCGAAAGCGGGTGCAGAAAAATCAAGCCGGTCGGCCACCTCTACCATGCCGCAGGCATGGATGAGCCGGATCGCCAGATCCTCCATCCCCGGCCCGAACCGGTCAAGCCGCGCTTCGCGGCGCACGGTGGCGAAGCTCATTTCATAGATCGCCGAAGGGCTTTTCTCATAGGGGCGCACAGCTTGGACCTTGCGTTTCGCGGCGGCGGATGCCTCCGGCGGGAGTATTGATGGAACGATGAAAGCCCCGGTCAGGATTTCATCTTACGCGCGCTTTCCGGGCCATGCGGGTGATCGGCATGCGGATAGGGCGCGTGATGGTGATGGTCATGGCCGTGATGATGATCGTGGTGATGGTCATGATCGTGACCGTGGTGGTGATGATGATCGTGATCATGGTGGTGGTGCGTTATTGCGGCCTCAAGACGGCAGAGACCGGTGCAGAAGGTGTCACACAGCGCGCAATCGGCCACGTTCGAGCCCGGAGCCGAGGCGCCCTGACCTTCCACATGGTGATGATGGCTCTCCTGCACGGCGCCCACTTCGGATTCAAAGCCCAGAACTTGTGTGCGGTACTTGCACATCACGCAGGTCGGCGGCGGCACATCGCTGAAGGCCGGATGACCGGCACCTTTGGCGGCGGCGATGGCGGCCCGCTCGGCGGGGGTTATCTGGCGCCGCTCTTCGCCCTCGATGGCCAGGATCTGGGTGCGGTACTGGCAGGTGCCGCAATTGGGCGGGGGCGTCGCGCCGACCTGTTCCGTGATCCGCTCGGCGAAGGTTTCAAGCACCTTGGGGTGATCGCCAAGATAGCCCGCCTTGACGAATTCGATCTGCGGATGTTCGCGCGCCACCTGATCGGTGAAGCCATAGATGCGGTCGATCAGAATGCCCGAGAACAGGAAATACGGGAACACGACGACGCGCTTGTAGCCAAGCCGAGTCACATGTTGCAGGCAAGGCTCGACCAGCGGGAAAGTCACCCCGGAATAGCCCACCTCGCACCAGCCAAAGCCGATGCCTTCCTGAAGCATCCGGGCGATCTTGGCCACATTGCCATTGGCATCCGGATCGGACGCCCCGCGCCCGATCACCACAAGGCAGGTGTCATGCAGCGAGACCTCGCCCAACTCGGCATTGGCGCGATCGAGCGCCTCGCGGATACGCGCACCGGCGGCTGCGATCATCTTGGGGTCAACCCCAAGTTCACGGCCGTAATGCACGTCGATGTCATGTTTGGCGGCATAGGTATTGAGAACCGTGGGGATGTCATTCTTGGAATGCATCGCCGCAAACAGCATCCCCGGCACCGCCAGGATACGTTCGCAACCGGCCTCGCGCAGCCGGTCAAGGCCATCTCGGATCACCGGGTTGGCGAATTCGAGATAGCCGTATTCCATCATCCAATCGGCAGGCAGGTAAGCCGGAAGCTTTTGCGCCAGAACGCTGAATTCGTCCACCGCCGCCTGGCTGCGAGAGCCATGGCCACAGATCATCACACCGGTTTTCGTCATCGGCCTTATGCCTCCTGCAATTCGTCGTCGGCGGTTTCGTCTTCGGCCTCGTCGCGTGAAGATGCCGCATCCTTGCGCGCCTTGAGCCCGGCCCACAGACCAATCGCAATCGCCGCCCCAAGCGCCGCCGCCCCAAGCCAATGCCCATGGCCCGCAACCTCGGCCATGTGACCGGGATGAGCCTGGGCAGCAGTGGCCGCCAATAGGGTGATCAAAATCGTGGCAAACTTCATGCGGGGGTCCCCTTTTTGGTCTGGCGCGCGATGCCGAAAAAGGGTGAGCCGGGCCTTTGCCCCAGACGATGCGACAGCGGCCCCCGACATGGGTCAGCCAATGTTCGCACACCTTTCCGGCCCATCCGCGGGCGTCGTCTTGCCCCGCTTATAGGCGGGCGGGCCGGGGCGTGCAAACGAAGAAACGCCGCGCTTGGCCTTGATTGCGACATGTGCAGCCCTGCACGTCCTCTGCGCGGCGCCGCGGCTTATCGTGCGACGCCCATGCCCCTAGGTTGATCTGCAATAAAGGAGCATGAACATGGGCCAACTGGTACACGGCGTCTGGAAAGACGAATGGTATGACACCGAATCGACGGGCGGTAAATTTATCCGCTCGACAGCCACCTTTCGCAACTGGATCACCGCCGACGGGCGCGCCGGCCCATCCGGCACGGGGGGCTTTAGCGCGCAATCGGGGCGCTATCACCTTTACGTGTCGCTGGCCTGTCCCTGGGCGCATCGCACCCTGATCTTTCGCGCCCTCAAAGGCCTTGTCGATCATATCGACGTCTCGGTCGTGCATCCCGACATGATGTCAGAGGGCTGGGAGTTTCGCAGCGATTTCGAGGGCGCGACCGGCGATACGCTCTATGGCTTGCCGTTCGCGCGCGACATTTACCTTAGGGCCGACCCCGAGATTTCCGGCCGCGTGACGGTGCCGATCCTCTGGGACAAGGAGCGCGAAACCATCGTGTCAAACGAATCATCCGAGATCATCCGCATGTTCAACAGCGCCTTTGACGCCCTGACCGGCAATCGCGACGATTACTGGCCCGAGGACCTGCGCGAGGCGATCGAGCCGGTGAACGCGCGGATTTACGACACCGTCAACAACGGTGTCTACAAATCCGGCTTTGCCACCACCCAAGAGGCCTATGACGCCGCCGTTCATCCGCTGTTTGACAGCCTTGAGTGGCTTGAGACCCGCCTTGGCGAACACCGCTACCTGATGGGCGAGCGTGTGACCGAGGCCGACTGGCGGCTGTTTACCACGCTGATCCGCTTTGATCTGGTCTATCACCTGCATTTCAAATGCAATCGCAAGCGGATCGTGGATTACCCCAACCTCTGGGGCTATCTGCGCGAGCTTTACCAATGGCCCGGCGTGGCCGCGACCGTGAATTTCGGGCATATCGTGCGCCACTATCACTATAGCCACGACACGATTAATCCCAACCGGATCATCCCGATCAACCCGCAGCCCGACTTTGACGCGCCGCACGGGCGGGGCTAGCGCATGTCGCATCTTCGGATCGCTCAAAACCGGTTCCCACTTTTGAGCAACATGCTCTAGCGCCGCGCGGGCCTAGTCGGGGGCGCGCGCGAAATCCTCGTCGCTCACATGCTCAAGCCAGTCGGCCACCGAACCATCAAGCGATTCCTGGATCGCCAGATGGCACATCATGGTGTCCGGGGTGGCGCCGTGCCAATGCTCTTCACCGGGCGGGATCCAGACCGTATCCCCGGCGCGGATCACCCGCGGCGCGGCCCCGCGCAGCCCGACAAGCCCGACACCCAAGACCACATGCAATGTCTGGCCCAGCGGATGGGTGTGCCAGGCGGTGCGCGCGCCCGGCTCGAACGTCACGCGCAGCGCACGCACCCGCGCGGGCTCGGGCGCTTCGATGATCACATCCTGCCAGACGCGCCCGGTAAACCAGTCTGATGACGCTAGACGGCTGGGCTTGTCACTGGTGAAAATGTGCATGATCGGATCTCCTCGATTGTGTCCTGGCATGGTATACTGATATCAGAAAGCTGCAACGTCGCCCTGTTCGCGCCTGCCTCAAGGCATACGCGCAAAGCGCGCTCACTTTACGCGTCGAATCCCTTGACGCCCCGATGCTTTGGGCCTAAAGACCCCAAACGGAATTCGGGCGCTGCCGTTGGCGGTGCCCTGTTATATTGTAGAAGGGCCACGACGCGCCCTGGACCCAAGACGAGGATGAACCCATGTCGCGCCGCTGCGAACTGACCGGAATAGGCCCCATGTCTGGCAATAACAACAGCCATGCAAACAACAAAACACGTCGTCGGTTTCTGCCGAACCTCAATGATGTGACCCTGCAATCCGAAACCCTGAACCGTGGCATCAAGCTCCGGATCACGGCCGCCGCTCTGCGCAGTGTTGATCACCGGGGTGGGCTTGACGCCTTTCTTGCCAAGGCCAAAGACGACGAACTGTCGGCCTCGGCGCTGAAGGTCAAGAAAGAGATTGCCAAAGCACAGGCCAGCGCCGCAGCTTGAGGCAACGCGTTCTGACGGAAAATTCTGAAACAGCCCTGCCCCTATGCGGCGGGGCTGTTTCCTTTTGTCGCTTGGCCTTGTCCGCTGGCACCCCCTATATCATGATATGATGACACCGCTTCGCCCCATATTGGCCCTCTGCCTTTGCGCTCTGCTGGCCCTGACAAGCCAGACGATGGCGGTGGCGCGCGGCGCACCGGCCCCCATTGGCACGATGGTGCTTTGCACCGGAACCGGGCCGGTGACGGTTCTCGTCGACTCCGAGGGCAGGCCGACCGGCGCGGTGCATATCTGCCCGGATTGCGCGCTTGGCCTGTTTGACACGATTGCAACCACCGCGCCTGATGCGCCGCGAACGGCAACCAACGCGGCGCTTGCCCTTTTAGACCCTAGGTTGGACATCGTGAGCGCCGCACCTGCGCCGTTCCAGGCGCGCGCGCCGCCGTCCCGCGCCTGAGCGATCCCGTTTCCAACCCGAACCCAACGTACAAAAGGAGAGGCGAAATGTCCCTCAAATCCACCCTGCTTGCGGCGCTTGCCGTCACCGCCCTTGGCCTTCCGGCCCTTGCCCAGGACATCGACGTCATGGATGCCTATGCCCGCAGCGCAAGCCCGACGGCCAAGACCGGCGCGGCCTTCATGCTGATCAACAACAACGGCGATGCCGATGATCGCCTGATCGAGGCACGCTCGCCAATGGGCAAGCTGGTTCAGCTTCACACCCACATCCAGAACGCCGAGGGCGTGATGAAGATGACCCATGTCGAAGAGGGCTTTGTCGTGCCCGCCGGTGACACGCTTGTCCTGCAGCGCGGCGGCAATCACGTGATGTTCATGGGCCTCGAAAAAGGCTTTGAGATGGGCGATACGGTGCCGCTCACGCTGGTCTTTGAAAAATCCGGCGAGATCACCCTTGATGTGCCCGTCGACCCGGCCCGCAAGCCCAAAGAGGGCCACGGCAAAATGCATGGCTCTGGCAACTAGAGCATGTTGCTCAAAAGTGGGAACCGGTCTTGAGCGTCTCAAACTGCGACACCCTCTAACCGCCAAGCACGGCATCAACCCATTCCGGCACAATAACCGAGGCGCGGCCCAACCGCGTCTCGGCAAAATCGCGGGTATTCTGTGACGCCTCAAGGTTAAGCTCAATGGTATGCGCCCCCGCGCGCGCCGCATGCTGGGCAAAGGCCGCCGCCGGATAGACATTGCCCGAGGTGCCAATCGCGGCGAACACATCCGCCTCTTCCAGATGCGGCCAGATATCCTCCATCCCATAGGGCATTTCGCCGAACCAGACGATATCGGGGCGCGTGGCCGCCGCACCACAGACCGGACAGGCATCATCCGTCGCCATCACCATCGGCGCCGACCAACGCGCCCCGCACCGCGCGCAGAGCGCCCCGGCAAGCGCGCCATGCATGTACATGACAGCGCCGCTGCCTGCTGCCTCGTGCAGGGCATCGACATTCTGCGTGACAAGCACCACCTCGCCGCCATGGCCTTCCTGAAGGCGGGCAAGGGCGAGATGCGCCGCATTCGGTGCGACCTCTACCGCCTGCGCGCGACGCGCATTGTAGAACCGATGCACAAGATCAGGGTCGCGCCGAAAGGCCTCGGGCGTGGCCACGTCCTCGATCGCGTGATTGGCCCAAAGCCCGCCTTCGTCGCGAAAGGTCGAGATACCGCTTTCCGCCGAAATTCCGGCGCCTGTCAGAATGACGATCTTTTCCATTGCGTCCCTCTTGCCTATCCTGCGCCATGAAACCTGCCGGAAAGGGCCCCTGATGACCAGTGCAATCCTCTTCGTCTGTCTTGGCAATATCTGTCGCTCGCCCGCCGCCGAAGGCGTGTTTCGCGCGCTTGCCCCGAATGTGCACACCGACAGCGCCGGCACCGGCGGCTGGCACGTGGGCGAGCCGCCCTATGGCGCGATGCAGGACGCCGCCCGCGCGCGTGGGGTTGACCTCTCTGATCTGCGCGCGCGACAGTTTCGCGCCGATGATTTCACCCGCTTTGATCTGATCATCGCGATGGACGGTCAGAACCTGCGCGATATCGAGGCGCTGCGCCCGGACGGCAACACGACACCGCTGCGCCTGTTCACCGATTACGCGCCGGATGCGGGCATGGATCACGTGCCTGACCCCTATTACACCCGCGATTTCGACGGCACGCTCGATTTGATCGAAGCGGCGGCGCGCGGGCTTTTGGCAACACTTTAGCGGGCCGCCTTCGGGATTTCCGAAATCCGCTTTCGGCCCATGAGAAAACCCGCTGCTGCGCGCGCCAATCCGCTTGCCCGATACCCCTGCACACGCCATGCATAGGGTAAGGAGATCGCGCCATGCCCATGACCTATTTGAAAACCGCCCCCGGACAGCCCCCCCAAACCGCCGCAGATGTGGCCGATACCGTTCAGCTGATGCTGGCGCGGTTACGCACAGGCGGCGCGCAGGTGGCGCTTGAATACGCCCGCACGCTTGATGGCTGGCAGGGCGCGATCACCGTGACCCGCGATCAGATCGCCGCCGCAAGCGCGCGCGTGCCACAGCCCCTCAAGGACGATATCAACTGGGCGCATGACAATATCTCGCGCTTTGCAACGGCACAGCGCGCCACCGCACAGGACATGCAGATCGAGCTGCGCCCCGGCCTGATCGCCGGTCAGCGCCAGATCCCGCTTGGCGCGGCGGGCTGTTACGTGCCCGGCGGGCGCTATAGCCATATCGCCAGCGCCCTGATGAGCATCGCCACCGCGCGGGTCGCGGGCGTGGCCGATATCACCGCCTGCTCGCCGCCCTGCGACGGCAAGGGCATTCCCGATGCGATGCTCTATGCGATGGATCTGGCCGGGGCCACGCGCATTCTGACCATCGGCGGGGTACAGGGCATCGCCGCCCTGGCCTTTGGCCTGTTTGGCGCGCCGCCCGCCGATATTCTGGTCGGCCCCGGCAATGCCTATGTCGCCGAAGCCAAGCGACAGCTGTTCGGCCCCATCGGCATCGACATGTTCGCAGGCCCCACCGATAGCCTGATCCTCGCCGATGACGCCGCCGATGCCGACACCGTCGCCGCAGATCTTGTCGGACAGGCCGAACATGGCGCCAATTCGCCGGTCTGGCTGGCGACCACCGACCCCGCCCTCGCAAAGGCCGTTCTCGACCGTATCCCGTCGCTGATCGCCGATCTGCCAGAGCCGAACCGCTCGGCTGCGGCCATCGCCTGGGCCGATCTTGGCGAGGTCGTGCTTTGCGACACCCCCGAGAACATGGCGCGCTTTGCCGACATACGCGCCCCCGAACACCTGCATGTGCAGGCCCGCGATCTTGACTGGTGGCGCACCCGGTTGCGCGCCTATGGCTCGCTGTTTCTCGGTGAAAAGACCACCGTTGCCTTTGGCGACAAGGCGGCCGGGCCGAACCACGTTTTGCCGACCTCGGGGGCGGCGCGTTATACCGGGGGGCTGTCGGTGCACAAGTTTCTCAAGACCGTCACCTGGCAAGAGGTCGATGACCGCGCCCTGCCTGATCTGGCCCGCGTCACCGCCAGCCTGAGCCGCGCCGAGCGGATGGAGGGCCACGCCCGCACCGCCGATCTCCGCCTGACCGCGCCCCTTGGCGCAACGGCGACTGGCTAGGCCCATGAAAACCGTAGGCATTCTTGGCGGCATGGGCCCCGAGGCGACAATCCTCCTGATGCAGAAACTGCTGGCCGCCGTGCCTGCGCGCGATGACGCGGATCACCTGCCGCTGATCGTGCATCAAAACCCCCAGGTTCCAAGCCGGATCGCCGCCATCATCGAGGGCACCGGCACCGATCCCGGCCCGGTTCTGGCGCAAATGGCGCGTGATCTGCAAAACGCCGGCGCTGCTGCCCTGGCGATGCCCTGCAACACCGCGCACCACTATGCCCCCGCCGTGGTCGCGGCAACGCCTCTGCCCTTCCTCAACATGCTTGATCTGACAGCGGCGACGCTCGCCGCCAAGGGCGCCAGGCGCATCGGCATGCTGGCCTCGCCCGCCACCCGGCTCGCGCGTGTTTTCGAGGTCCCCTTTGCCGCCCATGGGCTGACGCCGGTCACCCTGCCGGACGACACTGCGTTGCTCGCCATCATCCGCGCCGTCAAGGCCGGTGAAACCGCCGCCGCCCTTGGCCCGCGCCTGCACGCCGAGGCGCAGCTGCTGGAGGCCGAGGGCGCCGATCACCTGCTGGTGGCCTGCACCGAACTCTCGCTGATGACCGACCACCTTCCCGATGCCACCCCCTGGACCGACAGCCTCGATTGCCTCTGCGCCGCCATCGCTGACTTCGCGCAAAGCTGAAACGCGCAAAAGGGGCACAGCGGCCCCTCGTTCTTCTTGGCAAAAATACTCAAGATCCGGCGCTTATCCCGCCGCGCGACCGCTGATCTTTTCAAGATGCGCGCGCATCTGCTCGGCCTCGTAACGCGCCTCGCGCAAGCCATCCATCGTGGCGGCAAGCTCGGCTTCGGTCTGGCTAAGCTGATTGGTCAGCTCGGCCTCGCGCTGCTGCAGATAGGTGATCGCCTGATCGCGGGTTTCCTCGGCCTCATGAAGCTCTTGCGCCATGCGCTCCAACTCGCCCACATCCGACCCGGCGACCCGGATGAACCGATGGATCAGCCAATTCGCGAACCAACCCATGCAAAACGCCACGAACAAGACGATGGCGGTGGCAATGATAAACTCAGTTCTGTTCATCGGTCGTGTCTTCCTGATCCTGTGCCTCGGACCCTTCTTCAACCGGTTCTTCAAGGCTTTCAAGGGCTGTTTGCTCTTCGAGTACCGGCTCGGGGCGGATCAGGCGGAATTCGATGCGCCGATTTGTCTCGCGACCGCCCTCGGTGGCATTATCGGCAATCGGTTTGCTTTCGCCGTACCCTTTGGCATCAATCGACGAGGTCAGCACCCGGCGCAGGCGCAATTCATTGAGAACGGCGCGCGCGCGTTGTTCGCTAAGCTGTTCATTCATTTCTTCGCGGCCCTGGCTGTCGGTATGGCCGCCGATTTCCATGCGAATCTCGCCACAGCGCTTCAGGATTTCCGCAATGTCATCCATGATTGCAGCGCCCGCACTGTCGATCGTGGCCGAGCCCGGCTCGAAGTTGATCTTGCGGCCGGTCTGCACCTCGGCGATTTCAGCCTCGCACTCGTCGGCGGTGGGCAGGCCCGCCACCGGATCAAGCGCCGCCTTATAGGTCACGTCGATCGAAAACTGCTCCGACCCGCCAAGCTTTTCCGACAGGAATTGCGCAATCTGCGCGCTTGCCGTCTTGCGCCCGGTATTGCCCTGCACAGCAAGGGTATCCGGCGTCACCGTCACCGCGCCGTTCGATAGATAAGACAGCGTCTCAAGCGCCGTCAGAACCCGCAACGGCCAGGTCTTCGGCAGGCCCTCCGCCACCCGCGCGGTGACATGCACCGCATCGGACGAAAACCGCGCCTTGGCAAAGCTGTCGACGGTGGCGCGGGTGGTCTCGCTGTTCACCCGGCCCCGGATCAGAACCTGCCCCTCGGGCGACAGTGTGGCGATGAATTCGGGCACCACCGGCGCATCGGCATTCGGCGGCGGCGGCAGTGTCGCCTGCAAGGCAAAAACCTCGGGCAAATCTGCTTCAAGCTGACCCACCAGATCGTCAAACTGTCCCTGCGGTGTGCCTTGTGGCGCCCAGAGCGCGATATCGGCATCCGAGAAGGTCACGCTGCCGCCCTCAAGCATGCTAACGGCGGCAATCGCCAATTCGACCGCACGCGCCCATTGCGGCGATGGCACGCCCATGCCGACCACGCAATCGGCCTTGCCCGACAGGCCGGCTTGCCCGGCAGCGCGCAAGATCCGCTCACGCGCCTCGTCGGTATCGGCCGAACAGGCATCGAACCGCGCACGCCCGTCTTCGATCAGGAACCGAAGCGTGAACGGCGTGATCACCGGACGCGGCGCAGAGATATCGAGGGCAAGGCGCACGCCATCAGGCGCGCTGCGTGCGAGGTCGGTTTCCACTCGGCGTTGTTCCTCGGGGCTGTCAACCATGGCGGTGATTTCAACCCGCTCGGCGCTGACCGAAATCTTGCTGCGCTCCAGCTTGCCAAGCGAGCGCACCGCATAGCCAAGTGCATCCGGCCATGTCTCCGGATAAGGGTAATCCGCCGCATCCAGCAAATCCGCCACCGGCGCGCCGTCGCTGGCCTCGGCGATGTCAGCCAAAAGCTTGTGACGGTCAGTGGCACTTGGCACCAACCCGATCAGCGAAATACCCCGGTCATTGCGCAAGATCTCGATCGAAAACCGCGGCGGCGCAATATCGGCAGCATCCTCGACCAGCATCTGGTCAATCACCCGCGCGGCATCAACGACCGTGCCCGCCACAGACAGCGCCTTGAACCGCGTGGCCTCGGTCGGGGCGGTGCCTGCCAGAAACACCTGCAAGCCATCGGTATCGACCTCGGCCCAGACCATGTCTTGCAGATCAAGCGTATCGCGTACCGCGCGGCGTGATCCATCTTCGATAGCGCTGACCGAAAAACCTGCGGCGACCACACATAAAACGGCCGCTCCGGAAAACGCTGCGGCAATCGTGAAAACTGAGGATAATCGCATGAGGTTCTGGTCGGTCCTTATTCCCTAGGCTTTGTCTTTAGGCCGCTGACCGAACAAGATCAATCACAGCAACAGGGCGACGGCGAAAAACGGCACAGGCAAAAGCCCCGCATCCCGGTTCGAGCGGAACAGCATCAAAAGCCGCGCCGTGTCATCAAGCTTGAGCTGGCGCATCTGCCATTGCATGTGCCAGCCCATCGCCCAGGGCCCGCAGAGCGCCACCAAAAGCGCCAGTGGCCGCCCGTCCGGCACCGCCAGAATGACCCCAATCGCCATGATCGACACCGCCGCCACAAGGAACCATCGCAGCCAGCGCGGTGAATTTTCCCCAAACAGCCGCGCGGTGGATTTCACCCCGATCAAGGCGTCATCCTCGGCGTCCTGATGCGCATAGATCGTGTCATAAAACAAGGTCCAGGCGATGCCCGCCAGGTACAGCAACACCGCCGGCGCTTCAAGCCGCCCGGTATGGGCAGTCCAGGCCAGCAAGGCGCCCCAGTTGAACGCCAGACCTAAAAAGACCTGCGGCCACCAGGTAAATCGCTTGGCAAAGGGATAGACGGCAACCGGCAAAAGCGACAACACGCCAAGCGCAATCGCGGCCATGTTGAAGGTCAAAAGAATGCCAAAGGCCACCAGCGCCTGCGCCGCAAGCCAGACCAATGCGCCCCTGACACTGACCTGACCCGAGGGAATCGGCCGCGATGCGGTGCGCGCCACCGAGCCGTCGATATGGCGGTCGGTGATATCGTTCCAGGTACATCCCGCCCCGCGCATCAGGAAGGCCCCGATCGCGCAGCCCGCGAAAATCCACAGATCATGCCAGCCCGCGCGCCCGTCGCTCAGCATCGCAAGCAGCAGCCCCCACCAGCACGGCAAAAGCAAAAGCCAGGTTCCGATCGGGCGATCGGCCCGCGCCAGGCGTAGGTACGGGCGCGTTGCGACGGGGGCAAGACGGTCCACCCAATTGCCGCGATAGGCATCGGACACCTGTCCGGCATTCTCGCCAGTGGCCTCTGGCGTCTGGTTGTCTCCGGTCATATGTTGGCCTCATGAAAACGGCAAAGATCAGGCTTTATGTAGATCACCCTTTGGGGCAAGGGCAAACGGTTCCTCTGGACCGCGACCAAGCGCATTACCTTTTCGGCGTGATGCGACAGGGCGCGGGCGATGCGGTTTTGCTGTTCAACGGCACAGATGGCGAATGGCGCGCCACCGTGGCCGAGGCCGGCAAGCGAGGCGGCCTGCTCCGGGCCGACGAGCGGACCCGCGACCAACGCGATCCGCCCGATCTCTGGCTGTTGTTCGCGCCGATCAAGAAGGCGCGCACCGATTTCATCGTCGAAAAGGCCGCCGAGATGGGGGCCGCGCGCATCCTGCCGGTGCAGACCGATTTCACCAATTCCGAACGCATCCGACAGGATCGCCTTCAGGCTCATGCCATCGAGGCCGCAGAGCAATGCGGTGGCACCTTTGTGCCCGAGGTGGCCGATGCCGCGCCGCTGGCGCGCAGCCTTGCCGCCTGGGAACCCGCGCGCCGCATCCTTTGGGCCGATGAGGGGCGCGTCGGCCCGCATGACGCGCTGCCACCCACCGCCACACCCGGCCCCTGGGCCATCCTGATCGGCCCCGAGGGCGGCTTTTCCGACGCCGAGCGCGCGCGCCTTGCCGCCCAGTGAGCCTCCTCCGATACGGCTGAAGCTGCTGGTGGTGTCGAAGGTGTGGCGGTCGAAGTCCGCGATGATCATGCG
>JAVVFB010000169.1:0-7810 GCA_032251095.1 Roseovarius sp. | reverse complement strand
ACAGTGGGAAAGGCAATCAGATCGCGCAAAAGCGCGACGGTATCGGAAAGCATGGTGCGCACGGGGGACATCCTTGGCGGTTTGGAAATTATCGAAACTGCGCGACTGTGTTGACCACGGCCAAGCCCGTCAAGCCCTTTGGCTGTAATTTTCCCGCGATGTTATCGCTGAAAGCGAAGTGGAACCTGGGCTGCGCGCCCCTGAGTTGTGGCTGGGTGTGTGAATTCAGCCTCACACCGCTAGATATCTGACAAATATGCCCATTTTGTCCGAATCACCTCAAAAACATCTAGCGATTGTGTCAAAACAGCGGTAATTAGACGGCAGAAAAATAAAGTGGTGCGCCAAAGTATCATGTTCTGAGGCTTAAAGTGGTGGTGTTATGAAAGCGATTGATTATGTCGCCCGCACAGATGCGGGCATGTCGCAGCGTGGGTCGGTTTTGGCTCAAGGTGGTGCGACGGTTATACCGGCCGATCAGGGCCAGGAAATTTCCTTAAACCTTAGGCAGACCGACCTCCAGAGCTACGCGCGGGATGGCGGTGATCTTGTGATCACTCTGTCTGATGGCCGGGTCATCGTGCTGGACAATTATTACAGCGATGCAGGCGCGGCGCAAAGCCGACTTTTCATCAGTGCGGATGGCTATTTGAACGAAGTCAGTCTGATTGAGGGCACTGAAGGCACGGTTTACGCGCAATACGGTCCGACCGAGCAGTGGGGCAAATGGAGCCCGACCGAGGATCTGATCTTCCTGAGTGGCAATGAGATTACCGCGCCGGTTGGAGGTGATGACGAGGTCTCGATGCTTGGTGCGGGTATTCTGGCCGGCGGTAGCCTTCTGGGGCTTGGTGGCGCCGGGGCGGCTGGTCTTGCGGCGGCGGCCGTGGTCGGTGCCGGGTCCGGCGGTGGCGGTGGCGGTGGCGGCGGTGGTGGCGGCGCAACCCGCATTCCGCCTTCGGTCAACGAAGACGGGACCATCACGATTGGTGGCGACGACGCAAGAAGCCCGACGATCGGGATCAGCGGCGGCGGCGAGCCCGGCGCAGACGTGGATGTGACGATTGGCGATCAGACCGTCACTACGGTGATTGATGAGAATGGCGCATGGGAGGTCGTGTTTGAAGGCGATACCTTCCCCGAAGATGGCGAACATGACGTCGTCGTCGTGGTCACAGAGCCGGACGGCACCGAGACCACGCTGGATGGCCCGTCGATCGTGATCGACACCACCCCGCCCGAGGTTTCGGTCGAAGAGGGCACAGTGGCCACCGATCACGTGGTCAACGCCGAAGATTATGACGACGGCGTCGATATCGCCGGTCAGGGCGAGCCGGGCGCGGCGATCAAGGTTGTGGTGGATGGTCTGGAACAGACCACCGTCATCGGCGAGGATGGTCAGTGGAAGGTCACCTTTGATCCTGCCGATCTGGCCGGGGGCGAGCGTGAGTCCGAGGTGACCATCACCGCGACCGACAGCTTTGGCAACTCGACCACGGTCACGGATGCCCTTGCGATTGATACGGTGCCGCATCCGATCACGATCAACAGCGCCGCCATCGGTGGTGACGGGGTTGTGAACTTTGACGAGGCGGCCGCCGGATTTCAGGTCACGGGCACATCCACGCCCGGTGCGACGGTGCGCGTCACCCTTGGTGGCGTCGACAGGGATGTCGTGGTCGATGGCGCTGGTAATTGGTCCGCTCAGTTCGATGCAAACCACATTCAGGCCGGGCAATCGGATGCCACGGTCACCGCAAGCACGATTGATGCGGCGGGCAACCCGAGCCAGACAAGCGGCACCTTCCGGGTTGACACCGAAGTGCGCGACTTTGCGATGTCGGGCAATGCCGGTGGCGACGATTCCGTGATCAACGCGGCCGAACAGGGCGGCGGCTTTACCATGAGCGGGCAGGTCGAGCCGGGTTCGCGCGTGGTGCTGACCTTCCGCGGGGCTGAGGTCGATGCGATTGTCCACGCAGACGGAAGCTGGACCGCGTCCTTTACCGGCGCGCAAATTCCGGCAGGCACCTATAGCGCCGATGTGGTTGCGATTGCGACCGATGCGGCCAACAATACCTCGACCGAACTGCGCCAGACGATCACGGTCGATACCGAAGCGGGCAGTCTTACGCTGAACTCGGCCAGCATTGGCGGCGATGGCGTGATCAACGGCGCCGAGGCAAATGCCGGCGTTCTGGTCACCGGCACCGCCGATCGCGGCGCGCGGGTCACTGTTACGCTTGACGGTGTCGAGCATACCGCTGTGGCCAATAATAGCGGTCAGTGGCAGAGCCTTTACAGAAGTCAGGAAATCACCCGCGGCACCCATACCCCGCTGGTCACGGCCTATACCGAGGATGCCGCCGGCAACCCGACCGCAGTCGAGGCGACGGTGCGTGTGGATACGCAGGTTGATAACCTCAACCTCAATGATCTCAATCTTGCGATCACCGCCGATGGGCGCGATGTGATCAACAACGATGTGGCCACCGGCGGCTTTAACGTCACCGGCACGATCGAGCAGGGCTCGCAGGTCAAGGTCACCATCGACGGGGTTGAACATGACGCCACCGTTGACCCCAACGGCAACTGGGTCGCCGTGTTTGGCGCCAACGAGATTGCCTCGGGTCAACGCTTTGCCGATCTTCGGGTGGATGTAATCGACCCTGCGGGCAACCCGGCCTTCCTTGAGCAAACGGTTCAGATTGACACCTTCGTCGATGAGCTGTCGCTTCAGGGGCCGATCACGTCGGACAACGTGGTCAATATCGCCGAGGCGCAGGGCGGGCTTGTGCTCTCGGGTCGTGTCGAGGCCGGATCAAGCGCAAGCATCGACGTCTTCGGTCGCAGCTATGACGCGGTTGTGGACGGCGCGGGCAATTGGACGTTGACCATCCCGCAAGGCGATATCCCACGCGATGAAGGCAGCGCGCAGATGGTGGTCAACGCCACCGATTGGGCGGGCAACACCGATCAGATCATTGAGACGCTGAACTATGACATGGTGGCGCCTGATACCCCCGGTATTGTCGGTTATTTCCGCCAGGGTGACGGCTATCGCAATGCCACCGTGGAAACCACCGAAGACGATATCAGCATTCATCAGGTTGATGCGGGCGGCACTGTTCAAGAGCTGTCGCTTGGTGAACAGGCCAATGCCTTTACCGGCGAGACGGATTATTTCTTTCTCAACACTGCCGGTGGCATCGCGCCGGTGTCGGATGGCTCGCAACTTGTGGTGACCGCGACCGATGCCGGTGGCAATGCTGCAAGCACCTATGTGGTGCTGGATGAAACCAGCACCTCGGTGGTCAATATCGCCAACCCGAACCTGGCCGCATTCGACATCGAAACCATCGACCTGCGCTTTGGCGATCAGGCCCAGCTTACGCTGAGCGAAGAACAGGTTCTGGCGCTGTCGGGCAATAGCGATACGGTTCTGGTCCAGGGTGGCGGCGATGATCGCCTGACCATCACGGGCGCGCAATCGGCGGGCAGCACCCAGATCGACGGTCAGGCCTACGACATCTACACCCTTGGCAATGATGCCACGCTGGTGGTGGATGACGACATCCAGATCGTAACCTGAGGCTAAGACCGGGGCGCGCTCGACACCTGCGTGTGCGCCTCCAATAAGACCAACTCGATAAGAGGGCGGACCATGGGGCAAAGATCAGCACATTGGCTGGCGGCGGGCACCGCGTGTTTCTTTCTGGCAGGATGCCTGTCGGGGGCGGGCGACGAAGACGGCGTGTCGCGCTTCAATTCGGATGCAGGCGCGCGCCCCGATCAGGTGGCGCGGCAAAAGGAATCCGCCAATGCCCCGATCATCACCGCGCTTCAGGAGCGCCGCAGCGTCCTGCCTGATGGTGGCAGCTTTGATCAGGTGGCGACCGCCGTGCTTGGCGCCTATAGCCGCAGCGCCGAGGCCGACCTGCTGAGCGCGCGCTTGCGCGCCGAGGCGGCGTCGAAAAACTGGTTGCCGCGCATCGGCCCGAATGTCAGCCTCACCAGCCTGAGCGATATCGTTTCGCAACTGATTGTCGAGCAGGTGCTGTTTGACAATGGCCGCAAAAAGGCCGAGCGCGCCTTTGCCAAGGCCGATGTCGAGGTCGCCGCCGTGACGCTGGCCGATGATGTCAACGGGCGGGTTCTAAGCGGTCTGTCGCTCTATCTTGATGCGGCCGAGGCGCGCGAACGCGTCGCGCTTGAAACCCGCACACTTGCCGATATGACCAAGTTTGAATGGATCATGTCCGAGCGCGTCAAAGGTGGCGTTTCGGATATGTCCGACCTTAATATTCTGGGTCAGAAGCTGTCGGAAATCCGCGCCACCCTGGCCGCGCAGACCGAGGCCGAGACCACCGCGCTTGCCGAGCTTAACGCCATGTCCGCGCGCCCGCTTGACGCGGTCAAGGGCCTGAGCGAAGTGCCGGTTTCGGTGACGGACGCGGCGCCTCTGGATGTCCTCAAGGCCGAGGCCGAGAAAGAGCGCGACGTGGCCGGTGCGGTCGTGGCGCGCGCCGGGCTTTTGCCGGGTGTGACCGCCGGGGGCACCCTTGGCAAGAATGGCAGCGGGATCGGCCTCAACCTGCGTTCGGAACAGCTTTTGGGTCTGGGCACCGGCGCCGAGATGCGCGCCATCGAGGCCGAGAAAGAGGCCGCAAGCCGCCGCGTGACGCAAGCCGAAGAAGACAGCAACCGCATCCTGCAAAGGCTTCAGGCACGCCTGACGGCCCTGTCGCGCCAAGTTGGCGAGGCAAGCGCGCTTACGGCGGCGGCCAAGGCGAACCTTGACCTTTTCCAGGAACAATATGAATTCGGCCAACGTCAGGTAATGGATGTGGTCGGCGTCTATGAAACCTTCGCCGAACGCCAGACCCGCGCGGTTGCTCTGAAATACGACCTGGCCCTCGCACGGCTTGAAATTGCCCGTCAGCTTGGTCTTTTGGCCGACGGGAGCCGGATTTGAGCAAAGCGCCGATCGCCCTGACCATCACCAGCGGCACCAAAGGCGCGGCCCTGCGTCGGGCGGCCACCGAGGGGGCTGGCGAGGCGACGGTGGCCTCGCGGTTCGGTGCACGGGCCGAGGCGCGGGCCAAGCTTGGCGCGAGTTATGCCGCGCATCTTGGTGTCGAGGTGATGGCGCGCGATATCCTTGAGGCGATGATCGCCAGCGATGCGGCCGGTCCGGCCAATGACTCGCCGCAACCCCAGTCCCTGGCCGATGGGCTGGAGGCGGTGGGGCTGATCTCGCGGGTTGAAACCGTCGCCCATGCGCATCCCGACCACTGGCCGGCCCTTGCGCAGATGACCAGCGGGCAATTCGTGCTTGTGCTCGGCCAGGAGCGCGACACGCTGGTGATTTACGACACCACCTGCACCGATAATCGCACCGATGTGCCGGTGGACGAATTCGAGCCGTTTTTCACCGGCATGATCGTGCGCGCCGAAGTGCCTTTGCAAAGGTTGAGCCGTGCGCATGACCTGCCGGATGCCAAGGCGCATTGGTTCTGGTCGCAATTTGCCGGGTTTCAGCGTCACATCGCCGAGGTCACGCTTGGGTCATTCGTGGCCAATATTCTGGCCGTCGCGGTCGCGCTTTTCGCGCTTCAGGTCTATGATCGGGTGATCCCGCATCAATCCGAGGCGACGCTCTGGGTGCTGGCCGCCGGCGCCGGCCTTGCGCTGGTGATGGAGGCCGGCCTCAAGATCGCGCGGGCGCAGATTATGGATGGCGCGGGGCGCCAGATCGAGTTGAACGTACAGAAGATCCTGATGGATCGTCTGCTTGGCATGCGATCCGAATTGGCCAGCAAGAGCCCCTCGAACCTGTTTAGCGCGATGCGCGAATTCGGCTCGGTGCGCGAGTTTTTCACCGCATCGACCATCGGCACGCTGACCGATTTGCCGTTCATCGTGGTGTTTCTGGCGCTGGTCGCGTCGATTGCGGGCAATGTGGTCTGGGTCTTGATCGCGGGCGGCATCATCATGGTTGTGCCGGGGTTTTTGTTGCAAAAGCGGATGATGCGGCTCACGCAGGATATGCAGGGGGCGGGCGCGCGCAGTGCGCGGCTTCTGAACGAGGCGATCTTTGAGCTTGATACCCTCAAGACACAGCGCGCCGAGGACCGGTTTCGCCGCCTCTGGGGCGATCTCACTGCGCTTCAGGCGCTTAAATCCAGCGAACAGCGCCGCCTTGGCTCGGCGCTGACATTCTGGGCGCAGGGCGTGCAGCAGGCGACCTATATCGCCGCCGTGATCCTTGGCACCTATCTTGTCTTTGCCGGGGAATTCACCGTCGGTTCGATCATCGCGGTCGGTATTCTGACCAGCCGCACGCTTGGCCCGCTGACCCAGTTGAGCGGCACGCTGGCCCGCTGGGGCAATGTCAAATCCGCCCTGAACGGGCTTGATACGATCGCGCTTGCCAAGCAGGATGAAGAAGAAGACCGCAGCTATCTGCGCCGTGAACAGATCGACGGCGGGTTCGAGCTTCGCGAGGTGCAATTCACCTATGACGAGGGTGCGGCGCCAGTTCTGGATATCGCCGGGCTTGCCATTCAGCCGGGGCAGGCGGTGGCGGTGCTGGGCACCAATGGCTCGGGCAAATCGACCTTTCTCAAGCTCTTGTCGGGGCTTTATGCGCCAAGCAAGGGCCGGGTTTTGCTGGATGGCACCGACATGGGCCAGATCGCCCCGCGCGATTTGCGCCGTCTGATCGGCTATCTGGGCCAGGACGTGCGCCTGTTTACCGGCAGCCTGCGCGAGAACCTGAACCTGACGCTGCTGGAACGTGACGATGGCCGGTTGATGCAGGCGCTTGATTTTGCCGGTCTGGGGCCGTTCGTGAAAAGCCATCCCAAAGGGCTTGACCTTGAAATTCTCGACGGCGGGCACGGGCTGAGCCAGGGCCAGCGGCAAAGCATCGGCTGGGCGCGGCTCTGGCTTCAGGACCCAAAAATCTGCCTGCTGGATGAACCGACGGCGGCGCTTGACCAGACGCTTGAACGCACACTGGTGAGCCGCCTTGAAACATGGCTCAAGGGGCGTACGGCGATCATCGCCACGCATCGCATGCCGATCCTGTCGCTGACCAGCCGCACCCTGATCCTTCAGGCCGGGCGCATGGCGGTGGACGGGCCGCGCGATCAGGTGCTTGCGCATCTGGCGCAGGCCGGAGCCAACGGGCAGGGAGGAGCGTGATATGAGCAGTGCCGCCCCCCGCACCACCGCCGGCATTCTGGCCGAGCTCAATGACCGGCTGCGCGGGCCAAGCCTGACGGTGTGGCTTTGTGCGCTGACGGTCTGGGCGTTCATCCTCTGGGCGGCCTTTGCCTGGATCGATGAGATCGTGCGCGCGCAGGGCGAGTTCATTTCCACCTCGCGCCCGCAGATCATCCAGAACCTTGAAGGCGGTATTCTGTCCGAGCTTTTGGTGCAGGAGGGCGATGTGGTGGCGCGCGGTGATATCCTTGCGCGCCTTCACGACACCCAATTTGAAAGCGCGGTTGTCGATCTGAGCGATCAGATTGCCGCGCTTGAGGTGCGCCGCCTGCGTCTTGAGGCCGAGCTTTCCGGGCAGTTTGATTTCAACGCGCCCGGCGATCTTGGTGCGCGCGCGGCCGATATGATCGCCTCGGAGCGTGCGCTTTTGAAGGCCCGGCAGGAGGATTTTGTCAAGCGCAGCGAGGGGGCGAAAAGCGTTCTCAAGCAATCCGCCGAGGAAATGCGCCTGCTTGAGAACATGCTGGCGCGCAAAATCGTGGCCCTGATCGAGGTGACCCG
The DNA here is from genome assembly GCA_032251095.1 of Roseovarius sp. Taxonomy (GTDB): domain Bacteria; phylum Pseudomonadota; class Alphaproteobacteria; order Rhodobacterales; family Rhodobacteraceae; genus Roseovarius. The sequence goes on along the minus strand of JAVVFB010000169.1, from coordinate 19 downwards.
CGCGCGCAAGGCCCATGCC
>JAVVFB010000168.1:0-7810 GCA_032251095.1 Roseovarius sp. | reverse complement strand
AGCATTCATCGGCAAAGATGCGGAAATCATACTTTTCCGCCAAAGTGACAAGATCGGCCCAATACTGGCGGCTCGCCACCGCGCCCTGCGGGTTGCTCGGCGAACACAGATATGCAACCGTCACCCGGTTCAGAACCTCTTCCGACAAGCTTGTAAAATCAGGCAGATACCCGGTCTCGCGGGTGGCATTCAAAAACACCGGCTCTGCGCCCACGCTCAGCGCGGCAACCATGTAAACTTGGTAAAACGGGTTCGGCACCAGAACCACAGGCCGCTTGCCTGCCTTGGTTTCCGGGCACAGCGCCATCATCGCATTATAAAGCCCCTCGCGCGTGCCGTTCAATGCCATGATCCGGGTATCTGCTGCAAGATCAACGCCATAGCGACGCGCGACCCAACCGCTCATCGCCTCCAAAAGCGACGGCATGCCCTCGTTGACCGGGTAGTTACCAAAACCATCTGCGTGCTCTGCAATGATATCGACAATCCAGCGCGGGAAATCGTGCTTGGGCTCGCCAATCGTCATATGCAAGGCTTCGCCGCCGGGCGCATGGGCGTCCAACAAGCTCCGCAGGCGCGGAAACGCATAGGCCGGAAGGTTCGAAAACCGCTCGGGAAACATCTGATACTGCCTCAAAGATTGGGATCGTTATCGCCCCATTTAAACCCGAATCTACCCAAGCCCCGGCTTCAGGTCCAGCAAAACCAATACCTTGACAGACGAATTGTGGCATTTTGGCAGGAATGCCCACGCCCGCACTTTCATCTTTCCAAAAATACTCCCGCCGGAGGCGTTCCTGCCTTGCCCCGCGCGCCTCAGGCCAAGGCGTCTTCGGCGGCCTTGGCCACACGCAAAAGCCGCTCTTCCTGAAAGGCCTTGCCACAGAACATGATCCCGCAACTCGGCTGGCCCGTGGGCAATGTCACGGCGCAAACCCCCATCAGGTTGCCCACCCGCGTGTTGCGCAGGGTCAACAGGTTCTCGATGACGTAATAGGCCGCGTCGCTCATCAGCCGCTCGGCATTGGGCGGCAGGTTCGGGGCCGAGGGCATGATCACCGCGTCATACCCCGCCACCCGCGCCGCCCAATCGCGGCGCAATCCGTCAAGCATCCGCCAACCGGCCACGTAATCGGCGCTGCTCACCTCTTTGCCACCGCGAAAGCGCTCAAGGATCGGGGCGAACATCTTTTCGGGCGCGGCCTCGATCACCTCGCGCCAGATGCCATAGGCCTCGCCGGTGAAAAGCGCCGCCGAAAGCGGCATCGCCTGCGTCACCTCGGGGGCCTCGATTTCCTCAACCACCGCCCCCGCCTCGCGCAAACGCGCGATGGCGGCCTCATAGGCAGCGCCCGGTTCGGGGCGCATGTCATCCAGGACCACCGTCTGCAAGGCGGCAAAGCGAAGCCCCTCAAGACGCGCCCCGCGCAAATCGGCGGGCTTGCCGCCCTCAAGCGCCGCCAGCATCAGCGCCGCATCCTCGACCGAACGCGCCAGCGGGCCGACTGTGTCAAACTTGGCACAAAGCGGCACAACTCCCGCAAGCGACACCCGCCCGGCGGTGGTTTTCAACCCCACCAGATCGTTCCAGGCCGAGGGAATGCGCACCGAACCGCCCGTGTCGGACCCGATCGCGCAAGCCGCCAAGTCAAAGGCCACACTGGCCGCCGCCCCCGAGGATGACCCCCCCGGCACCGCGCCCGCGTCATTCACGCAAGGCGGCGTTGCGGTCATTGGGTTAAGGCCAAGCCCGGAAAACGCCAACTCGCTCATATGGGTCTTGCCAAGACAGACAAGCCCCGCCGCCGTGCCATTGCGCAAGACTTCGGCGTCACGCTCGGGCACGCGCCCCTCCAACAGGGCGCTGCCAGCCTCGGTGGCGACGCCCGCGCTGTCAAACAGGTCTTTCCAGCTGATCGGCACACCGTCCAGCACCCCAAGGCGCTGCCCGGCGGCGGCGCGTGTGGCGGCGGCCTCGGCCTCGGCGCGGGCGCGCCTCTCGGTCACCGCGCTATAGATCCGGTCGCGCGCCGGGTGGGCGTTGATCGCCGCAAGATAGGTCTCGGTCAGGGCCTGCGGGTCGATTTCGCCGCGCCCGATACCGCGCCCCAGATCGCCTGCTGTCATCTTTAGCCAGTCTTGCATTGCCTATCCCCCATCTCGCGTTGCGTTCAAAAATCATTGGTAGCGGCAGAGCGGCGCATGGACAATCCCGCCCCGGCACACATATTGAGAGGTATGGAACATGACAGCGATATCGTGATTGTTGGTGGCGGGCTCAATGGCCCGGCGCTTGCCTTGGCGCTTGCGCGCGCCGGATTGCGCAGCACGGTGATCGACGCGCTCGACGAACCGGTGCGCAAGACCGCCGCCTTTGACGGGCGCGCCTATGCTCTGGCCTTGGCCTCGGTGCGGCTGTTGGACAATCTCGGGATTTGGGCACGGGTCGCCGATCACGCCCAACCGATGCTTGAAATCAAGGTCTCGGACGGGCACGCGGGCCAGGGACCTGCGCCGTTCTTTCTGCATTTCGACCATGCCGAAATCGAAGAAGGCCCGATGGGCCATATGCTTGAGGATCGGTTTTTGCGCCGCGCCCTGCTTGAGGCGATGGCAGAGACACCCTTGATCACCCAAGTGTCCGGCGACCGCGTGATCGCGCAAGAGGTTGGCCCCAAAGGCGCAAGCGTCACGCTTGGCTCTGGCAAGGCGCTGAGCGCGCGGCTGATCGTCGGCTCGGACGGGCGCGGATCGGGCACCGCCTTGCGTGCAGGCATCCGGCGCACCGGCTGGGGCTATGGGCAGACCGCCCTTGTGGCGGCAATCGCGCATGAGCGGCCCCATCATGGCATCGCGCATCAGTTTTTCATGCCGCACGGGCCGCTTGCGATCCTGCCGCTGCCCGGCAATCAAAGCTCGATTGTCTGGAGCGAAACAGATGAGACCGCCGCCCGCTTTGCCGCCTTGTCAGACGCCGATTTCATCGAGGTGCTGCGCCCGCGCTTTGGCGATTTCCTTGGGCAGATCACGCTGGCGGGCAAGCGGTTCACCTATCCGCTGAGCCTGAGCGTGGCCAATCAGTTCGTCGCAGAGCGGCTTGCCCTGATCGGCGATGCGGCGCATGGGATGCATCCGATTGCGGGGCAAGGCCTTAACGCCGGGCTGCGCGATGTGGCCGCCCTGGCGCAGGTGCTGGATGAGGCCAGCCATCGCGGCGAAGACTTTGCCGCCGCCGATGTTCTGGCGCGTTATCAACAGTGGCGCCGGTTCGACACCGCCACGCTGGCACTGGCGACGGATTTTACCAACCGGCTGTTTTCCAACGATAACCCGCTGTTGCGCGTCGCGCGCGACCTTGGCATGGGCGCGATTGGCGCCCTGCCCGGCCTGCGCCGTGGATTTATCCGCGAGGCGGCGGGGCTGTCGGGGGATTTGCCCGAGTTGATGCGCGGCTAGCGGGCGGCTCATCCGCCCTTGCAGGCGGCCTCGCGAGGCGGGCTGTCAGGCCCGATGAGCGCCCTGGCCGACCCGCTCCAGAAAGCGGATGACGGTATCGCCATATTTGCGCTCTTCGACAAGTTGGAGCCCTTCGGGCGGGGTGATGCCAGCGCTTTCTTCCCAGACGATCAGCGCCCCGTCGGCGATCCAGCCCCCGGCGAGGGCGGCGGCAAGCGCCGCTTCGCCAAGGCCTTTGCCATAGGGCGGGTCAAGAAACACAAGGTCATGTGGCGCGCCGGGGTTTCCCCCCGGACGGCGCGCGTCGGCTTTGAAAATCCGGGTTTCACCCTCGGCACGGCAGAGCGCGATATTCTCGCGCAGAATACCCAGAGCCTTGCGGCCATCCTCGATGAAGCTGACCATCGCGGCGCCACGCGACAGCGCCTCCAGGCCAAGCGCTCCAGTGCCGGAAAAGATGTCCAAAACCCGCGCGCCGCTTACCGGATCACCATAGCCGCCCGCCAAAACGTTGAACAGGCTTTCGCGCACCCTGTCGCTTGTCGGGCGCAAATGCGCGGCGGCATCCCCTTTGCCGACGCTGGCAAGGGCGCGGCCGCGATGTTTTCCGGCGATGATCCTCACGCCTTCAACAGCGCCTTGAGGTCGGCATCAGCGTCGCCCACCAGATCGGGACAAGCGGTTTTGCCCGCATCAATCAACCGCTTGCCGACCATATAGGCGCGCGGGTCATTCATCGCGTCCACCGCCAAAAGCTCTGCGCCCTTGAAATACCAGAACGACACCGCATCCTCGCCTACGGCGCTGCGGGTGACAATCCTGTCATAACCGGTGTTCAGCCCGGCGATCTGAAGTTTGACATCGTACTGATCCGACCAGAACCACGGGCGCGGCACATAGGACACGTCCTTGCCCATGATGTTGCCCGCCACGCAATCACCCATATCAATCGCATTGGGTACGCTTTCAAGCCGCAGTCTGCCGCCCTTGTAAGGAAAAGAGGCGCAATCGCCCACCGCCCAGATCAACGGATCGCTGGTACGGCCCATTTCATCGACAGCAACCCCGTTGTCGATCATCAGACCTGCGGCCTCAGCCAAGGCCGTGTCGGGGGTGATGCCGACACCGACGACAACCATATCCACCGAGAGCTCGCTCCCGTCGCTGAGGCGCGCGCCGCTCACTTGGCCCTCGCCCAACAGCCGATCAAGCCCGATGCCCTCGCGGATGTCGACGCCATGGCGCGTGTGCAGGGCGCGGAAGTAATCCGAGGTCTCCTTGGCCGCTACACGCTGCAAAATGCGCTCGGCCATTTCGACCAGAACCACCTGCATGCCGCGACTGGCCGCGACCGCCGCCGCCTCTAGCCCGATATAGCCACCGCCGACGATCAAGACCCTTGCGCCGGGGACAAAGCCGGGCGCCATGGCATCCACGTCGGCAAGGGTGCGCACCACATGCACACCGCCAAGATCGCCACCAATCGCCGCGGGCAAGCGCCGCGGAAGTGACCCGGTCGCGAGCACAAGATCGTCATATCCAAGCCGCTCTTGCCCGATGACCACCTCTTTGGTTGCGCGGTCAATAGACGTCACCGCACAGCCAAGGCGCAGATCAATATCGGCCTCGGGGTAAAACCGCTCGGGGCGCAGGTAAAGCCGCTCGAGCGCCATCTCGCCAAGCAGGTATTTCTTGGACAGGGGCGGGCGTTGATAGGGCGGAACAGGCTCGTCGCCGATCAGGGTGATCGCACCTTCAAAACCATCGGCGCGCAGCTTGGCCACCACCGACGCACCGGCCTGTCCGGCCCCGATCACTACTACACCCGGCATTCGCCCTCTCCTTAATTTTTCATGGTCACTTACCGATCCCAAGCCTATATCTACAACCAAGTTGATCATGTTTAATAGACGAGGAGCGACCATGACACTTTCGAAAGGCGACAAACTGCCCGATGCGATGCTTTTGCAACTGGGCGCAGACGGGCCGCAAGAGGTCTCTCTTGGCGCACATACCGCAGGGCGCAAAGTGGTGATCTTTGCCGTGCCCGGCGCCTATACGCCGACCTGCCACTCGGCACATGTGCCAAGCTTTGTGCGCACCAAGGCGCAGTTTGACGAAAAAGGCGTGGATGAGATCATCTGTATCAGCGTCAATGACCCCTTCGTGATGAAGTCCTGGGGCGAGGCAACCGGCGCGATCGAGGCCGGGCTGAGCATGCTGTCGGACCCGCAAAGCGTGTTCACCAAGGCGATCGGCATGGATTTCGACGCGCCGCCCGCCGGGCTTTATGGCCGCTCCAAGCGCTATGCGATGCTGGTCGAGGATGGCACGGTGACCTTGCTGCATGCCGAGGAAAGCCCCGGCACCTGTGAAATCACCGCAGGTGAATCGCTCTTGGCGGCGATGTAAGCCACACCCGTCTTGAAGGGTTGCGGAAAAGAGCGGCAGAGGTCGCTCTTTTTTGTTGGATGAGGGGCGCTGCCCCTCAAACTCCCCGGGATATTTTCAGCCAGAAGAAGAGGGTCTTGCGGCCTCAATCGGCAACCGCCGGGCGGCGATGATCAGGGCGGACAGGACAATCAGGCCGCCGAGAACGTAGTATCCCAGGATGCGCTGGATATCAGCGTAGGGCATCAGGCCCTCGCGGGCGGTGCCCAAGGAGGCGAGGTAGAGCGTTGCAGCGAAGATGAGTCGCGCGCAGAAGCTCTGTAGTGACAGGTAGGTGGCGCGGCTGGTGTCCTGCAATTCCGGCTGAACCCGCGCGGCGATGAAGGGTTTCGAGAGCGAATCCGGCACCATCCGCAGGAACATGATTGCAATGACGATGGTGGTGTTGCTGAGCGCCAGAACGCCGATCAGGGCGATCTGCATGCCGAAGGCCAGCAAAAGGATTGCGGGCAGGCCGAGAAAACGGCGGAGTCGCAGGGCCCACAATGACGTGAGCACCGAAATCAGCATCATCACCGCCGATACCGCGCCGCTGACCAACGGCGCATTGGCGCCGTGACCACCGCCATTCAGGGCCGCGAGGATGAACGGCTGGCCAAAGACAAAGGGCAGGTGGCTAAAGCCGTACATCAGCACGCTGAGCGCAAAGAGCCAGATCAGAACCGGCTGGGTCAGCGCGGATTTCAGCGATTGCAGGCGCAGCACCTCGGCCCCTTCGGGCAGGGACGCGCCGGATTTGGGCGGTTCGTGAAAGCGCAGGGCAAGAAAGAGCACCCCGGCAAAGGCAAGCGCGCCTGCATGAAACGGCGCGCTCGGCGCAAGCGTTGCCATGGCGCCGCCGGTGAGGGCGGACAGCGCAAGCGCGGTAAAAGAAAACCGCCAGGCGCGGAGTTCCTGTTGCTCGACCTCGGATTTGCGACCGGCGGCCACCAGGGATTCATAGAGCATCGCGCTATCGGTGCCCGAGGCGAAGGCCATGCTTGCCCCCATCAGGATCTGCGCCAGTGCAAAGGTCGTGAACTCAGTTCCAAGCGCCAGCAAGATCGCCCCCGCAAGCCCCGCCACAGCCGAGGCCAAAAGGGTAAAGCGCCGCCCAAACCGGTCGGACATATAGCCCGAGGGCACCTCGAGCGCCGTGGTGCCGATGTCATAGATCGCGTAAAGCAGGATCGCCTCGCTGGCGGAGAGTTGCGCCTGGAAATAGAGAAACCAGACCGCCTGCCAGAAGATCAGGCTTTGGCAAAAGCGAAACCATGGGTAGATCGCGATATTACGCGCGGCTTGGTCGCAGGGCAGCATCAGCGCCCGCGTCATGGCATTTCCACCACACGCAACCATGCAATCACTCGGCCAGACCGTCCATCTTGCGGGCAAGCTTGAGGTCAATCGCACTAAGCCCACCGACATCATGCGTGGTCAGGGTCACCTTTACCATGTTGTAAACATTAAACCATTCCGGGTGATGATTCCATTTCTCGGCCCAGATCGCGGCGCGGGTCATAAAGCCGAAGGCCTCGACGAAGTCGCGGAACTTGTAGGCCTTGCAAATCGCATCACGCTCTTTATCCAGCACCCAGCCGTTTTCAAGCAGCGGGGTCAGCGTGGTCTTGCGGGCTGTCTCGCTCAGGTGTTCGCTCATTCGTGATCCTCCATATCGGTTTTGCGGAACGGGCCATAGCCGGTGAGGATATCGATATCCTCGTCCACTGCCGCGCGCTCTGCCTCAAGGTAATGCGCGACGGCCTCGGCGAAGCCCGGATCGCGCAGCCAGTGCAATGAATGGGTAGCGACCGGCAGATAGCCGCGCGCCAGCTTGTGCTCGCCTTGCGCACCGGCCTCGACCGTGGCGAGACCCTGGGCAATCGCGAATTCGATGGCCTGATAATAGCATAGCTCGAAATGC
>JAVVFB010000167.1:0-7830 GCA_032251095.1 Roseovarius sp. | reverse complement strand
CCGCCGCAGGCCCGCCTGATCCAGGGGCTCGGTCACGATTTCAACCGGGATCACTTCGCGGCCAAGATCAAGCGCCAGATCGCGCAGCTTGCTTTGCTGGGCGTTGCGCAGAAAGACGTCGAGATAAATCTCGATCTTGCCGATTTCGCTCTTTTCGATTCTCCAGAACGGGCCGTCGCCCTGCTTGGCCACCCCACCAAGCGTGTCGGCGCAAATGCGCGCGACGCGGGCTTCATCCAAGCCGCCAAGCTCGATCTCGACCCCGACAAGGCGGGGATTGCCCGTGGCGTTCAGAGGCTGCGGCAGAGGGGTAAACTTGGGCATGATACGGTCGCCTTTCACAAATCGAGAGGGCACCTTAACAGGCCGGCCACCGGGTATCGACCCTGAACCTTATGTCGACCTAGCCGTCAAGCCCGGCATCGGCCTCGATCTCGCGCCGCGATTTGCGGGCGCGTTCGGTGGCTGACTTGAGCTGACCGCAGGCGGCCATGATATCCTCGCCACGCGGGGTGCGGATCGGGCTTGCATAGCCGGCCTTGTAGATGATGTCGGCAAAGGCGTGGATGCGGTTGCCCGACGACCGTTCATAGGGGGCGCCGGGCCACTCATTGAACGGGATAAGGTTGATCTTGGCCGGAATACCCTCAATCAGACGCACAAGGCGGTGGGCATCCGCGTCGCTGTCATTGACCCCCTTGAGCATCACATATTCAAAGGTGATGCGCTCGGAGTTGCTGACCTTGGGATAGCTGCGCAGCGCCTCAAGCAGAACCTCGAGGTTCCATTTCTTGTTGATCGGCACAAGGCGGTCACGCACCTCGTCAGTGGTGGCATGGAACGAAATCGCCAGCTGACAGCCGATTTCCTGTGCCGTACGGGCGATTTCCGGCACCACGCCCGAGGTCGACAGGGTGATGCGACGGCGCGAGAGTTGAATCCCCTCAGGATCCATCGCGATCTTCATCGCGTCGCGGACATTTTCGAAATTATAAAGCGGCTCGCCCATGCCCATCAGAACGATATTGGACAACAGCCGGGTTTCATCCTTGGGCGCGCCCGGTTCCGGCCACTCGTTCAGATCGTCACGCGCCATCATCACTTGGCCGATGATTTCCCCGGCGGTCAGGTTGCGCACCAGTTTTTGCGTGCCGGTGTGACAGAACGAACAGGTCAGCGTACAGCCAACCTGAGAGGAAATGCACAGGGTACCGCGGCTATCCTCGGGGATGTAGACGACCTCGACCTCATGACCGCCAGCGATGCGGACAAGGTATTTGCGGGTGCCGTCTTCGCTGACCTGCTTGCTGACGACCTCGGGGATTTCGATCACGAAATTCTCGGCAAGCTCGGCGCGAAAGGCCTTGGACAGGTTGGTCATTTCGGCGAAATCCCGCACGCCCCAGCCATATATCCACTGCCAGATTTGGCCGACGCGCATCTTGGCCTGCTTTTCCGGCGTGCCATGCGCGATCAGCACCTCGCGCATTTGTTCACGGGTCAGGCCGACAAGGTTCATCGGCCCCTCGGGAAGCTTGCGGGGGATGGTCAGCACATCCTGTGTGATCGGGGCAGTCTGGGTCATGGTCATTCGCGCGGTTAGGGGGTGGATGGATCCACATATAGGATTCGCGCGGGAATTACACACCTTTCCGGTGTTTTTCGGCGCAGATCAGCTGCGCCTGGCTTGGCCAAGCCTTGCAACCCGGGCGTGACAGGGACAGGTGACAAGGTGATCATTGACCATGCCCACCGCCTGCATGAAAGCATAGACGATGGTCGGCCCGCAGAATTTGAATCCACGTTTTTTCAAATCCTTGGAAATTTTTACGGAAATATCGGTTTGCGTGGGCACCTCTGACAGGTTCTGCCAGTGGTTTTGAATCGGGGCGCCGCCGACATGATCCCAGAGGTATCGATCAAACCCGCCCTCGGCCTCAATCTGTTGCCAGACACGGGCATTTCCAATCGTTGCCTCGATCTTGCCGCGGTGGCGGATGATGCCCGGATCAGCCAACAGGCGCAGCACGTCCTCCTCGCCCCATGTGGCGATGATATTGGGGTCAAACCCCTGAAACGCCGCGCGAAAATTCTCTCGCTTGCGCAGGATGGTGATCCAGCTCAGCCCCGCCTGAAACCCGTCGAGGATAAGCTTTTCCCAGAGCGCGCGACTGTCATATTCGGGCACGCCCCAATCGGTGTCGTGATAGGCCTCATAGAGCGCATCCATCCCAACCCAGCCACATCTTTCCATTCCAGTCATGCCTATTTCCCATGATTTCCGTAAATATGTTTAAAATCAAGTTTTTAAGCCTTATTTAATGGAAATGCCCCAGCTTGTGAAGCACGTCAATTCGGAGAACAGCATGGGGCAGAAAAATAAATGGGCCGACGTTCCGGCCGGGCATGACAACCCGCTCGCCTATGCCATCAAGGCGCGGGACCGGTCGGTCGTTGATATGGTCAATCAGGCGGTACAGCATAAACAGGTCATGCTCGCCTATCAGGCCGTTGTGCCCGCAGGCAGGCAAAATAAACCGGCCTTTTACGAGGGGTTGATTCGGGTTCTGGATGAAACCGGGCGGATTATCCCGGCACGTGAGTTCATTAATGCCATCGAGGTGACGGAAACCGGTCGCATCGTTGATTGTCTGGCCTTGGAAAAGGGCCTCAAGACGTTGATGGAATATCCCGACCTGAGGCTTGCGATCAACATGTCGGCGCGCTCTATCGGCTATTCACGCTGGATGCGCATTCTCAAGCGCGGGCTGGGCGAGGACCCGACAATTGCCGAACGGCTTATCTTGGAAATCACTGAAAGCTCGGCGATGCTCGTGCCAGAACTGGTGATTGGTTTCATGAGTGAGTTACAGCGCAAGGGAATCAGCTTTGCACTGGATGATTTCGGTGCCGGATATACGTCGTTTCGCTACCTCAAGGATTTCTACTTTGACATCCTCAAAATCGACGGGCAGTTCATCCGCGATATCGCAAATGATCCCGACAACCAGGTGCTGACCGCCGCCCTGACCAGTGTGGGCCAGCAATTCGATATGGTCACCGTCGCCGAGAGCGTCGAAAAGCCGGCCGATGCCGCCTACCTGACGGAGCTCGGGATTGACTGCCTTCAGGGATATTACTTTGGTGCCCCGACGATAAGGCCACCCTGGCTTGATAGTACCCTTGACCAGGCCAGCGCTTGAATGTGACACTCCGCCCGTTGCCGCAATGCGGCATCTACTATATGACGCGACGTAAAGGCAGAGACGGCTTCGGACGCCACAACAACTGTGACACCCTACGCGCCCCTCTGCTCTGGCATATCCTGGTGGAGGACACACATGACCAACGTAGTAATCGCATCCGCAGCCCGTACAGCTGTCGGATCATTCGGCGGCGCATTCGCCAACACACCCGCACATGATCTGGGTGCCGCCGTTCTTGAAGAGGTTGTCGCCCGCGCCGGGATCGACAAATCCGAAGTATCCGAAACCATTCTCGGCCAGGTTTTGACCGCGGCCCAGGGGCAAAACCCCGCCCGCCAGGCGCATATCAATGCCGGTCTGCCGATTGAAAGCTCTGCCTGGAGCATCAACCAGGTCTGTGGCTCGGGTCTTCGCGCCGTGGCGCTTGGCGCTCAGCATATTCAGCTTGGCGATGCCGCCATCGTCTGCGCCGGCGGTCAGGAAAACATGACCCTCAGCCCGCATGCCGCCAACCTGCGCGCAGGGCACAAGATGGGCGATATGAAATATATCGACACGATGATCCGCGATGGGCTTTGGGATGCGTTCAACAACTATCACATGGGTCAGACCGCCGAGAACGTCGCCGACAAATGGCAGATCACCCGCGACATGCAGGATGAATTCGCCGTCGCCAGCCAGAACAAGGCCGAAGCCGCGCAAAAGGCCGGCAAGTTCGACGACGAGGTGATCGCCTTTACCATCAAGACCCGCAAGGGCGACATCGTGGTTGATAAAGACGAATACATCCGCCACGGCGCGACCATGGAAGCCATGCAAAAACTGCGCCCGGCCTTCACCAAGGACGGCAGCGTGACCGCCGCCAATGCCAGCGGGTTGAATGACGGGGCCGCCGCCACCCTGTTGATGAGCGCCGACGAGGCCGAGCGTCGCGGGATTGAACCGCTTGCGCGCATTGCGTCCTATGCCACCGCCGGTCTTGACCCTTCGATCATGGGCGCAGGCCCGATCCATGCCAGCCACAAAGCCTTGAAAAAAGCCGGTTGGTCGGTCCAGGATCTCGATCTTGTCGAAGCCAATGAAGCCTTTGCCGCACAGGCCTGTGCCGTCAACAAAGAGATGGGCTGGGATCCGGCAATCGTGAACGTAAACGGCGGCGCGATTGCGATCGGTCACCCGATTGGTGCCTCGGGCTGTCGTGTTCTGAACACGTTGTTGTTCGAAATGAAGCGCCGGGACGCCAAGCGCGGTCTTGCCACGCTTTGCATCGGCGGCGGCATGGGTGTCGCGCTCTGCGTCGAGCGCCCCTGAGCCTGACCGGCCAACCTGCGATTCGCAGTCAAGGGGGCGCCTGAACCGGCGCCCCTTTTTTAAAGCCCAAGAGTATTTTCTTTACAGGGTTGACTGCTTAGCAGGAAATTTACCACGCAATAATGTTGCGCATCCGCACACACAATAGTAACCAAGTTACCAACACCCAAGCCAGATTGGAGGACACCATGGCAAGAACTGCACTCGTCACCGGGGGAACACGCGGGATCGGCGCGGCCATCTCGAAAGCCCTGAAAGCCGAAGGACACAACGTTGCCGCAACCTATGCCGGGAATGATGAGGCCGCCGCCGCCTTCACCGCCGAAACCGGCATCAAGACCTACAAATGGAACGTCGCCGACTATGATGAAAGTGCCGCAGGCATCGCACGCGTCGAGGCCGAAATCGGCCCGATCGACATCGTTGTCGCCAATGCCGGCATTACCCGCGATGCCCCGTTCCACAAAATGACCCCCGAACAGTGGCATCAGGTGATCGACACCAACCTGACCGGCGTTTTCAACACGGTTCACCCGGTCTGGAACGGCATGCGCGAGCGTAAATTCGGCCGCGTTATCGTCATCAGCTCGGTCAACGGTCAAAAGGGTCAGTTCGCACAGGTGAACTATGCCGCGACCAAGGCCGGCGACATCGGCATCGTGCGCAGCCTCGCGCAAGAAGGCGCGCGCGCCGGTATCACCGCCAACGCCGTTTGCCCCGGCTATATCGCGACCGAGATGGTCATGGCCGTGCCCGAGAAAGTGCGCGAATCGATCATCAGCATGATCCCGGCCGGCCGCCTTGGCGAGCCAGAAGAGATCGCCCGCTGTGTGACCTTCCTTGCGTCCGAGGATGCCAGCTTTATCAATGGGTCCACGATTTCCGCCAACGGCGCACAGTTCTTCGGGTAACCCAACGCGTAATTTGCGCAGGTTAGAATATCAAAGGGCCGGTCCATGCGACCGGCCCTTTTCCGTGAGAGTGAGTGCTCAAACCCTCATCGCATAAATTCAATCCTTCCCTGCCGACCGATGGGGCCCGCAGGGGGGTGACTGGCAATGCGACTGCGAGAGCGTCAGGCCGAAACCGAAAGCCTTTCGATCTCTTCCTTCAGGCGCAGTTTCTGTTTCTTGAGTTCAGCAATTTCCAAAGTGCTGGTGCCCGGGGCGCGTTGCGCCACCTCCACCTGTTCCGAGAGCATGATATGTTTTTTCTTCAGTTCCTCAATGTGTGAACTCAAGCTCATGGGCCGTCTCCTCTTCGGTTTGAAGTCAACACCACCAGTCCACCACAGTTTTACAAATCTGTCACGCTGCGCGCGCAGCATAAGCGGAGATTTTCCGATAGAATTGTCGTTAAATCAGCCGGGAAAAGGCAGAGATGCCGCATGTCGCAGCACTTGATCGGTCGGATCGGTATATTTTTCACCGCCCTGCACGTGCTCGGGGCCCTCATGCAAGAGCCAGCCATCCTGCAGGCGAAAATCGGCCCGCCCGCCTTTGCGCCCACGCAACAGGACAAGCCGCGCCGCGCGACCGCGCCGGGGGATCAGCGGCAAGACCTCAAGATTTCCCAAATGGATCACCGCGGCCGCCATAAGATCAGGCAGGCGTTCGGCGCGCTGAATGAAGGTGACGCTGCCTTTTTGCGCCAGCCGCCGCGCCGCCGCACCAACCCAATCGGCCAGAGGCAGATCCTCGCCCATCGCCACCTCGCGGCCCATATCGTGTGCGGCGGTGCTTTGGCGGCGATCAAAATAGGGTGGGTTGGCGATGACGTGGTCAAATTGTTGCTGGCGCAGGACGTCGGGCATGTCTGACAAATCGCCGGTCACCACCTCAATCGCAAGGTCGTTGGCCCGTGCATTGCGCCGCGCCAGATCGGCATACCCCGGTTGCACCTCTAGCCCGGTCAGGATCAAACCCGGCACACGCGCCGCAAGGCAAAGCCCCGCAACACCCCCGCCACAGCCAAGATCAAGCACCCGGTCGCCCGCACGCGCGGGCACGCTGGCGGCCAGCAAAACCGGGTCGACCCCGGCACGATAGCCGCCTTTTGGCTGGGAAATCACAAGACGCCCGCCAAGAAACGCATCATGGCTTAGGTCGGCCTCGTCAAACGGCTCACGCCTCAAGGTCGAACCCATTGTCAAGAAGCGCCACGCGCGCCGCATCGTAATCGCCATCCGCCACCATAAGGCGGCGCGGGAAAATCCCGATTGATCCCTCAAGGCTGCTCATGTTTACGTCTATTTCAAAGCAGTCTATACCCTCGCCCTGAAGCAGGGCCTGCGCAAAAGCGATGGACGTCAGATCATTCGTGCGTAAAAGCTGTTTCATGGAACCGACATAAGGACACCAAAGGCGATTTGTCGAGTGGTGTTGACAGGAGTGTTATGGGATTGGATCAAGCCGCCACCAAGCCGCACGAACAACTGGCCGCGCATCTTGCGGGAAAGATGGAGGCGGTCAATACCCTGATCCGGGCGCGCATGGCCTCGCGGCACGCGCCGCGCATTCCGCAGGTGACCGCGCATCTGGTCGAGGCGGGCGGCAAGCGCCTGCGCCCGATGCTGACGCTGGCGGCGGCGGATCTGTGTGGGTACGGCGGCGAATATGACGTTCATCTTGCCGCCACGGTCGAATTCATTCACACCGCCACGCTTTTGCATGACGACGTGGTGGATGAAAGCGCACAGCGGCGGGGGCGGCCCACGGCGAACCTGCTTTTTGACAACAAATCCAGCGTTCTGACCGGCGATTACCTTTTTGCCCGCGCGTTCCAATTGATGGTCGAAACCGGATCGCTGACGGTGCTTGATATCCTTGCCAATGCCTCGGCGACGATTGCCGAGGGCGAGGTGCTTCAGCTGACGGCGGCGCGGGATCTGGCCACGACAGAGGATATTTACCTGCAAGTGGTGCGCGGCAAGACCGCCGCGCTGTTTTCCGCGGCCACCGAGGTGGGCGGCGTGATTGCCGCCGCGCCCGAGGATCAGATCAAGGCGCTGTTTGAGTATGGCGATGCTCTTGGGATCGCGTTTCAGATCGTTGATGATCTTCTGGATTACCAGGGTGATACCAAGGCGACAGGCAAGAATGTCGGCGATGATTTTCGCGAACGCAAGCTGACCCTGCCGGTGATCAAGGCGATTGCCGCCGCCGATGCCGAAGAGCGCGCATTCTGGAAACGGGTGATCGAAAAGGGCGATCAGCACGACGGCGATCTTGATCATGCGCTCGGGTTGCTGAACACCCATGGCGCGCTTGATCAGACCCGGCAAGAGGCGCTGGAATGGGCCGCAAAGGCCAAG
>JAVVFB010000166.1:0-7868 GCA_032251095.1 Roseovarius sp. | reverse complement strand
AAGCCGACCGGCAGGAGCGAATAGGCCTCATCGCCGGTGACCATCTGTGCATCGCTCTGCCGGATCATGAGGTGACGCGGCAAAAACTCGCCCGGACTGGACAGGCCGGCCGCTCCGGTCATCTCGCCCAAAGCCGCCAGCGTGTTGCGGTGAAAGCTTGCAACCCGTTTGCTTTTGCCCACCGGATCAAGCGCGCGTTGGCGCAGCGGGTCCTGGGTGGCGACACCGACAGGGCAATGGTTGGTGTGACAGGCCTGCGCCTGAATACAACCGATCGCAAACATATAACCACGCGCCGAATTGCACCAATCGGCCCCAAGCGCAAGCGCGCGGGCGATGTCAAAGGCCGAGACGATCTTGCCCGCCGCCCCAAGCTTGACCTGATCACGAAGCCCGGCACCGCGCAGCGTGTTGTGCACAAAGGTCAGCCCCTCGACCATCGGCATGCCGACATGATTGGCAAATTCCAGCGGCGCGGCGCCGGTGCCGCCCTCGGTGCCGTCAATGACGATGAAATCCGGGGTAAACCTGGTTTCGATCATCGCCTTGACCATGCACATGAATTCGCGCCGGTGCCCGATACACAGCTTGAAACCAACCGGCTTGCCGCCGGATCGCTCGCGCAGAAGGGCAAGAAACTGCATCATCTCGATGGGTGTGGAAAACGCGGAATGCGAGGCCGGCGAAACGCAATCCTGTCCCATCGGCACGCCGCGCGCCTCGGCGATCTCGGGGCTGATTTTCGAGGCGGGCAACATCCCGCCATGGCCGGGTTTGGCGCCCTGGCTCAGCTTGAGTTCGATCATCTTTATTTGCGGGCTTGCGGCCTGTTCGGCAAAGCGGTCGGCATTAAAGGTGCCATCCTCGTTGCGACAGCCAAAATAGCCCGAGCCAACCTCGTAAATCAGATCGCCCCCACCCTCGCGGTGATAGCGGCTTACCCCGCCCTCGCCGGTGTCATGGGCAAAGCCGCCAATCCTGGCGCCGGTGTTCAG
The DNA here is from genome assembly GCA_032251095.1 of Roseovarius sp. Classification (GTDB taxonomy): domain Bacteria; phylum Pseudomonadota; class Alphaproteobacteria; order Rhodobacterales; family Rhodobacteraceae; genus Roseovarius. The sequence continues at coordinate 6,873 of JAVVFB010000166.1, read as the reverse complement.
CGCCAGAATGGCGTTGGCCGAAAGCGCGCCAAAGCTCATCGCCGAAATGTTGTAGATCGAGGCATCATAGGGCTGGGCACAGTCGAGCCCGCCGATACGCACGCGAAAATCGGTATCCTCAAGGTGTTTCGGCATCACCGAATGCGTGATCCAGGAATAGCCCGCATCATAGACCCGCATGCGCGTACCAAAGGGGCGCTTGTCCTCCATCCCCTTGGCACGTTGATAGACAAGCGAGCGGGCGTCGCGGCTAAAGGGTTCCTCGTCCTGATCGCTTTCAATCAGGTATTGGCGGATTTCAGGGCGAATACCCTCGAACAGAAACCGCATATGGCCGATGACCGGATAGTTGCGCAGGATCGAATGGCTGTGCTGGGTCACATCAAGGATACCAAGCGCCGTCAGCCCCGCGAAAAACACCAGCGGAATCAGCATCCAGACCGACCAGAACAGGCCGATGAGGGACACAAACGCCAGAAGCCCCGACACGGCAAAAGCCGCAAAGCGCCCCATTTCATTTATCTTCGGCATGTGGTTGTCCTTTCAAGTTTCGCACATCTATATAACGGGAAGTCTGAATCTTTGCATCACTGCAACAGCAGGGGCATCATGAGCGACGCGAGGCTCAGAACCAAAAAGAACCCGGCCATATCGGTGATTGTTGTCAAAAGCGGTCCGCTGGCCACCGCCGGGTCCTGGCCGAGGCGCTTGAGAAGAAGCGGCACGACACCACCAATCGACACCGCAATGAGGGTATTCAGAGCAAGCGCAAGGCCGATGACAAGGCCAAGGTAAGGGTTTCCCTTCCAGGCCCAACAGACAAGCCCGATGAGAATACCAAGCACGATCCCGTTGATCACCCCGACAGAGGCCTCCTTGATCCAGACCCGCATCGCATCCCTGGGGCGCACAAGGCCAAGCGATAGCTCGCGCATGGTCACGCCGACCGCCTGATTGCCGGAACAGCCGCTCATATCCGAGACCATCGGCAGGAAAACCGCGATGGCGATGACGGCGGCAAGGGTTTCTTCATAGGCCGAAATCACGCTGGCCGCGATGATGTTGAGCACGATATTCGCCGACAACCAAGCAAGGCGACGACGCGAGCGGATCGCCAGCGGCATGGTGCGAAGCTCGTCCCCGACGATCCCTTGCAGGCGCAGGTTATCGCCCTCGGCGCGCGCAAGAATGGCGGCATCAACCGCGGTGCGAGAGATCACCCCGACCAGGGTCCTGGCGTCGTCCACGACCGGAAACCCAAGGAAATCATGGTCGTTGAACAGGTCCTGAAGCGTATCAAGCGAGGCCTGCGCATCCACCGTGAGCGGCGTCACCATGATGTCTTCAAGCTTGGCACTGCGCTTGGCCGTCAACAGCCCGCGCAGGGACACAACGCCGACCGGATGACCGTTCTCATCGACGATATAGGGGTGTTGCCCGTGGTAACGCTCAAGGTCTTCGTCGTCGCTGGCAAGGCTGCGCAAAACCGCGCCAACCGTCTGGTTCGGGCGGAACTGAAAGGCATCGGCAAGCATCAGACCACCGGCCGTACCTGCATCATATTCGGCCAATCGGCGCACCCCGGCGGCGTCTTCCGGGTCAAGCCCGGCGAGAATCGCATCGGCGTCCTCCTGGTCGAGTTCGGCCAGAACATCGGCCTGAACGTCCGAACCAAGCTCGTCGAAAATTTCAACCGCTCTGGCCGTTTCCTGGCCTTCAATCAGCGCGCCGGCAAGTTCCACGGGGGCTTCGCCGATCAACTGCGAAGCCATTTCAGGCGACAGCAAAGCGATCAGGGAATCCCGTTCTTCGGGTGAAAATGTAAGGACTTCGCGCAGGGCTTCGCTTATGGTGACACTGTCAAGAAGCACATCGAGACGGGGGCCGTCCCTCTGGGCAAGGGCCTCTCTAACATCTTCGTAAATATCAATATTTTCTAGAATTTCACCGTCACTCAAAGGGGCATTCATAATCTGGCTTCCTTGTTTGTAACGGTCAAAAATATCGGCCATGGCGCCCCATGACGGCCTAAAGTTACATGGCCCATTAATGTCCAGCGCTCAAGTCTGGGTTGAGGCATTTGAACGCTCGGCCGCAGTCCCACGGAAACGGGGTAATTAACGATACATAACGGACGTGATCAAAATAATAAACATCATTAGCCTCTTGATAAGACGCAAAAAGAGTGCAGACTACCACAATCGGATGGGAAAGGGCGTGTACGTGCCCGCATGAAAAGGCCTTCCACCTGACAGGCACTTTCGCTCGCGGACCCAACACGCGAACACGCATTCACGCGAGGTTTCGGCATACGATCAGAATTAATGAGATCGACAACGCATGTCGGCAATCTTACCAAAACCAAAGGGAGACCATAATGAAACTCTTCAAATCACTTGCCTTTGCCGGTGCCATGTTGGCCGGTACGGCAAGTTTCGCGCAGGAACGGTTCATCACCATCGGCACGGGTGGGCAGACCGGCGTTTACTTTGTCGTCGGTCAGTCAATCTGTCGTCTGGTGAACCGCACAACGGCGGAAACCAACCTCAAATGTACCGCGCCGTCGACCGGTGGCTCGATCGCCAATATCAACGCCATCATGGCGGGCGACATGGATATGGGCGTGGCCCAATCCGACTGGCAGTATCACGCCTATAATGGCACCTCCGAGTTTGAAGGCAAGGCGTTCAAGGACGAACGTGCCGTGTTTTCGGTGCATGGCGAGCCTTTCACGGTCATCGCGCGCGCGGATTCCGGGATCAAAACCTTCGCCGATCTCAAGGGCAAGCGCGTGAACATCGGCAACCCCGGTTCGGGCCAGTATGCCACCATGCAGGTCGTGATGAACGCGCTCGGCTGGACGATGGACGATTTCGCCCTCGCCTCGGAACTTAAGCCCGCAGAACAGGCCGCGGCGCTTGGCGATAACAAGGTCGATGCGATCATCTATACGGTCGGCCATCCCAACGGTTCGATCCAAGAGGCGGTTTCGACCGTCGATGCGGTTCTGGTTCCGGTGACCGGCCCCGAGATCGACAAGCTGATTGCGGATAACCCGTTCTACGCGGCTGCCACGGTGCCCGGCGGCATGTATGATGGGTCGCCCAATGACACCAACACCTTTGGCGTCAAGGCGACATTCGTGACCTCGGCCAAGGTCGATGACGAAGTCGTCTATCAGGTTGTGAAGGCTGTTTTCGACAACTTTGACCGCTTCAAGCGCCTGCATCCGGCGTTCGAGAACCTGAAAGAAGAAGACATGATCAGCGCCGGCCTCTCGGCGCCGCTGCATGACGGTGCGACCCGCTATTACAAAGAGCGTGGCTGGAAGTAAGGCGCGCAGCCTTACGACACCTGACAAAATCGGTGCGGCAAAGGGGTTTTGCCGCACCGGATCTTGAGACACAGCAATCAAGCGCCCGAAAAACGGGCCGCGGGGGACTGACATGTCGGACAATCCAAACCAACAGCAAACGACAAACCGTGGCGGGCTTTCGCAGGAAGAGCTGGACGCTCTGGTTGCCTCCTCTGACACAGGCGGGCGTGGCACAACCGGCACGGTCGGCATCTTCCTGACCTGCGTGGCCCTTGCCTGGTCGCTGTTTCAGCTTTGGATTGCCTCACCGATTCCGTTCATGGTCGGCTTTGGCGTCTTCAACGACACCGAAAGCCGGTCAATCCACCTTGCCTTTGCCATCTTCCTTGCCTTTGCGGCCTTTCCTGCGGCGCGCACCAAGTTTCAGCTTGGCCTTGGGGTTGTTGTGCCCCTTTTGCTGGCGTTTCTGTTCATGGTCGGCGCCAAGGACAACACCGTAACGTGGTGGATACCGCTTGTGGCCCTTGCCCTTGTGGCGGCCATTCTGCTTGGGTCGCCAAAAGACCGCGTGCCGCTTTGGGAATGGGCCCTTGGCATCATCGGCGCGATGACGGCGCTTTATCTTTACGTCTATTACCGCGAGATTTCCGGACGCGTCGGCGCGCCGATCCTTCAGGATTTCGTGGTCGCGGTGATCGGCCTCATGCTCTTGCTAGAGGCCACGCGCCGCGCGCTTGGCCCCGCCTTGATGATCGTGGCCTCGGTCTTTCTCATCTATACCGTGCTTGGCCCCTATATGCCCGGCATCATCGCCCATAAGGGCAACAGCCTGTCGGAGATCGTGAACCATCAATGGATCACCACCGAGGGCGTGTTCGGCATCGCCTTGGGTGTCTCGACCTCTTTCGTCTTCCTGTTCGTGCTGTTCGGCTCGCTGCTCGACCGGGCAGGGGCGGGCAACTATTTCATTCAGGTGGCCTTTAGCCTGATGGGCCACATGAAGGGCGGCCCCGCCAAGGCTGCGGTGGTGTCTTCGGCGATGACCGGGCTTATCTCGGGCTCGTCGATTGCCAATGTTGTGACCACCGGCACCTTTACCATCCCACTGATGAAGAAGGTCGGCTTCAGCTCTGAAAAGGCCGGCGCTGTCGAGGTTGCCAGCTCGGTCAACGGTCAGATCATGCCGCCGGTGATGGGCGCTGCGGCGTTCCTGATGGTGGAATATGTCGGCATTCCCTATTTCGATGTGGTCAAACACGCCTTTTTGCCCGCCGTGATCAGCTATATCGCACTGGTCTATATCGTGCATCTTGAGGCGCTAAAGGCCGGCATGGAAGGCCTTCCGCGCGCCTACACGCCCAAGCCCATTGTTCAGCGTCTGGTCGGCATCGCCTTCAACACGGCCGCGATCTGTGCAATTTCCTTTGCGGTTTATTACGGCATGGGCTGGATCCGCCCGGCGTTCCCGAATGCGGCCGGGTATATCATCTTTATCTTCCTGACGCTGGTTTACGTGGGCCTGCTTTATATTGCCTCCAAGGAAGAACCGCTTGAGCTTGACGATCCCAATGCGCCTGTGACCGCGCTTCCCCTGCCGGGGCCGACGATCCGGTCGGGGCTGCATTTCATCCTGCCGGTCGTGGTTCTGGTCTGGGCGCTGATGGTGGATCGCCTGTCGCCGGGGCTGTCGGCCTTTTGGGCAACGGCCTATATGGTGTTCATCCTGGTGACCCAACGCCCGCTGACCGCGATCATGCGCGGCGAGGGCAAGCTTGGCGCTGCCGTTCAACATGGCGTCAAGGATCTGATCGACGGGCTTGAAACCGGCGCGCGCAACATGATCGGCATCGGCATCGCCACCGCGACGGCCGGTATCATCGTCGGCGCCGTCAGCCAGACCGGCGTCGGTTCGGCGCTGGCCGATGTGGTCGAGGTGCTGTCGGGCGGCAATATCCTTGCCATCCTGTTCCTCACTGCGGTCCTGTCGCTGATCCTTGGCATGGGTCTTCCGACCACGGCGAACTATATCGTGGTGTCGGCGCTTTTGGCCCCGGTCATCGTGACACTTGGCCAGCAGAACGGCCTTATCGTGCCGCTGATCGCTGTGCATCTCTTTGTGTTCTATTTCGGGATCATGGCCGATGTAACGCCGCCCGTCGGCCTTGCAAGCTTTGCCGCCGCCGCCGTCTCGGGGGGTGATCCGATCAAGACCGGGGTCGTGGCGTTCTTTTATTCGCTGCGCACGGCCGCCCTGCCGTTCCTGTTCATCTTCAACACCGAATTGCTGTTGATCAATGTGACATGGGTGCAGGGGATATTCGTCTTTATCGTCGCGACGATCGCCATGCTGTTGTTCGCGGCGGCGACCCAGGGCTGGTTCCTTGCCAAGAACCGCATTTACGAAACGCTTGCCCTGTTGTTGATTGCCTTCACCCTGTTCCGTCCGGGGTTCTGGATGGACATGGTTTCGGCGCCCTATAGCGAGGAAAACCCGACCGAGATCGCCGCCGCTGCCTTGGCAACGCCGGTGGGCAAAGACCTGCGGCTTCGCGTGGCGGGGGTGAATGACCTTGGTGATCCGATCGAGTTTGTTGCGGTGCTGAACATCCAGGAGGGTGCAACCGGCGAAGAGCGCCTTGAAAAGGCCGGCCTTGCCTTCCGCGACGACGGCGGCACCATGATCATCGACGATGTGGCCTTTGGCAGTGCGGCGGAAACCGCCGGGCTTGACTGGGATCAGGAAGTGTTGCGCGTCCTGCGCCCGATCAACCAGCCAAGCAAATACCTGATGTTCATTCCCGCGCTCTTGCTCTTGGGCCTTGTGGTGTTCCTTCAGCGGGGCCGCAACGCGCGCGCGCCGCGTAAATCTGCCGCCGCCTGAGGAGAGAGAACATGTTCAAAACAGTCCTGCTCACGATTGATCTAAACACGCCGGCCTCTTGGAAAATGGCCCTGCCACAGGCCGTCGAACTTGTGCGTGCCTCAAAGGGCAAGTTGCATGTCATGTCGGTTGTCCCCGACATGGGCACGCCGCTTGTCGAAGGGTTCTTCCCCGAGGATTTCGAGGTCAAGGCCGTCGCCGCCGCAAGCCAGGCACTCAATACGCTGGTGAACGCCGAGGTCCCCGAAGATGTGGATGTAAAGCAACACCTGGCGTTCGGTAAAATTCATAGGAAAGTTCTCAAGGTTATTGATGAAATCAACTGTGATCTGGTGATCATGGCCTCACCCAAGCCCGACCGGGTTCGCGAGTTTCTTGTCGGCTCCAATGCTGATAGAATCGTGCGCAGATCGCCTGTTTCCGTTCTGGTGGTAAGGGCGTAATAGGTGGCCAAAGCAGAGAATCCTTGCGCCCGATCCGGGCCGCTCTGCCAGCACGGAGAGCTGACACCATGACCCCTTTCGCAATCGCCGGCGTCCAGATGTACGTCAACGCCCTGCAATCCAATGTCGACGGCATGATGCACCGTCTTGACGTTCTTATGGCGCGGTTTCCCTGGACGCAGATGGTGATGTTCAGCGAGCTTTCGCCGTTTGGCCCGCTCGACAAATATGCC
>JAVVFB010000165.1:0-7912 GCA_032251095.1 Roseovarius sp. | reverse complement strand
TCTGGCCTTTGTCTTTACCGGCCAGAACGACAACGGTGTCGCCTTTTTTCAGTTTAGCAGCCATCTTACAGCACCTCCGGGGCGAGCGAGATGATTTTCATGAAGTTCTTCGAGCGCAGCTCGCGAACAACCGGCCCGAAGATACGGGTACCGACCGGCTCACCTGCATTGTTCAGGATCACGGCGGCGTTGCGGTCGAACTTGATGGCGGTGCCGTCTTCACGACGAACTTCCTTGGCGGTGCGCACGACGACGGCCTTGCGGACGTCACCTTTCTTTACGCGACCACGAGGGATGGCTTCCTTGACGGAGACGACAATGATGTCGCCCACGCTAGCGTATTTACGCTTGGAACCACCCAGAACCTTGATGCACTGAACTCGGCGAGCGCCGGAGTTGTCAGCAACATCCAGGTTGGTTTGCATCTGGATCATTTGGTTTCTCCCGACCTATGGGGGGCGATGCAGTGCCTGATCCCCAGGGTTTCGATTATGCCGAAAAGGGCCAGAGGCTTACGCCTCAAGCACCTCCCAACGTTTCGTTTTCGAGCGCGGCGCGCATTCGATGATGCGAACGGCATCGCCGACCTTGAAAGCGTTCTTTTCATCGTGAGCCCGGTACTTCTTGGACTTACGGATCGTCTTGGCCAGAACCGGGTGCTTGAAACGGCGTTCAACCAGCACGGTTATGGTTTGTTCGTTGGCGTCGCTGGTCACGGTGCCAGTCAGGATACGTTTGGGCATCTGGATGGCTCCTTATTCAGCGGCCGCGTTGGCGGCTTTTTCGTTCAGAATGGTCAACACACGGGCGGCGTTGCGACGGGCAACGCGCATCTGTGCGGGGTTTTCAAGTTGACCGGTCGCGGCCTGGAAACGCAGGTTGAATTGCGCTTTCTTCAGGCTGACCAGCTCTTCGCGGAGTTGATCTGGGGTCTTGTCACGTAGCTCTTGAGCGTTCATGCTCTTTTCCTTTCTCAAAACACCAGCCGGCCCCTGTCGGTTCTTACAGGGTGACCTGAAACCTGGTGGATGAATTGCAAACACACGAATCCCCAGATCTCCGGGTCATCGTGGATTGGGGGTCTATAGGCGAGGTGACGCGACAGGGCAAGGGATAAGTTTGTTATGTAGGGTGGGTGAAACCCACGCGCGCCGCCGATCCGCCGCCCTCACCCCCAACTGTAGTTGAAACTCACCGAAATCCGGTCTTCTTCACTCATGTTCATCGGCACCTCATGGCGCAGCCACGACTCCCAGAGCAGGACATCGCCCACTTCAGGCGCGACATAAATGAAGGTCTTCAGCTCTTCGCGTGCATCCTTGCGGCGCGCCGGGGCGGCCATCATCATCGCCGATCTGGGATCTTCGAGTTTGAGCGCGCTTGCGCCGTCGGGCATCGCCACATAGGTGGTGCCGCTGATGACGGAATGCGGGTGAATATGGCTGGAATGCGTTCCGCCTTCGGGCAGGATGTTGATCCAGATATCCTCAAGCTTGAGCTTCTTGTCGTCGAGATCAAATTCAAGGTCCTTGGCAAAGGCGGCAACATGCTTGTTGAGCACCTTGACCAGATCCTTGAAGATCGGGAACCGCCAGCCCAGATCGGTAAGCGACGCATAAGAGGTATAACCGGGATAGCCGTTTTCCTCGCACCACTCCTGCCCCGCCTCGTCATCCTCGGCGATGGAATAGCACGAGGCTTCAAGCTCGGCGGCGTCAATCGGCTTGCCATGTTCAGACAGGGCAGCATGATAAAGGCGGGTCACGAAAAGTGAGGATATCTGTGTCATGGCACCGTCTTAAACCAGAGGCGCCCGCCTGGCGAGAGGGCTTGACCCGCTCACAGCAAAAAGCCCCCGCCAATCGCTCGGCAGGGGCTTTTCCATCTCATGTAGGGTGGGTGAAACCCACGCCCTTACCAGTCCTCGCGAACCACGACACGGGTCTTGATCGGCAATTTCATCGCGGCAAGGCGCAGGGCCTCGAACGCGATGGCCTCGGACACACCGTCGATCTCGAACATGATCCGGCCCGGCTTGACCTTGGCGGCCCAGAAATCGACTGAACCTTTACCTTTACCCATCCGAACCTCGGTGGGTTTGCTGGTCACGGGAAGGTCCGGGAAAATCCGGATCCAGACCCGGCCCTGACGTTTCATGTGACGTGTCATGGCACGACGAGCAGCTTCGATCTGACGTGCGGTCACACGCTCGGGCTGGGTCGCTTTGAGGCCATAAGTCCCAAAGTTCAGATCGGAGCCGCCTTTGGCTTCTCCCTTGATCCGGCCTTTGTGCATCTTACGGAATTTGCTGCGCTTTGGTTGTAGCATCTGTCATTCCTCCTTAGCGGCGGCCACCGGCGCCACGGGGCGCGGGACCATCTTGGAGTTCCTGGGCTTTACGGTCACGGGCACCCGGATCGTGCTCCATGATCTCACCCTTGAAGATCCAGACCTTGATACCGATGATGCCATAGGCTGTAAGGGCCTCGGACGGGGCATAATCGATGTCGGCACGCAGCGTGTGCAGCGGCACACGGCCTTCGCGATACCATTCGGTACGGGCGATCTCGGCACCGCCAAGGCGGCCCGCAACGTTGACCCGGATACCAAGGGCCCCCATGCGCATTGCGTTCTGCACGGCGCGCTTCATGGCACGACGGAAGGACACACGACGCTCAAGCTGCTGCGCGATGCTTTCGCCGACCAGAGCCGCGTCAAGCTCGGGCTTGCGAACCTCGACGATGTTCAGGTGCAGCTCGCTGTCGGTCATCGCCGCCAGTTTCTTGCGCAGACCTTCGATATCGGCGCCTTTTTTGCCGATGATCACGCCGGGGCGGGCCGTGTGGATCGTGACGCGGCACTTTTTGTGCGGACGTTCGATGATCACGCGGCTGATCCCAGCGGCCTTGCACTCTTTGCCAATGAATTTGCGCATGGCGAGATCTTCAAGCAGAAGATTACCATAATCCTTGGTATCGGCGTACCAGCGGCTGTCCCAGGTGCGGTTGACCTGAAGGCGCATGCCAATCGGATTGACTTTGTTACCCATTAGGCTTGCTCCTCAATTTCACGGACCTTGATTGTCAGTTCCGAGAACGGCTTGCGCAGAGCGCCAAACCGGCCACGAGCCCGCGGACGGCCGCGTTTCATCACAAGGTTCTTGCCGACGTAAGCTTCGGCAACGACAAGACCATCCACATCGAGATTGTGGTTGTTTTCAGCGTTGGCGATCGCGGATTGCAGGCATTTCTTGACATCTGCCGCGATACGCTTGTTGCTGAAGGTCAGATCGTTCAGCGCTTTGTCGACCTTTTTACCGCGGATCATCGCAGCAACGAGGTTGAGTTTTTGCGGGCTGGTGCGAAGCATGCGCAGTTTTGCCATTGCTTCGTTGTCGGCCACGCGGCGGGGGTTTTTTTCCTTGCCCATGACTTACTTCCGCTTCGCTTTTTTGTCAGCCGCGTGACCGGTGTAGGTCCGTGTCGGCGAATATTCACCGAACTTCTGGCCGATCATGTCTTCGCTGACGTTGACTGGGATATGCTTGCGGCCGTTGTAGACACCAAACGTCAAGCCGACAAACTGCGGCAGGATCGTCGAGCGGCGCGACCAGATCTTGATAACTTCATTGCGCCCGGATTCGCGCGATGCTTCGGCTTTCTTAAGCACGTAAGCATCGACAAAGGGGCCTTTCCATACAGAGCGAGACATAGATTAACGTCCCTTCTTCTTGGCGTGACGCGAGCGAATAATAAGCTTTTGCGACGCTTTGTTCTTGTTCCGGGTACGAGCACCTTTTGTGGGCTTACCCCAGGGCGTAACAGGGTGACGACCACCCGATGTACGACCTTCACCACCACCATGCGGGTGGTCGATGGGGTTCATAACCACACCACGCACAGAGGGGCGGATGCCCTTGTGACGCATGCGGCCCGCTTTACCGTAATTCTGGTTGCTGTTGTCGGGGTTGCTGACGGCACCAACGGTGGCCATGCATTCCTGACGTACCAAGCGAAGCTCGCCCGAGCTCAGACGGATCTGAGCGTAACCACCATCACGGCCCACGAACTGGGCATAGGTGCCTGCGGCGCGTGCGATCTGACCACCTTTACCGGGCTTAAGCTCGATATTGTGGATGATCGTACCGATCGGCATGCCCGAGAACGGCATTGCGTTGCCCGGCTTGATGTCGACCTTGGCGCCGGCCAGAACCTTGTCACCCACAGCAAGACGCTGGGGGGCCAAGATATAGGCCTGCTCGCCATCTTCATATTTGATCAACGCGATGAACGCGGTCCGGTTCGGGTCATATTCGATCCGCTCGACGGTGGCCGCCACATCGAATTTGTTCCGTCTGAAATCAACGATCCGGTAAAGGCGTTTTGCCCCGCCGCCTTTGCGACGCATCGTGATCCGTCCGGTGTTGTTCCGACCGCCATGTTTCGACAAACCCTCAGTAAGAGATTTGACGGGACGACCTTTCCAAAGTTCCGAACGGTCGATCAGCACCAGCCCACGCTGGCCCGGCGTCGTCGGCTTATACGACTTAAGTGCCATGCTTTCTGTCTTCCGTTTTCTTGCAGCAGGTCAGACCCGCCGCTGTTGTAGCCCCCCGAAGGTGGCAGGGTTTAGGGCCCCAAAGGTCCCCGGTTGGATTGCTCTTGCGAACAAAGGCGAAGCCCCGGACGAATCCGGGGCCTTGCCGATGGGGTCTGATAGGGGAGCCGGCCTTTGCGGTCAAGGGGGTGGCGACGAAAACGCGGGCACCAACTGCCCGATTTCCCATCATACGACACAGATCAATTCATGAGCAGCGAATCCAGTCTAGAATGCGCCTTGCAAAGATCGCCACTTGGGCCGCGCGCATGACGGCCTTCGGATCGCGATATCTCAGGCAAAAGGAGAAAGACCATGACCAAAACTGCCAAGAAAGCCACCGCCGAAAAGCCCGATGTCTCTGCGTTTTCCGCCGCCATGATCGCGGGGCATCCGGCGGCGTCCAGGCTCTGGCTTGATATCATCGCCGAGAGCACGCGCTTCGTATCCGAGCGCCTTCAGAACGATCTCGAAACCCAGAAGGCGATGCTGCGCTGCCAGACACCGACCGAGCTGATGCAGCTGCAATCGGAATTCTTCCGCAAGACTGTTGAGCAATACACCACCGAGGCACAGCGCCTGTTCGAGATCATGACCGAAGCCACAGAAGGCGCGGTCAAGGACACCAAGACCAGTGCCAAGCGTGGGTATGACGACGTGCCGGTGTAACGTCTGAGCGAGAGCCACACGGTAATCCGGCAGGGCAAATAGGCGGAACCATAAGAACAGCCCCTTGAGGATTTGATAGCCGATCAGAACAACCGACCACATGCACACGATCCTCGTCTTTTCCCCCTACCCCGTCAAAGCCTACGCCGCCTTCCACGTCTGAACAAGACGTGCCAGACAGAGCGTGGATTGGCCCCCCAACCCCATCATCGCCGCACATGAAAAACCCCGGCCACCTTTCGGCAGCCGGGGCATGAATTTCAATCCGTAGGGTGGGTGCTAACCCACCACCCGATCAAAGACCTGTGGTCACGTCGATCGTGTTGCCCTCGGCCAAGGTCACATAAGCCTTTTTAACGTCGTTACGGCGACCAAGCTGGCCCCGGAAACGTTTGGCTTTGCCCTTGGTGATGGTGGTGTTGACGGCCTTGACCTTGACACCAAAGAGCGCCTCGACGGCCTCTTTGATCTGGGGTTTGTTGGCGTCGATTGCCACCTCAAACACCACAGCACCGTTTTCAGAGGCCATGGTGGCCTTTTCGGTGATGATCGGCTTGCGGATCACATCGTAATGTTGCGGTTTAGCGCTCATTTCAGACGAGCCTCCAGTGCTTCGACACCCGCTTTGGTGAGCACAAGAGTGTCACGCTTGAGGATGTCATAGACATTTGCGCCCATCGACGGCAGCACATCAAGACCTTCGATGTTGCGCGCGGCTTTGGCGAACTCTGCGTTCACTTCGGCCCCGTCGATGATCAGCGTGCGCTTCCAACCAAGATCGCGCAACTGCTTCGCCAGAACCGAGGTTTTGCCGTTCGAGGTTGCAACATCAATGATCACAAGCTCGCCGGCCGCCATTTTGGCGGACAGAGCATGCTTGAGACCAAGCTGACGCACCTTTTTCGGCAGGTCATGGGCGTGGCTACGGGGCGTCGGGCCCTTGTAGATACCACCCTTGCGGAAGATCGGTGCCGAGCGGGCACCGTGGCGGGCGCCACCGGTGCCTTTTTGGCGATAGATCTTCTTGGTCGAATAGCTGACCTCGGACCGGGTTTTCACCTTGTGTGTACCGGCCTGCGCCTTGTTGCGCTGCCAGCGGACAACGCGGTGCAGGATGTCCGCGCGCGGTTCCAGGCCGAAGATGTCTTCGCCCAGATCGACCGAGCCGGCTGTGCCGCCGTCCAGTTTGATGACGTCGAGTTTCATTCTTCGCCTTCCTTCTTCTCGGCATCAGCACCCGCATCGGGGCTTGCCTCTTGCGCAGCAGCGGCGTCGAGTGCGGCCTGTTCTGCTTCAGCGGCTGCGATTGCTGCGGCTTCTTCAGTAGCAGCAGCTTCGGCAGCAGCAGCTTCAGCGGCTTTCGCAGCTTCTTCGGCGGCCGATCTCAGGCCGGCCGGCAGGATCGCGTTCTCGGGGAACGGTTTCTTGACCGCATCCTTGATCGTCACCCAACCACCCTTGGAGCCGGGAACGGCGCCCTTGATCATGATCAGGCCACGATCGGCATCGGTTTTCACGACCTGAAGGTTTTGCGTGGTAACGCGGGCAGACCCCATGTGACCAGCCATCTTCTTGCCTTTGAAAACCTTGCCCGGATCCTGACACTGACCGGTCGAACCGTGCGAACGGTGGCTGACAGACACACCGTGCGAGGCACGCAGACCACCAAAGTTGTGCCGCTTCATGGCACCCTGGAAGCCTTTACCGATCGAGGTGCCCGAGACGTCCACGAACTGACCTTCAAAGTAATGGTCTGCCGTGATCTCTTCGCCCACGTTGATCAGGTTTTCCGGCGCAACGCGGAATTCCGCAACCTTGCGCTTGGGTTCAACCTTTGCGGCCGCAAAGTGGCCACGCATGGCCTGGCTTGTGCGTTTGACCTTCGCCGTGCCGGCGCCAAGCTGAACAGCGGAATATCCATGCAGTTCAGCCGTGCGCTGAGCAACAACCTGAAGGTTGTCGAGTTGAAGAACGGTCACAGGGATCTGCTTGCCGTCTTCCATGAAAAGCCGGGTCATGCCGACTTTTTTTGCGATTACACCAGAGCGCAACATCAAGTAGCCCTCCTTAAACCGAAATCTGGACGTCAACGCCGGCGGCGAGATCGAGCTTCATGAGCGCGTCTACCGTTTGCGGCGTCGGGTCAACGATGTCGAGAAGACGCTTATGCGTCCGGATCTCGAACTGATCGCGCGATTTCTTGTTAACGTGGGGTCCACGCAGAACAGTGAATTTTTCAATCTTGTTCGGCAGCGGGATAGGCCCACGAACCTCGGCACCGGTCCGTTTGGCGGTATTGACGATTTCCTGCGTGCTGGCATCCAGTACGCGGTAGTCAAATGCCTTCAGCCGAATGCGAATATTTTGGCTTTGCATTGGTTAGCCTTTCGCGGCGTTGGAGTTGATAGGAGGAAGGCCGGACCATCCGGCCTTCCTCGTCGAACCCTTAATAGGTTGTTACTCGATGATCTTGGAAACGACGCCGGCGCCGACGGTACGGCCGCCTTCACGGATGGCGAAGCGCAGGCCGTCTTCCATGGCGATCGGGGCGATCAGTTCGACGGTGAACTTCAGGTTGTCACCGGGCATGACCATCTCGGTGCCCTCGGGCAGCTCGACGGTGCCGGTCACATCCGTGGTCCGGAAG
>JAVVFB010000164.1:0-7947 GCA_032251095.1 Roseovarius sp. | reverse complement strand
CTGCATGGCGCCGATTGGGTGCTGTCGCGGGTCGCCTGTGGCTTGCCGGTGGGCGCGGCGGAGATGGCGGCAATGGGGGTTGGCGGGCTGCTCAAGGAAATCCCGACCCGGCCACAGCCACGGCGCGCCGGGCGCGACTGAATTTCCAGAATCCGGGTTCTCAAGTGGCGGGGGGCATGCTTTAGTCGGACTGGACAGTCAGGCCGATCCTACTAAGGTCTGATTTGAAACAATGATAAATACCAACGGGAGGTGCCAATGCCACAGGTCAACATGACCGTGAATGGCAAGTCCGCGTCGGGCCAGATTGAAGGCCGGACGCTGCTTGTCGAATTTCTGCGAGAAACCCTTGGATTGACCGGCACGCATGTCGGCTGTGACACAAGCCAGTGCGGCGCCTGCGTGGTGCATGTGGATGGCAAGGCGGTCAAGGCCTGCACCATGTTCGCCGCCGAGGCCGAGGGCGCCGAGGTTCTCACCATCGAGAGCATGGCCGCGCCCGATGGCACGCTCAACACCCTCCAACAGGCGTTTCAGGATCATCACGGTCTGCAATGCGGATTCTGTACGCCGGGCATGGTGATGTCTGCGGCGGCGCTTCTCAAGGACAACCCCAAGCCGACCGAGGCCGAGGTGCGCGATTATCTTGAGGGCAATATCTGCCGCTGCACCGGCTATCACAACATCGTCAAGGCGATCCTGGCCGCATCCGGCCAGGACGTCAGCGCAATCGCTGCCGAATGATGCGTAGGGTGGGTGAAACCCACGCGGATTGCATCAAACGGACCCCAAGGGAGGATTAAGACATGCCCAAAGACGGAGGCATTGGCGCCAGCACGAAGCGCCGCGAGGACGTCCGGTTTCTGACCGGAAACGGCAATTACACCGATGACATCAACCTGCGCGGTCAGGCCTATGTGCATTTCCTGCGCTCGGACGTGGCGCATGGCAGGATCAACAAGGTCGACACCGAGGCGGCCTCGGCCATGCCCGGCGTTCTGCGCATCTTTACCGGCGCGGATTTCGAAGGCGTCGGCAGCATTCCCTGCGGCTGGCAGGTGACCGACCGCTTTGGCGAGGTGATGCAGGAACCGGCCCATCCGGTTCTGGCGCAAGGCAAGGTGCGTCATGTGGGCGATCCGATTGCCGCCATCGTCGCCGAAACCTATATGCAGGCCCGCGATGCGGCCGAAGCGATTGAGTATGACATCGACGAATTGCCCGCCGTGGTGAACATGAAGGACGCCCTCAAGGAGGGCGCGCCGAAGGTGCATGACGATCTCAAGAGCAACCTTTGCTATGACTGGGGCTTTGTCGAAGAGAACAAGGGCGCGGTGAACGAGGCCTTCGAGGCCGCCGCGCATGTCACCACGCTCGAATTGGTCAACAACCGCCTGATCGCCAACCCGATGGAGCCGCGCGTGGCGGTGGGTGATTTCAACCGCTCGACCGGTGATCACACGCTTTACACCACCTCCCAGAACCCGCATGTGATCCGCCTGTTGATGGGCGCCTTCGTGCTTGGCATCCCCGAGCATAAATTGCGCGTGGTCTCGCCCGATGTGGGCGGCGGCTTTGGCACCAAGATCTTTCACTATGCCGAAGAGGCGTTCTGTACCTTTGCCGCCAAGGCGCTCAACCGTCCGGTGAAATGGACCAGCACGCGCTCCGAGGCGTTCATGTCCGATGCGCATGGGCGCGATCACGTCACCAAGATTGAACTGGCGCTGGACAAGGACAACAACTTTACCGCGCTGCGCACCGACACCCATGCCAATATGGGGGCGTATCTGTCGACCTTCGCGCCCTCGGTGCCCACATGGCTGCATGGCACTCTGATGGCGGGCAATTACAAGACGCCGCTGATCTATGTGAACGTCAAGGCAGTGTTTACCAACACCGTGCCGGTCGATGCCTATCGCGGCGCCGGGCGCCCCGAGGCGACCTATCAGCTTGAGCGCGTGATCGACAAGGCCGCGCGCGAGTTGGGCGTTGACCCCATCGCCCTGCGCCGTCAGAACTTTATCACCGAATTTCCCTATGCCACGCCCGTGGCGGTGGAATATGACACCGGCGATTATCATGCCACCATGGACAAGCTGACCGAGATCGCCGATCTCAGCGGTTTTGCGGCACGCCGCAAGGCAAGCGAGGCCAAGGGCCGCCTGCGCGGTCTTGGCGTCAACTGTTACATCGAGGCCTGCGGCATCGCGCCGAGTAACCTTGTCGGCCAATTGGGTGCGCGCGCGGGGCTTTATGAATCCGCCACGGTGCGGGTCAATGCCACCGGCGGGCTTGTGGTCATGACCGGAAGCCACAGCCACGGCCAGGGCCATGAAACCGCCTTTCCACAGGTGATCGCCGAGATGATCGGGATTGACGCCAGCATGGTCGAGATTATCCATGGCGACACCAACAACGGGCCGATGGGCATGGGCACCTATGGCTCTCGCTCGCTCGCCGTGGGCGGCAGCGCGATGGTGCGCGCCACCGAGAAGATCATCAACAAGGCCAAGAAGATCGCGGCCCATTTGATGGAGGCCAGCGAGGCCGATATCGAGCTCAAGGACGGCGCGTTCAGCGTTGCGGGCACGGATAAATCCGTGGCCTGGGGCGATGTCACGCTGGCGGCCTATGTGCCGCATAACTATCCGCTTGAGGATATCGAGCCGGGCCTTGAGGAAACCGCGTTCTACGATCCGTCGAACTTTACCTACCCCTCGGGCGCCTATGCCTGCGAGGTCGAGGTGGACCCCGATACCGGCAAGGTTACCATCGAACGCTTTGCCGCCGCCGATGACTTTGGCAATATCGTCAACCCGATGATCGTTTCCGGCCAGGTGCATGGCGGCATCGGTCAGGGCATTGGTCAGGCCCTGCTTGAGGCCTGTGCTTACGATGAAAACGGCCAGCTTCAGACCGGCAGCTACATGGATTACGCGATGCCGCGCGCCGATGATGTGCCGTTCTATACGGTTGATCATTCCTGTCAGACGCCCTGTACCCATAACCCGCTTGGCGTCAAAGGCTGTGGCGAGGCGGGGGCCATCGGTAGCCCGCCTGCGGTGGTCAACGCGGTGATCGACGCGCTGCAATCTGGTGGTAAAAACGTAACCCATATCGACATGCCCCTCAGCCCCTCGCGGGTCTGGGCAGCGATGCAAGGGTAAGGAGAGACAGCATGTATGCATTTGATATCGAACGCCCGACCACCATCGGTGATGCCGTCGCCGCACTTGGCCATGAAGAGGCGCAGGCGCTTGGCGGCGGGCAGACCCTTATCCCGACGCTGAAACAGCGCCTTGCGGCGCCGGCCAAACTTGTCAGCCTGACCGGGATTTCCGAGATGAAGGGGATCTGTGTGGCCGATGACGGTAAGCTTTGCATCGGCGGCGGCACATGCCACGCCGATGTGGCCGCGGGCGCGGGGGCCTATCCCGCGCTTGCCGATCTTGCCGGTCATATCGGTGATCCGGCGGTGCGCAATCGTGGCACCATCGGCGGCAGTTTGGCCAATAACGACCCCTCGGCCTGTTACCCCTCGGCGGCGCTTGGCTCTGGCGCGACAATCATCACCAGCAATCGCGAGATCGCGGCGGATGATTTCTTTGACGGGCTGTTCACCACGGCGCTTGAAGAGGGTGAGATCATCACCGAGGTGCGCTTTCCGGTGCCCGAAAAGGCCAGCTATCAGAAGTTCGAGCAGCCCGCCTCGCGCTTCGCGCTTGTCGGGGTGTTTGTCGCCAAATACGCCGATGGCGTGCGCGTGGCGGTGACCGGTGCGTCTGAGGGCGGCGTGTTTCGTTGGGCCGAAGCCGAGGCCGCGCTGAGCGCCAATTTCGCCCCCGAGGCGATTGACGGGCTAAGCGTTGACGGATCGGGCATGATCAGCGATCTGCACGGATCGGGCGATTACCGGGCCCATCTTGTGACGGTGATGACGCGGCGCGCGGTGGCAGCGGCGACCTGATCGTTCAGGGCCTGTGACAGTTGAAGACTGGCGGGCCTTTGCGGGCCTGCCATTTTTTATGTTCAACTGCGCCTTCCTGGTTGGATGAGGGGCGCCTCCGGCGGGAGTATTTGTGCCAAGAAGAAGGGGGCTCAGGGGGCCGCCGGGGTCAGCGTGGTGACGCCTACAGCAGCGGCGCGCGCAAGTGCTGGATCGAGCGACATCGGGATATATTCGCCGCGCCGCCAGAGTTGCGAGAGATCGTCGAAATGGCGGCTCAGGAAATGGCCCGATTGGCCGGTGGCGATGATGAAAACGCTGCTGTCGGGATCGGCGAAATCATAGACTCCACGGTAACCGGCACCGTGCACGTTCTGGAACGGATCGGGCCCGTCGCCGCCGCGTGTGCGCCCGCGCAAAAGGGTGTTGTCGCCGCCCGAGGTGGATTGACGGATATTGACGAAGTAGCGCAGCAGCGGCACCTCGCCCAGGACCTGGTGGTCATGGGTGGCCTGATGGGCGTCGCCCCAACGCAGGCTTTCCAGCGAGGTGCCATAGCGCTCGGATATCCAGATGAGGGCATCGTCAAGCGCCATGCGTGCGATATCGGTGCAGGTCTCGATCGGCGAGGATTGCTTGACATCGCACCAGGCCGAAGCGCCATCGGCATCGCGGAATACGCGTTCGATGAAGACCGGGTTGGGGTGGTCAAACTCATGCGCCAAGGGGCCGAGATCATCGCGGATCAGGCGATCCTGAAGGGCGCGCATCCATGCGGCGTAAATCAGCGGTTCTGGCAGGTGTTCGTTCATCTCGCCGTTCCAATCGGCCAGAAGCGTCAGCGCGCGTTGGCGCAGGCGCTCTGGTGTGCCCTCGGTCGCCGCCTCGCCGGTGAACCACAGATCGGCACCGATCAGCGGCAAGAGCGATCGGGCGGTAAAGCTAACGGTGTCAAGCTGGGCCTCGATAAAGCTGTCGCGGGTATGCACCTCGCGGTTCTGCATCAAGCGGCGCCAGCGGTGCACGCGCTGAGTGTCGCCCCACAGAAAGCTCATGTGGAGTGGAAACGGGCGGTCGACGACCTTGTTGTTGGTATTGCCGAGAATGCCGCCCTGAGGCGCAATGAATTCGGGGTTGGCGGCATAGGCCAGCATCCCCTGCCAGCGGTTTTCCGGCAGCCAGCCGCGGCTTGGCATGCGGCCCTGGCTTTCGTGGCGCGCATCGCGGCGCGGCATTGCGCCGATGGTCTTGAGCGCGATCACATCCTGATCGACCAGCGTCAGGTTCTGCGAGGGCGCCATGTAAAGCCGCCCGGCCTCGATCGCCTCATCGACGGATTGCGCGCCCATAAGGGCCATTGCCGCGCTCATGGTCGTGTCCTGCGCGCTGAGCGCAGTCCAGCCGAGGGCGGCGACATGACCTGCGGGGGTGACCTCGGCGAGGTCATAATGGGTACCGGGCAGGATCGGGCCATTGTCGGACCAGCGCAGGGTCAGGGTGACCGGGGCCTCGTCCTTGATCTGGATGATTGAGCGCGAGGTGCGGAACGGCTTGAACCCGTCAGGCGTGCGATATTCCGACGGGTTGTTCGGGTTCAACTCTTCGATGAACAGGTCCTGATCATCCATGTAGGACGAGGTCACCCCCCAGCCCAAGCGCGCGCTGCGCCCGGTCAGAACCACCGGAATGCCGGGAATGGTGCCGCCGATCACACCGCCAGAGCGCAGTTCAAGCCGGGCCAGATACCAGATTCCAGGGGCGGAAAACCCCAGATGCGGATCATTGGCCAATAGCGTGCCCCCCGAGGCCGAGCGCGCAGGCGCGGCGGCAAAGGCATTCGAGGCCCCGGCGAATGCGCGTTTTTGAAACGGCGACAGCGGGTGTTTGGGCACGGGTTCGGCGCCGGCGACGCGCCGCCAGCGCTCGGTCGGGAAAAGCGAGGCATAGCCGGGCAGGGCAGCTATCCCGCTTCCGGGGGCGAGGGGCATGATGTCGTCAAGCCGTGCGGCGTCTTCAAGCGCCAGCGAGGAGCGCGCGAACAACACCTCGTTTTCAAGATGCGGCGATAGTTGCACGGCCATCAGCTTGATCAGGGCGATGGAATCGGCAGGCTGCCAGGGGGCGATCGGCGCGTTGAACAGGAACTGTTCCGGGGCACCCCGGCCAAGGGCAGAGGCGTTGATTTCGGCCAGTCGCGCATTGACGCCCGCAGAATAGGCCCTGAGCGCGGCGAGGGTTGCTTCGTCCTGCGCTTCGACCGACTGGCGCGCAAGGGTATAGAGGTCAAAGCGGCGCAGGACCTTGTCGATGTTGAGCGTGCGCGCGCCGAAGACTTCGGACAGGCGGCCCTGCACCGTGCGGCGCATCATCATCATCTGCCAGAGGCGATCCTGGGCATGGGCATAGCCGAGGCCGAAAAACGTATCCGGGTCGGTGGTGCCAAAGATATGCGGCACATTGGCATTGTTGCGCACGATCTCGACCGGGGCGCTCAGCCCGCTCACGCTTAGGCGCGCATCATAATCCGGCAAAGAGCGTGACAAAAGGAAATAGGTCGCCGTCAGAACCAGCAGCGCCAGAAGGACGGCCCCGCCTGCAAGGCGCAATAACCATTTCAAAACCTGTGACATGCCTGTCGCCCGTCCTATTTTCCACTTGCATCAGGTCTTGGGGATAGTCAGAAATCCCGGGCGAGACAATGGGAGAGGAAAGACAATGACAAAACTGGCGTTTCTTGGGCTCGGCGTGATGGGCTATCCGATGGCGGGGCATTTGCAGGCGGCTGGCCATGATGTCTGTGTCTATAACCGGACGGCGACAAAGGCCGTAAAATGGGCGGGCGAGCATGGCGGCTCGCATGCCGCCACCCCGCGCGAGGCGGCTGAGGGCGCGGATTTCGTGATGGCCTGCGTGGGCAATGACGATGATCTTCGCGGCGTTTGCCTTGGGCCGGATGGGGCATTCGCCGGCATGAAGGCCGGGGCCACATTCGTTGATCACACCACGGTATCGGCCAAGGTCACGACCGAGCTTTACGGTGCGGCCAAGGCGGCGGGATTGAACTTTGTCGATGCGCCGATTTCGGGCGGCCAGGCGGGGGCGGAAAACGGCCAGCTTTCGATCATGTGCGGTGGCGAGCAGGGCGCTTATGATGCGGCCGAGCCGGTGATGAACACCTATGCCAAGCTGTGCCGTCGGATTGGCGAAAGTGGTGCCGGCCAGATGACCAAGATGTGCAACCAGATCGCCATTGCCGGTCTGGTGCAGGGGCTGAGCGAAGCGCTGCATTTCGCCGAAAAGGCGGGGCTTGACGGTCGTGCCGTGGTCGAGGTGATCAGCCAGGGCGCCGCCGGCAGCTGGCAGATGTCGAACCGGTATGAGACGATGGTCGACGACAAGTTCGAGCATGGCTTTGCGGTGGATTGGATGCGCAAGGATCTGGGCATTTGCCTGAGCACGGCGGATGAAACCGGCGCGAGCCTGCCGGTCACGGCGCTGGTCGATCAATTCTATAAGGATGTGCAGAACATGGGCGGCGGGCGTTGGGATACTTCAAGCCTGTTCAAACGCCTGCGCAAGCTCGGCTAGAGCATGTTGCTCAAAACTGGGAACTGATTATGAGCTTGTCGAACATGCGAAATCAATAGGTTGGGGCGTGTTGCGTGAATTTGAGTGAACGCGACATGCTCTAACGCAACAACGCGGGCCGCTCTTCCGCCCGGTTGGGCGGCCTCGCTACGGGACAGCGTCACGCGATTTGGCGCTCGCCCCGCAGCCATTTCACGGTATCGGCATAATCCAGCACCAGTGAAAACAGATCAACCACCAGCAGGACCATGAGGTAACGCGCATATCCAGGCGCGAGATCGTCCCGTGCCAAAAGCCACAGGATCAGCACGACAAGCGGCGTCCAGATCAGCACATGCGGCAGGGCCATGATCTTGGAAAAACCGCGCTCGAACAGCATGAGCACCCCATTCAACAGCATCGCCCCGACC
>JAVVFB010000163.1:0-7971 GCA_032251095.1 Roseovarius sp. | reverse complement strand
GTCTACGGCTGACCGGCCCCGCGCCGTTGCCCATGCGCCCGCCCCCCGTGGCGGGCGTTTTCATCTCTGTCTCAGGACGCGCTGCGCAGATCGCCGGTATCAAGCACCGGCGAGGCGTCGATCTCGTCGGCATCGAGCATCGCCGCCACCCGTTCCAGCGAGGCGACAAGCTGGGCCTGTTCCCAATCTTCCAGCGCTTCGAACTTGCGCACGTAACGTTGCTGCAAGGCATCGGGCGCGCGGCGAATGGTTTCGCGCCCGGTATCGGTGATTGCGATATTGGTCTGGCGGCGGTCGGTTTGCGATTTCTCGCGCACCACCACGCCATGCTTGACCAGCTTGTCCACCAATGAGGTGACCGTCGCCTGTGACACGCGCATCTGGTTGGCAATCTCGGTTGCGGTGCAGGTGTCGCGTTCGGCGACAATCTGAAGCACGCGGAACTGTACCGCCGTAAGACCGGCGGCATTGGCAAGCTTGCGGCCATAGATTTCAGTCGCGCGCAAAATGCGGCGCAACGCGATAAGGCTTTGGTCTGTGCGGTCCATGCGTGCCCCTTTGGTGATCGAGGTTATGGTCGCAAAGCTGTCACTTAATTGCAATTTGAATTCCTCCGGGATGAATAATTTCACTAGCTAAGTAAATATACGACGCAAACCACCCTTTAAAATAAGGAAAATAGGCCAAATATCAAAGAATAAGCGATTTTCAGGGGCGGAGCTTGATTTTTCAAGGCACCTAATATACTTAGTAAATCGAAGTAACAACGAGGTCATGCACAGATGCGACATGCTATGGAAATGTTTCGAAAAGCCCTGCCCACCCTGCGCAAGCCGACTGCTGCGGATGGCGCCGAGATTTGGGAGCTGATCCAGAAGTGCAAGCCGCTTGATGAGAATTCGATGTATTGCAACCTGGTGCAATGCGACCATTTCCGCGATACCTGTGTTGTGGCCGAAATGGACGGCGAGATTGTGGGCTGGGTGTCTGGCTATACCCTGCCGGACGATCCAGAAACCCTGTTCGTGTGGCAGGTTGCCGTGTCTCAAACGGCGCGGGGCACCGGGCTTGGCACGTTGATGCTGCGCGGGCTGTTGTCGCGCGAGAGCTGCAAGGGCGTGACCCGCGTGCAGACCACGATCACCCGCGACAATGCCGCAAGCTGGGCGCTGTTTCGCAAGTTCACCGAGCTGAGCGAGGCAGAGCTGTCAAGCGCGCCCTATTTCTCGAAATCGCAGCATTTCGACGAGCTTCACGACACCGAATACATGGTGACGATCTCTCTCAAGGAGCGGATGAAAAAGGCGGCCTGACCGGGGCCGCCGCCCGCTCCCCAATCACACGAAGGAACATGACATGCCGACTGAGCAATCAGCCGATCTCGACATCTATTCCCGCCGCGAGAGCGAGGCGCGCAGCTATTGCCGCAGCTTTCCCAAGTCTTTTGTCAAGGCAAGCGGGTCTGAGCTGACGGATTCCGATGGGCACACCTATATCGACTTTCTGGCCGGGTGTTCTTCGCTGAATTATGGGCACAACGACCCGGATATGAAGCAGGCGCTGATTGATCACATCATGGCCGACGGGATCACCCACGGGCTTGATATGCATAGCGATGCCAAGGCCGCGTTCCTGAGTGCGTTCGAGGATATCATCCTCAAGCCGCGGGGCATGGATTACAAGGTGATGATGACCGGCCCCACCGGCACCAACGCGGTCGAGGCCGCGATGAAGCTGGCGCGCAAGGTCACGGGGCGGCGCAATATCATCGCCTTCACCAACGGGTTTCACGGCATGACCATGGGCGCGCTTGCCTGTACCGGCAATGCCGGAAAACGCGCCGGTGCCGGGCCTGTGTCGCTTGGCGATGTGTCGCGCATGCCGTTTGAGGGTGCGTTTGGCGCAGATATCGACAGCCTGCGGATTGTCGAGGAAATGCTGTCGAACCCCTCAAGCGGGATCGACGCCCCCGCCGCGTTCATCATCGAGCCGGTGCAAGGCGAAGGGGGGCTTAACGCCGCATCGACCGAATTCATGCAGGGCATTGCGCGGCTTGCCCGCGAGCATGGCGCGCTTTTGATAGTCGATGACATTCAGGCGGGCTGTGGGCGCACCGGCACCTTCTTCAGCTTTGAAAAGATGGGAATCGAGCCGGATCTTATCCCGATGGCGAAATCGTTCTCGGGCATGGGCCTGCCGTTTGCCGCGCTCTTGATCAAGCCAGAGCATGACATCTGGGGCCCGGCCGAGCATAACGGCACCTTCCGGGGCAACACCCACGCCTTTGTCACCGCGCGTGTCGCGCTTGAGAAGTTTTGGAAAGACGACAGCTTTCAGCGCGAAATCGGCGAAAAGGCCGAGATGCTGCGCGAGGCGCTGCAACGGATCGCGGATGAGATCCCCGGTGCCAAACTCAAGGGGCGCGGCATGATGCTGGGCGTCGATGTCGGGTCCGGCGATCTGGCGGGCGATATCTGTGCGCGGGCGTTTCAAATGGGCCTTGTGATCGAGACATCCGGCGCCAATGACGAAGTGGTCAAGGTGCTTGCACCGCTGACCACCCCGAAAGATACCTTTGCGAAGGGGCTGGCAATCCTGCACGATGCCGCCCGAGACATCAGCGCAACACATAAAATCGCAGCGGAGTAACACATGATTGTCAGAGATTTTAACGAGATCGTCAAAAACGAGCGCGACCGCGTCGTATCGGATGCGCAATGGTCAAGCGTGCGGATGCTTTTGGCCGATGACGGGATGGGGTTTTCGTTCCACATCACCTTTCTCGAGCCGGGATCGGAACACACGTTCGAGTACAAGAACCACTTTGAAAGCGTCTATTGCATGCAAGGGTTGGGCTCGATCACCGATCTGGCCAGTGGCGAGACCCACGCGATCAAACCGGGCGTGATGTATGCGCTGAACGAGCATGACCGCCACATCCTGCGCGCCGAAGAAGAGCTTGTGATGGCGTGCGTGTTCAATCCGCCGGTAACCGGCAAAGAGGTTCACCGCGAAGACGGCTCTTACGCGTTGGAAGACGCCTAGAGCACGTTTCTCAAATGTGGCAACCGGGTTTTGAGCTTCTTGAACATGCGACACGCTCGAAGACAGAAAGGGCAGCACCATGACAACCGCAGACCATACCGTCGAGAAAATTGGCGGCACCTCCATGAGCCGTGTTCGCGAATTGCTGGACACGTTGTTTATTGGCGAACGCAAAGGCGATGCGCTCTATAACCGGGTGTTCGTGGTGTCCGCTTTTGGTGGCATCACCAACCTGTTGCTGGAGCACAAGAAATCCGGCACGCCCGGCGTCTATGCCCTGTTTGCCAATGCCGATGACGATCACCGCTGGCTTGATGCGCTGACCGAAGTGGGGCGTGCCATGGGCAAGGCCCATCATTGCGTGTTGGAGCATGCCGGCGATCTCAACATGGCGGA
This sequence comes from Roseovarius sp., assembly GCA_032251095.1. Taxonomy (GTDB): domain Bacteria; phylum Pseudomonadota; class Alphaproteobacteria; order Rhodobacterales; family Rhodobacteraceae; genus Roseovarius. The sequence goes on along the minus strand of JAVVFB010000163.1, from coordinate 4,530 downwards.
TGAGTTCGTGCGCGAACGGATCGAGGGCGCGCGCTCTTGTCTGTTTGATTTGCAACGCCTGTGTTCCTACGGTCATTTCCGCCTGTCGGATCACATGCTGGTGATCCGTGAATTGCTGTCGGGATTGGGCGAGGCGCATTCGGCCTTTGTCACAACGCTGTTGTTGCAACGCGCCGGCGTGAACGCGCGTTTCATCGACCTCAGCGGCTGGCGCGACGAGACCGAACATGGCCTGTCGGAACGGATAGCAAGCGGCCTTGAAGGCGTTGATCTTGCCAGCGAAATGCCGATAGTCACCGGCTATGCGCAATGCTCCGAGGGGTTGATGCGCGAATTTGATCGCGGTTATTCCGAGGTGACATTCGCCAATATCGCCGCGCAGACCTCTGCCCGTGAAGCAATCATCCACAAGGAATTTCACCTGTCCTCGGCCGATCCGAAATTGGTTGGCGAAGGTAAGGTGCGCAAGCTTGGGCATACCAATTACGACGTGGCTGATCAGCTTTCGAATATGGGGATGGAGGCGATCCACCCCAAGGCCGCCAAGACCTTGCGTCAGGCGGATGTGGCGCTGCGGGTGACCAATGCGTTTGATCCCGGCGATCCCGGCACCCTGATTGACGATCAGCCGACAGACAGCCCCGATGTCGAGATCGTGACCGGTCTAAAGGTGGTGGCGCTAGAGGTGTTTGAACAGGATATGGTCGGCGTCAAAGGCTATGATTCGACGATCCTGGAGGCGCTGCGCCGTCACAATGTCTGGATCATTTCCAAGACATCCAACGCCAACACGATCACGCATTATATCCATGCCTCTCTCAAGGCGGTGCGCCGTGTCGCGCGCGATCTTGAAGAGCATTATCCCGCCGCCAAGGTCAATATGCGCACCCTGTCGATCGTATCGGCCATCGGGCGAGACCTGAGCGGGCTTCGCGTGCTTGGTCGTGGCTTGAACGCGCTGGAAGAGGCCGGGGTGACGGTGATTGCCGCCCATCAGACGCCGCGCAATGTCGACGTGCAGTTCGTGCTTGGCAGTCAGGACATGGATAAGGGGGTTGCCGCGTTGCACAGCGCGCTTATCGAAACGCACCCTTTGGTCCAGACGGCTGAGGCCAGGCAAAAAGCCGCGTGACACTGGCCCCTGTGACACTGGCCCCTGTGACGCCGCCAATTTGAACCATATTTGCGGTATTCGCCGTTAGGTGAATCGGCGGGGTTGCGGTACAAAGAAAGTGTTCGAGCCAGTAGGCCGATACCTAATTCAGTTACACGTGTGGTGCTTTGGGAGCACGTGGGGTGACGAAGGGTGTTGGCATTCTGGCTGGCACCCTTCGTTTAATTCTGGGGCGCGAGCCCCGCCAGATCGCAGATAATGCGCCATTCCTCTTCGGTCACCGGTTGCACCGACAGGCGTGAATTCTTCACCAGCACCATATCGGTAAGGCGCGGATCGGCCTTGATCATGTCAAGTGTGACAGGTGTCTTCGCGCCCTCGACTGCCTTGATATCCACACAGTCCCACCGCGGATCATCGGCCTTGCTGTCGGGATGGGCGGTGGCGATCACCTCGACTGTGCCGACAACCGCCTTTTCCTTTTGGCTGTGATAGAAAAATCCGCGATCGCCAAGCGCCATCTCGCGCATGAAATTGCGCGCCTGATAGTTGCGCACGCCATCCCATTCCTCGCCCGCCTCGCCCTTGGCAACCTGATCCTCCCAGCCCCAGGTCGAGGGTTCGGATTTGAACAGCCAATAGCGCATGGTTCAGATGACTTTCTTCCACGGGATCAATTCGACGCCCGAAAACAGGCCGGCCTTGGCATAGGGGTCATTCTCGGCCCAGTCTCGGGCGGCCTGCATATCCTCGACGTCGAGAATAACCAGCGAGCCGATCATGCCGCCATCGTCATCCAGAAGCGGGCCGGCCTGGCTTACCACGCCGGTGGATTTGAGATAGGCGATATGGGCATCGCGGTTATCAAGACGGGTTTGCAGGGCGCCGGGTTTGTCACGGGCAATCAGGGCAATCAGCATCATTCTTCCTTTAGTGGTCTGGCAAGCAGCATATCCATCGCCTGATCGACGCGCAATTCGCCATTCACAAGCGCGGTCACGGCATGGGTGATCGGCATGTCGATCTTCATCGTGGTGGCGCGGGCAAGAACGGCACGCGCGGTGGCGGCGCCCTCGACCGTAACGCTCGGGTCAAAATCGGTGCCTTGTCCGATGCTCAGGCCAAAGCGGTAATTGCGCGACTGATCCGAGGTGCAGGTCAGCGCAAGATCGCCAAAGCCGGCAAGCCCCGCAAGCGTGCCCGGTTGCGCCCCAAGGGCGTGGGCAAGCCGGTTCATCTCGGCAAAGCCCCGCGTCATCAGGGCGGCGCGCGCGCTTTCGCCAAGTCCGGCGCCGATGACCGCACCACAGGCAATCGCGATCACGTTCTTGAGTGCGCCGCCCAGTTCGGCGCCGATGGTGTCGGTTGTGCGATAAAGCCGCAGATTGGGCGTGGTCAACGCCGATTGAAGCGCCTTTCCCGCGCCCTCATCCGCGCAGGCCAGTGTCAGCGCGGTCGGCAGGCCAAGCGCGATATCGCGGGCAAAGCTTGGCCCGGTGAGAATGGCAGCGCTTGATCCGGGGCAGGCCGCATCAATAAGGCCGGTCGGCCCAAGCCCGGTCGCAAGATCAACCCCCTTGCAGCAGGCCACCAGCGGGCGATTGTCCAAACTGGCCCCAAAACCGGCCAGAAACCCGCCCAGCCTTTGCATCGGAATCGCCAAAAGACAGGGGCCGGTGCCCGCCGCAAGCGCGCCGCTGATCACAGTGATGTTTTCGGGCAGATCAATATCGGCAAGGCGGCGGGCGTTTCGGCGCGTGGCGCGCATTTCGGCGGCGTGATCTGCGTCACGGGCCCAAAGGGTCACCGGCCCTTTCTTTGCCAGCGAGACCGCCAATGCGGTGCCAAAGGCCCCTGCGCCACAAATGGTAATCATGCCTTGGCCCCCTTTTTGCCGCTGCCAAGCATCGCCGGGCTGCTGCGATCCAGCGGCCAGCGGGGCCGGGCGGCCAATGTCATGTCATCGCGGTGCCCGGCCTTGAACAACTCGGCCCCCGCATAGGCGATCATCGCCGCGTTGTCGGTGCAAAGCGCCAGCGGCGGCGCGATAAAGCGCGCGCCGGCCTCGGCGGCGACCTGTTCAAGACCGGCGCGAATGGCGGCATTGGCGGCAACACCCCCGGCCACGGCCAGGACCGGCGTGGCGGGGCTTTCCTCTAGATAAAGGGCGAGGGCGCGCGCGGTCTTTTTGGCCAAAACGTCGCTGACCGCCGCCTGAAACCCGGCGCAAAGATCGGCGCGATCCTTCGGGGTAAGCCCGGATTTCTCGGCGATGATCGCATCGCGGGTGCGCAAAAGCGCAGTTTTCAGCCCCGAGAACGAAAAATCACAGCCGGGCCGGTCCAGCAACGGGCGCGGAAAGCGAAAGCGGCTGGCGTTGCCCGCGCGCGCCTCGCGTTCGACCGCCGGGCCGCCGGGTTGCGGCAGGCCCAAAAGCCGCGCGGTCTTGTCAAACGCCTCGCCGGGGGCGTCGTCGATGGTGCCGCCAAGCCGGGTGAAATCATCCGGGCCGCGTACGATCAGAAACTGGCAATGCCCGCCCGACACAAGCAGCATCAGGTAAGGATAGGCGATCTGATCGGTGAGGCGCGGCGTCAGGGCATGCCCTGCAAGATGGTTCACCCCGACAAGCGGCAGGTTCGCCCCCGCCGCGATCCCCTTGGCGCACATCACTCCGGCGATCACCCCGCCGATAAGCCCCGGCCCGGCGGTGACCGCCACCGCATCAAGATCGCGCAGCGCGACACCCGATTGCGCAAGCGCGTCACGCACGCAAAGATCAAGCTTTTCAGTATGGGCACGCGCGGCGATTTCGGGCACCACGCCGCCAAAATCGGAATGAAGCGCGGTTTGGCCGAATACCACGGAAGACAGGATTTCAGGCGCGCCCGAGGGCGAAATGCGCAACATGGCGGCGGCGGTATCGTCGCAGCTGCTTTCAATGCCCAGAAGGATCAACGGTTTTGACATCACCCTACCCGTTGCGTGAAACTTGCGAGGCAGGTAACACCTTATCTGGCAGGCAACAACTCTGGACAGCGGATGAGCGTAACGATCCTGATCACAAGGCCCGACCCCGCCGCGACACGCTTTGCCGATCAGGTCAGGGCGCGCCTTGGCGGTAGGGCGGCGATCCTGTGTGCGCCGCTGATGCGGATCGAGTATGGCGGGGCTTTGCCTGATATCGGCGAGGATGATGTTCTGATTTTCACGTCGCGCCATGGGGTTGCCGGGTTTTGTCGGCTGACCAAGCGACGTGATTTCACCTGTTACGCGGTGGGCGATGCCACCGCCGAGGCCGCAAATCGCGCCGGGCTTCGGGCGATTTCGGCGGGCGGGGATGCGGGGGCCCTTTTGGCGCGGATCGCGGCGGATGGGGCAAATGGCCCGTTCCTGCACCTGCGCGGCGCGCATGT
>JAVVFB010000162.1:0-8006 GCA_032251095.1 Roseovarius sp. | reverse complement strand
GAGAATGGCAGCCTGACATGAAACCCTGATCCACCTTAACTGGGCTGCAAAGTGGTCGAATATCCAGGACCACCTCTGTGGGCAAAGCCAGCGGAAGTTGCACGTTCATCAGCTTTTGATGACGTGTCACCCCGGCCACAAGGTGGTTTGCAAGCGCTGCCCGGATCATGACATCGATTTCCTTGCCGATCGAAAGATCCTGTTGGCGGGTGATGTGGTTGGCCACCTGCACGAATTGCGCCAGCCCGATACAGCCGACAAGGGCGGCAATCCCGATCAGCAGGTGTTTATGCCGCGCCGCCCAGGATGTGCCGCGCTCGAAATGTTCCGGCTGTTTGACGACCCAGGCCTTGGACAACCGATCAAGCGTGATCGCGATCAGCACGATGGTAATGCCGATTTCAAAGCTGCGCCCAAGCTTGAGCGAGCTCATCAGCGACAGAAGTTTGGCGCCCGGTCCGGGCATGCCGATAAACGCCGTCGGAACCACCATCGCAAGGCAGAGCATGATCGCCTGGTTCACCCCCACAAGGATTTCGGAGCGCGCCGCCGGCAGGTAAACATGGCGCAGCATCTGCCATCGGGTGGCGCCACCCATGTGTCCGGCTTGGGCCACCTTGGGCGATCCCGAATTACGCGGAAAGACGACGGTACGGTGAACGTGTTTCAACCAGCTTTGTCGAAAGCACCGTCAACACCGTCGTTGGAAAGCGCTTCGCCAAGCGTCAGCAGATGCGCTGGTCAAAACGAGGCGCGCACCTCATGTTGCAAACCCGAACTCGGGTCCTCGATGGCACCCTGCGTACCAAATTCGAGCAATGGCATCCCGCACTGAAACCATCGTCCGAAATCGCAATGGCCGCCTGATTGCCCCACACTTTGCGGTACTCTCTACCAGACCATGACGAGGGCCGGAAAGCCCCCGAAAGTCGCAGTGACAGCGCTCATGCGAAAGCTGATCGAACTGGCCAACGCACTCGTGAGACAAGACCGAAAATGAACCCCGAAACCAGCTTGATCACGACGGATGCTCTAACCGCTGATCGAAGCGCTGTAGATGCCGTCGATCGCTTTGGCGATTGTTGCGTTGAACTCTGCGTCGCTTTGCTTGGCCGAGAGGCCTTCGGTCAGGGCGCGGCTGAAGCTGGCGATGATGCCGGTGTTCTGTGCCAGGCGCGCGTTGGCCTCGTCACGGCCATAGCCGCCCGACAGCGCCACGACCCTTAGGACGCGGGGGTGATCGACCAGCGGTTTGTAGAGGTTTGCGGTTTCGGGTAGGGTGAGTTTGAGCATCACTTGCTGGTCGGCGGGCAGGGCGTCCAGCTCTGCCAGCAGGGCGTTGAGCAGGAGGGTTTCGGCCTCGGCCTTGTCGGCGATGGTTATCGTCACCTCGGGTTCGATGATCGGCATCAGGCCGTGGCCGAGGATCTGTTTGCCGATCTCGAATTGCTGGGCAACGACCGCATTGATCCCCGAGGGCGAGGCGGCGTCGATGACCGAACGCATCTTGGTGCCGAAGATGCCGGCGGCGACGGCACGCGTCAGCAGGTCGTCGAGGTCTGGCATCGGTTTCATCAGTTTGACGCCATCGGCGGGTTCGGCGAGGCCCTTGTCGACCTTGAGGATCGGGACGACGCGCTTCACATTCCAGAGATACTCGGCGGCGGGCATGCCGGCGATGTCGCGCTCCATGGTCATCTCGAAGAGGATAGCGCCGACCACCTTGTCACCATTGAACGCCGGGGCCTGGGCGATGCGCGAGCGCATGGCGTGGACCAGATCGAACATCTCGGCCTCGGAGCCATATTCGCCTTCGTCGATCCCGTAGAGGGCAAGCGCCTTGGGGGTCGAGCCGCCCGACTGGTCAAGGGCCGCGATAAAGCCCTGACCACTGCGAATCTTGTCTGTCTGGCTGGTTTTCGTCATGTTCGGGGTCCTGCTTGGTGATGTCATGATTGGAGCCGCTTCTAGGCGAGCGGCGCGCGGGGTGCAATGATGGTCGCGCTAACAGAGGCGCGCCCTAGGCCTTGAGGGCGGCGACGCCGGGCAGGTCCTTGCCTTCCATCCATTCAAGGAAGGCGCCGCCGGCGGTCGAGATATAGGTGAAATCATCCGCGGCACCGGCCTTGTTGAGGGCCGCGACCGTATCGCCACCGCCGGCGACCGAGATCAGCTTGCCCTCGCGGCTCAGGGTTGCGGCATGGCGGGCGGCGGCGTTGGTGGCGGTGTCAAAGGGGGGGATTTCGAAGGCACCGAGCGGGCCGTTCCAGATCAGGGTTTTGGCCGTGTCGAGAGCGGAGATGATGCGCGCCACTGCCCGAGGGCCGGCATCAAGGATCATCGCATCAGCCGGGCAGGCATGGGCGCCGAGCACCTCATGCGCGGCGTCGGCGGCGAATTCACGCGCCACCACCACATCGGCGGGTAGCAGGATTTCACAGCCCGCCGCGCCGGCCTTGATCATGATCTCGCGGGCGGTATCGGCCATATCGTGCTCGCAGAGCGATTTGCCTACATCAAGGCCCATGGCGGCGAGGAATGTATTGGCCATGCCACCGCCGATCACAAGGCAGTCGACCTTGCCAACCAGGTTGCCCAAAAGGTCAAGCTTGGTCGAGACCTTGGCACCGCCAACCACGGCCATGACCGGGCGTTTGGGGGTGCCAAGGGCCGCGTCGAGCGCCTGTAATTCCGCCTGCATCAGGCGACCGGCGCAAGAGGGCAGGTGATGGGCGAGGCCGGTGGTCGAGGCATGCGCGCGATGCGCCGCGGAAAAGGCATCGTTGCAGAAAATATCGCCCAAGTGAGCCAGGCGGGCGGCGAAGTCCGGGTCGTTGACCTCTTCGCCGGGGTGAAAGCGGATGTTTTCCAGCAGGAGAACTTCGGAGGCGAGCGCCTCATCGGTGAGGTTTTCGGCGCCTTCAAGGGTTTCGATCAGGCGGACCTTGCGCCCGAGGGCCGCTTCAAGCGCGGGGACGGTGACACGCAGCGACATATCGAGCACTACCTTGCCCTTGGGGCGGCCGAAATGCGCCAGCAGGATCGGCTTGCCGCCCTTGGCGAGGATGTCCTTGACGGTGGGCACGATCCGCGTGATCCGGGTGGCATCGGTGACATGTCCGTTTTCCACCGGCACGTTGATATCGACCCGCACCAGCACGCGTTTGCCGCTCAAATCCATGTCATCAAGGGTTTTCCAGCTCATGCCACGTGGCTCCTTCGTTATGGTCGCCCTCTATTGGCGCGATGTCCCACAGGCGTCAACCTCTGCGCTTGGCAATCGCGCCGGAACCGCCTAGGTATTCGGGGAAAGTTTTGTGCAAGGAGGGCCCGATGGCCGAGATTAAAGACCCCGAGAACACCATTCTGATCGAACTCAAGGATGGCACCGTCGCGATCGAGCTTTTGGTGGATATCGCCCCCGGTCATTGCGAGCGGATGAAAGAGCTGGCGCGTGGCGGCCATTATGACAACGTCGCCTTTCACCGGGTGATCGACGGCTTCATGGCCCAGACCGGCGACGTGCAGCATGCCAATATGGAAAAAGACTATAACCCGCGCATGGCCGGCACCGGCGGCAGCGAGTTGCCCAATCTGAAGGCCGAATTCGGCCGCATCCCGCATGATCGCGGCACCATCGGCGCGGCACGCAGCCAGAGCCCCGATAGCGCGAATTCGCAATTCTTCATCAATTTCAAGGACAACAGCTTTCTCAACGGTCAATACACGGTCTATGGCCGGGTGATTTCGGGGATGGAGCATGTGGACAAGATCGCGCGTGGCGAGCCGCCTGCGAACCCGGACCGGATGATAAGCGTCAAGGTGGCCTCTGATGCGTAAGCTTGCGTTTGTGTTGTCGCTGCTGGCCGGGCCTGCGTTTGCGTCCGGTTTGCAGATCGAAGTCGAAGGCGAGGCCAACGGCACCATCACCATCGACCTACTGGAAGATGTGGCCCCCGGCCATGTGGAACAGATCACCGCTCTTGCGTCTGAGGGCACCTATGATGGCGTGGTGTTTCACCGCGTGATCGAAGGCTTCATGGCGCAGACCGGCGACGTAGAATTCGGCAAGATCGACGGCGGCAATATGTCCCGCGCCGGATCGGGCGCAAGTGATCGCCCCGACCTCAAGGCCGAATTCTCGAAAGAGCCGTTCCTGCGCGGTGTGGTTGGCATGGCGCGGGCGCAAGATCCCGACAGCGCCAATAGCCAGTTTTTCATCATGTTCGATGCGGGCGCCTTCCTGAACGGTCAATATACCGTGGTGGGCCGGGTCACCGAGGGGATGGATGTGGTTGACGCGATCAAGCGCGGCAATGGCCCCAATGGTTCGGTGATCGGGCGTCCTGACGTGATGAAGAAAGTGACCGTGATCGAATGATCGCGTGACGCAGGCCACCGGATACGAGCCGCTCAATACCCTCAAACCCCGGGGCGAGGGGATTTGGATCGTTGATGGGCCTGCGGTCAAATCCTGCGGGTTTCCGTTTTCCACCCGTGCCACGGTTGTGCGGCTGGAAAACGGGGATTTGTGGGTGCATTCCCCGACTGAGATGGCCGAGGGCTTGCGCGCCGAATTGGACGCGCTTGGCCCGGTGGCGCATCTGATCGCGCCGAACTCTGCGCATTACATCCATTTGGGCGACTGGCAGGCGGCCTATCCGCGCGCCAAGGTCTGGGCCGCGCCCGGCGTGGTGGACCGCGCCGCGCAGAACGGCGTGACGCTCGCGGTGGAGCGCAGCCTAAGGCCGGATCGCGCCGAGGCGCCGTGGAAAGGCCAGCTTGAACAATTGATCGTCGCAGGCAGCAAGACCCACCGCGAGGCGGTGTTCCTTCACAGGGCGAGCCGCACGCTTATCCTCACCGACCTGATCCAGAATATCGAGACCGCGAAATTGCCTGCCCGGTTTCGCCCGTTTGTCTGGCTCAACGGGATTGACGACACCGATGGCAAGACGTCGCCCCTCCTGCGGTGGACCTTCCGGGATAAAGAGGCGATGGCCGATAGCGTTGAAACCCTGATAGGCTGGGCGCCCGAGCGGATCGTGCTGGCGCATGGGCGCTGTTACCATCGCGACGGGGTGGGCGAGCTTGAGCGCGCCTTTCGCAAGTTGTTGCGCGTGCGCAAATGGGATCGCATCCTCGGCGATGCCAAAAAGCGCAAGGCCCGCGACGCCGCCAAGCGCTGATCGGCAGGCGTCACAATCGCGTGGGTGGGGCTAGGCAGGCAGGCCGATCCCAAGCATGATTGCGGCACCCAAGGGAGGATGCCGATGATCCGTTTTCTGTCGTTCCTGAGCGCGCTCGTGATCATGGGCGGACTGGCCCAAGCCGACCCTGCGCTCTGGCGGCATGAATGGCCCGATACGAATTTCCAGAAAACCAGCGTCAAGAACTGGTCAGAGATCCTGTCAGGGGGGCCGCCCAAGGATGGCATCCCGGCGCTGAGCAATCCGAAATTTCGCAAGGTCGGCACCGAGCGGCGGATTGCCGGCACAGAGCCGGTGATCACGGTCGAGATCAACGGTGCCACCCCGCGCGCCTATCCGCTGCGCTATCTGACATGGCACGAGATCGTCAATGACAGCGTCGGCGGCATTCCGATTGCGGTGACCTTCTGTCCGCTGTGCAATTCGGGCATCACCTTTGATCGGCGGATCAAGCGCGGCACGCTGAGCTTTGGGGTTTCGGGCAAGCTGCGCCATTCCGACATGGTGATGTTTGACCGCGAAACCCAGAGTTGGTGGCAACAGGCGACGGGCGAGGCGATTGTCGGCGACCTTACCGGCACCAAACTCCGGGCGCTGCCAAGCTGGATGGAAAGTTTTGCGCAATTCAAGGCCCGCAACCCAAGCGGCCTTGTGATGGATGAACCCGATTATGACCGCAGCTACGGGCGCAATCCCTATGCCGGGTATGACAGCTCATCGCGCCCGTTTCTCTATACCGGAGAAAACCCGCCGCATGGTATCTCGCCGCTTGAGCGGGTGGTGCGGGTCGGCGATCGGGCATGGCCCCTGAGCCGCATTCGCGCCGAGGGTGGGGTGCGCGAGGCGGGGGTCAGCATCACCTGGGAAGCGGGGCAGGCCTCGGCGCTTGATCACGCCACCATCGCAAAGGGGCGCGATGTGGGCACGGTGCGGGTACGCGACGCGCAGGGGCGCAATGTTGCCCATGACGTGATGTTTGCCTTTGCCTTTCATGCCTTTTGGCCCAAAGGTCGCTGGATGATCCGCTAAACGGCTGATTTCCGCGCCGGTTTCAACGCCAAGCTTGACTTTGAGGCGCCGTGCCCTCATATGCCAGTCAACCGACATTTCCTGCCGCGTGAGCAGTGCCGCCAAAAACTGGCTGCCTAGTAATGAAATGTCGCGGATTAATCCCAAAATCACGCGTGGGGTCAAACGTCTGCTGGGCAGCGGGGCAATCGGCCTTGGGCTTTGGTGCAGGCGCAACCACGATAGCGGGCGGCCATGGGGCTTGTCCGTCACGGTTCGCGGCATTTGCCCGGACCCGAAAGGATATGAATTGAACCTTTTTCAGGAAATGGGCCTGCCGGCCGAGCTTGTGCGCAAACTTGGTGCCATGGGCATCACCGAGCCGACACCGATCCAGACACATGCCATCCCGCACGCCCTTAACGGCTTTGACGTGATGGGGCTGGCGCAGACCGGCACCGGCAAAACCGCCGCCTTTGGTCTGCCGCTTCTGGCGCAACTTATTGAAATGCCCGGCAAACCCTCGCCGAAATCTGTGCGCAGTCTGATCCTTGCGCCGACCCGCGAATTGGCCGGCCAGATCCGCGACGCGCTTTTTCCGCTGGTCAAGGACACGCCGATCAAGATCGGTGTCGTCGTTGGCGGCACTTCGATCAGCGCCCAGATCAAGCGGCTTGATCGCGGCACCGACATTCTTGTGGCCACACCCGGTCGCCTGCTTGACCTGTTGGATCGCCGCGCGCTCCGGCTTGACGAAACCCGGTTTCTGGTGCTTGACGAGGCCGATCAGATGCTTGATCTCGGCTTTATCCACGCGCTGCGCCGGATCGCCAGCCTGATCCCGGCAGAGCGTCAGACCATGCTGTTTTCGGCAACCATGCCCAAGCAGATGGAAGAGATCGCAAGCACCTACCTCAAGCATCCCAAGCGGGTACAGGTCAGCCCGCCGGGCAAGGCCGCCGATAAGGTGACGCAAGAGCTTCATTTCGTCGCCAAGGCCGCCAAGCCCGACCTTCTGGTCGAGATGCTGGGCAAGCACAAAGACGAACTGGCGCTTGTGTTCGGGCGCACCAAACACGGCTCGGACAAGCTTGCGCGCAGGCTTGAACAGGCCGGTTTCAAGGTTGCCGCGATCCATGGCAACAAAAGCCAGGGCCAGCGGGATCGCGCCCTCAAGGCGTTCCGCGATGGTCAGGTCAAAGTGCTTGTCGCCACCGATGTGGCGGCGCGCGGGCTTGATATTCCGGACGTCAAACACGTCTATAACTTCGAGCTGCCGAATGTGCCCGACAACTATATTCACCGGATCGGGCGCACCGCGCGTGCGGGCCGTGATGGCTGTGCAATTGCCTTTTGTGCGCCCGATGAAATGGGTGAATTGAAGGATATTCAAAAGGTTATGGGTATTTCGATCCCCGTCGCCTCTGGTCGCCCGTGGGAGGTTCTGCCTGATCCGAAGGCCAAGAAACAGCCCTCTGGCCGGGGTGGCCCGCGTCGTCGCAGTGGCGGCGGTGGTGGCGGTGCCGGTGGTGGCAAGCCCGGATTTGCACAGGGCAAACCGGCGGGCGGAAATCGTCATCGCGGCAAGCCCGGCGGTGGGCCACGCGCCAACGCAGCCTAAGATTTGAAACGGCGCCGGGGAAACCCTCGGCGCCGTTTTCTTTGTCCGGTGTCAGGTGCCACAAAAGGTGTTCTGCACCACTTCTGCGGGCTCTGGCGGGCGGGCAAGATCGCCGGCCTCCGGCTGATCCAGGTAGGGATGCGCAAGCACCTTCAACAACCGTTGGA
>JAVVFB010000161.1:0-8049 GCA_032251095.1 Roseovarius sp. | reverse complement strand
CAGATATCGGTGACAATCGCGCGCGCGCCGGGGCGGGCGGCGAGAATGGCGTAATAGGCATTGTGGCGCATGGCCCAGAGGGCGCTGCGATCTTCGGGGCGGCTGGCCCAGTCAAAGCCAAGCCCGCCGTGATCGCTTGCGATTGCGCCAAAACTCTCGGCCTGTTCGCGCACCGAGGCTTCGGTGCCGTGAAATTCCAGCAAGAGATGCGGCTTGGGTGCAAGGCCCGTCCCGGCATAGGCGTTGACGGCGGCAACGCTTTCGGTGTCCATCAACTCGATGCGCGCCATCGGCACGCCGCATTGGATGGTGTCGATCACCGCCGTCACCGCATCGCCGACGCTCTCGAAGGCACAGACCGCCGCCGAGATCGCCTCGGGCGTGCCCTGAAGGCGCAGCGTGAGTTCGCTGATCAGGCCAAGCGTGCCCTCGGAGCCGACAAACAGCCCGGTCAGATCATAGCCGGCCGAGGATTTGCGCGCGCGCGTGCCGGTGCGGATCACCTCGCCGCTGGCCGTGACCACCTCAAGCGCCAGCACGTTGTCGCGCATCGTGCCGTAACGTACGGCAGTCGTGCCGCTGGCGCGAGTCGCGGCCATGCCCCCGATCGAGGCATTTGCCCCCGGATCGACCGGAAAGAAAAGCCCCGTGGCGCGCAGGTCTTCGTTGAGCGCCTCGCGCGTCACGCCGGGTTGCACGGTGACGGTCATATCCTCGGCGGCAATGCTCAGGATGCGGTTCATCCGGGTGAAATCAACCACGACGCCACCCTGGAACGCCTGCGCCTGCCCCTCAAGCGAACTGCCCGTGCCCCAGCCCACAACCGGGCACAGGTGGCGCGCACAGATCGCCACGATCGCGGCCACCTGCGCGGTATTTTCGGGGTAAACCACCGCATCGGGCGGCGAGAGCGCAAAATGCGACTCGCTTCGACCATGCAGGTCCAGATCGGACTTGGACCGCGTTACCTGTTGGCCTAGAGATGATGTGAGGTCGGCGATTGCGTTCTGAATGCCCATGTTTGGTCTTTCATCGTGAGTGTCGCTTTACCCTAGGCCAAGCCGCGCGTTTGCGAAAGCATGCCCGCCGCTGCTGAACGGAAGGTAATGAAGGAACTGGAACACGCATTTTGGAAACAGGCCTGGGATCCGGTGGCGCAAAGCACGCTCCGGGGCTGGAACGTGTTGCGAAACCGCGGCCCGAGCCAGTTTCAATTCTGGCTGATCGCGCTTTTGATCGGGATCGCCGCCGGATTTGCCGCGCTGTTGTTTCGCAAGGGGATCAGCGCGCTTCAGGGGCTGCTTTACGGCTCTTATGATGCCACCCAACTGCATAGTTTTGCGCAGAACCTGCCGTGGTACTGGGTGTTGTTCCTGCCGATTGCGGGCGGTTTGACGGTCGGGCTTATCCTGCACCGATTTACGCCGGACGGGCGGGTGCGCTCGGTGTCGGATGTGATCGAGGGTGCGGCGCTCTATGAGGGCCGGGTCGAGCGGCGCGAAGGCATTGCCTCGGCGCTGGCCTCGCTGATCACGCTCTCCACCGGCGGCTCTTCTGGGCGCGAGGGGCCAGTGGTGCACATGGCCGGGGTGATTTCAAGCTGGGTCAGTGACAAGATCCATGCCGATGGCATCACCGGGCGCGATCTTTTGGGCTGTGCGGTGGCGGCGGCGGTCTCGGCTTCGTTCAACGCGCCGATTGCCGGGGCCTTGTTCGCGCTCGAGGTGGTGCTGCGCCATTTCGCGGTGCATGCCTTTGCCCCGATCGTGATCGCAAGCGTGGCCGGCACGGTGATCAACCGGCTGGAATTTGGCGATGTCACCGAATTTACCCTGCCGCTCGCAAGCGCGCTTGAGTTTTACGTGGAATTGCCGGCCTTTCTGATGCTGGGGCTGGTTTGTGGCTTTGCCGCCGCCGCCCTGATGCGGGCGATCTTTCTGGCCGAAAGCGTCGCCAACCGCATTCAGAGCTGCACCGGCCTGCCACGGTGGCTGCGCCCGGCGGGGGCTGGGGCCTTGCTCGGGCTGCTGGCGATCTGGTTTCCGCATATCATCGGCGTCGGATATGAGACCACATCGGCGGCCCTCACCGGACAGCTTGTGCTGCACGAGGCGGTGATCTTCGCGATGCTCAAGGTGGTCGCGGTGGCGATCACCATCGGCGGGCGGATGGGCGGCGGGGTGTTCTCGCCCTCGTTGATGGTCGGGGCGTTGACCGGACTGGCCTTCGGGCTTGTGGCGACCTCGATCTTACCCGAGGTGTCGGGTTCGCACACGCTTTACGCTTTGGCAGGCATGGGCGCGGTGGCGGCGGCGGTGCTTGGCGCGCCGATCTCGACCACGCTGATCGTGTTCGAGTTGACCGGCGACTGGCAGACCGGGCTTGCGGTGATGGTGGCGGTGTCGATGTCGACCGCGCTTGGCTCACAGCTTGTGCGCCGCTCGTTCTTCCTGACCCAGATTGAGCGGCGCGGCATACAGCTTGCGGCGGGGCCACAGGCCTATCTTTTGGGGATGTTCACGGTGTCCAAGCTGATGCGGACCGGCACCCATCCCCACCCGGCGCCGGAAGACGACTGCTGGTCACTGATCGAAAAGGGCGTCTATATCGACGCCAACGGCACGCTCGCGGCGGCCATGCCGGTGTTCGACCGCGCCCCGGTGTCGTTCATCCCGGTGGTGACTCTGGCAGGCGAAGACAAACCCCCCGAACTCTTGGGCGCGCTGTTTCACGTAGACGCCCTGCAAGCCTATAACCGCGCCTTGGCGGCGGTCTCGGAGGAAGAGCATAGTTAGGTAGGCAACAGCTTTCTCCTTGGGGCAGGCCTTGCATACAATCCCGCGCCTCGCGTCAAACCACCGTTTTCAGCCCCGGAGCGGACTTTGGTAGCAGCCCATAACCACACACTCTGTTATCAATTCTACAAAATGCTCAAATTCTTGGTGGTTTTGATGGATGACGATAACAGCCTGAACGTATTGGAAAGCAGCATCGAATCCTACAAGGAAAGCGCGGCGGAAAATCTAGAAAACATTCGAGATGACAGCAAAGGCTTCGAGGAAAGAAACTTCTCACGCTGGAAACCCGCATTCGACCACCTTGAAATGTTGTGGGATGTAGGACAGAAACTTGGCGAAGCACATGGCAAGGACGTTCAGCTACGCAACGATGACGATAATAACGCAACCATGGCGGCCCTAGCGCATATTTTTCCAAAATCGCTTCTGGTTGTACAAGAGATCATTTGCCTATTGAAAGGTGGCTTCCCGGACGGGGCATTAACTCGTTGGAGGTCACTGCATGAATTGTCGGTAACGGCAATGTACATCGCAAAGCATGGTGAGGATGCAGCGAAACAATACCTGTTGAGCTTCCATTTTTCAGCCCGCCGTGCCGCGCATCAAATGAACAAGCATTCGGATCGCGCGGGATTAAAGGGCTTTAATGCCGAAGAAATTCAAGCGTTTGATGCGCTTTGCTTCGAAGCAGAACAAATTCTTGAGCGGTCCATAGATAACGATAAAAATGGCGAATGGCCCAAAATCACTATTTATCATCCGACGTTTGCTCATGTCGAGGAAAGTGTTGGCATGGACCATTGGAGGCCGTGGTACAAATGGGCGTCGAATTACACCCATGCTAATCATCGCCCCGCAGACAAACCACTTGGTTTGGTTGACGCAACGGTTCCCATAAATCTTGTTGGAGCGAGCAATTCGGGCTTCGTAGACCCGTTTCAGTTGACTGCGCTTTCTTTGGCCCAGCTGGTCGAGACTTATCTGACACACTCGTTAAATTTGGACCGTATCGTGCACATTGACGTATTTCGTGAGCTTGCAAACGAAATGGCCGATATTGCGCTAAAAGCCGAGCGAGACAGTAAACAGACGTTCGAAACGAGGAATAAACAGACACTCAAGGATTGAACTTTGCAAATTCCGCTATCTGCGATAAGCCGCCCTCCTCGCAAATCCCCAGCTACTTGCCGATGTCGACCCACAGAAAAGCCCCGAAGGGCCCGCGCTGTGGGCTTTTCCTGATCAATCAGACCCGTTCAACCGTGACGGTCGAGCTTGAGTAAAACGCGATGTGGTCTTTGATGGCGGCGGCGGCGGGTTTGGGGGCCTCATAGCTCCAGGCGGCGTTTTCCAGTGTCTGGCTTTTGGTCACGATCGAAAAGAACCGCGCGTCGCCCTTGTGGGGGCAATGGCTTGTCTGCGGGCTTTCATCGAGAAAGGCCATCGCGATATCGCTGCGCGGGAAATAATAGACCGGCGGATATTCACCCTCGATCAACTCAAGCGCGTTCTTGGTCTCGGCCAGAACGGCGCCGCCGGCGCGAACTGTCCAGGTGCCTTCTGCATTGCGGATCGTGATATTGGCCATGTTCTATCCCTATTGTCTTAGATTTTTATTATTCTGACGCCGCTTGATGACAGGCAGGTGTCAAACCGGCTGTGTCGCCTGGGTCAACCATAACCGGGCTTGCCCCGAGAGCCGAGAGCCGATTTTGTCGCGGCATTGCTCGTGATAGGCGTCAAGCCAGTCGCGTTCGGGGGCGGTCAGCATATCCCGGTCGATCAGCCGCCGGTCGATGGGCACGAAATTCAACGTCTCGAAGCAGAGTTTGCCGGTGATATCGCCGCCGGGCAAGGGCTGTGCCTTGCGCACCACCAAGAGGTTCTCGATGCGGATTCCAAACGCCCCCTCGCGGTAATAGCCCGGCTCGTTCGACAGGATCATGCCGGGTTTCAGGGCCACCTCGCCGGTCCGCGACAGCCGCTGCGGCCCTTCATGCACGCACAGATGCACCCCCACGCCATGCCCGGTGCCATGGCCGTAATCCTGATCCGCAAGCCAGAGCGGATAGCGCGCAATCGCGTCAAGATCGCGCCCGGCAAGGCCAGCCGGAAAGCGCAGCCGCGAGATTGCGATCATGCCTTGCAGCACGCGGGTAAAGGCCGCGCGCTCATCCGCGCCGATGTCTCCGACGGGCAGGGTGCGGGTGATATCGGTGGTGCCGTCAAGATATTGCCCGCCGCCATCCAGCACCAGCAAATCGCCATTTTGCAGCGTGCGGTTGCTCAACCGGGTCACCCGGTAATGGGCAAGCGCGCCATTGGGGCCGCTGCCCGCGATGGTGTCAAAGCTGATGTCCAAAAGGGCGCCGGTCTCGGCGCGGCAGGCCTCTAGCCGGGTGGCGACGTCGATTTCGGTGATCGTGCCGGGGGATTGCGCATCAAACCAGCATAGGAATTCGCACACCGCCGCCCCGTCGCGCAGATGGGCGGCGCGGGTTCCGGCAATCTCGGCCTCGGTCTTGCAGGCCTTGGGCAGAACACAAGGATCATCGCCGCGGGTGAGGGTGATGTTGCGCTCAGGCTTGGCCGCCAGGGCCTGAAGATGGCTTTGCACAATGGCGGGGGTCGAGGCCGGGTCGATCTGGAATGTCACACCCTGCGCCGCGTCAATATCCTCCAAAAGCCCGCTGTAGGGACGCAGATACACGTCATCTCCGAAATGCGCCTTGACCTCGGCATTGACCTCGGCGTCGCTGAACAGGGTGACGGCACCGGTCCAATCGAGAAGGGCAAAGCCCTGAATAATCGGATTGCGCGGGATGTCAGAGCCGCGAATGTTCAAGAGCCAACAGATCGAATCCGGCAAGGCCAGGATCGCCCGCCGCTTGCCCGCCGCCTCAAGCGCCGCGCCAAGATCACGGCGCTTTTCAACATGGGTCTTGCCGCTAAAATGATCCGGCTGGATCGTGATCGGGCGGCGTGGCCGTGCGGGGCGGTCGGGCCAGACCTGATCAATCAGGTTCTCGGTCGCGCGCAGGGTGATGGCGCTGCCCTTGAGGGATTTCTCAAGCGCCTCAAGCTGTTCCACCGTGTAAAGCCAAGGATCATACCCGACCTCGCCACCATTCGACAGGTTCTGTCGGAGCCACTCTCCAAGCCGCACCTCGGGCCAGTCAACCGGGGTGAAATGCCCGGTATCGACCTGCGTCTTGACCTGCACGCGGTAACGCCCATCGACAAACACCCCGGCCACATCCGCCAGCACCGCACAGAACCCCGCCGAGCCGGTAAAGCCGGTGAGCCAGGCCAGCCGATCATCGCAAGCGGCGACATATTCACCCTGATGCGCATCGGCGCGCGGCACAAGAAAGCCGTCCAACCCGGCCTTGGCCATCGCGGCGCGCAGCGCGGCAAGGCGCGGCTGGCCCTGATCGGGGCGGGCGGTGTCGTCAAAGGATTGAAACATCACATCGCCCGCCGGATGCCCATGACGCGGGCTCGGGCGCGCGGGTCGCTGTCAAACAGCGCGGCAAGCTGTTCGGTCATCGCGCCGGCAAGCTGATCGGCGTCGGTGATGGTCACGGCGCGTTCGTAATAGCGGGTGACATCATGGCCGATCCCGATCGCCAGCAATTCGACCTGTTTGCGCCGCTCGACCATGTCGATCACGTCGCGCAGGTGTTTTTCCAGGTAATTCGCGGGGTTGACGGACAAAGTTGAATCATCCACCGGGGCGCCATCGCTGATCACCATCAGGATCTTGCGGGCCTCTTTGCGCGCCACCATCCGCCGGTGTGCCCATTCAAGCGCCTCGCCGTCGATGTTTTCCTTGAGCAGGCCTTCTTTCATCATCAGGCCAAGATTGTCGCGCGTCCGGCGCATCGGGGAATCGGCGGATTTATAGATGATATGGCGCAGATCGTTCAGGCGACCGGGCAGTTGCGGGCGCCCTTCGGCAAGCCATGCCTCGCGGCTCTGGCCGCCTTTCCACGCGCGGGTGGTAAAGCCGAGAATTTCCACCTTGACGCTGCACCGCTCAAGCGTGCGGGCCAGAACATCGGCGCAGATCGCGGCAATCGAGATTGGGCGCCCGCGCATCGAGCCGGAATTATCAAGCAAAAGCGTGACCACGGTATCGCGAAACTCGGTGTCCTTTTCAACCTTGAAGCTGAGCGGCATGGTGGGGTTGGCGACGACGCGCGCAAGCCGGCCGGCATCAAGAATGCCCTCTTCGCGGTCAAATTCCCACGACCGGCTTTGCTGCGCCTGAAGGCGGCGCTGAAGCTTGTTGGCCAGACGGCTGACCGCGCCCTTGAGCGGTTCGAGCTGTTGATCAAGATAGGCGCGCAGGCGCTCAAGCTCGATCGGGTCGGCCAGATCTTCGGCGCGGATTTCTTCGTCAAAAGCAGGGTTGTAGACGGTGTAATGCGGGTCGGCATCCGAAATCGGCTGAGGCGCGGGCGGTTCTAGCGGGGCCTCGCCATCGGGCAGGTCGGTTTGTTCGTCCATCTCGTCATCGGACATGTCGTCCATGCTGACCTGGGCCTGAGAGGCGTCCTGCTGTTCGTCCTGGCTGCGCTCGGCCTCGGCCTCGGCTTCGTTTTCGTCGCTGTCCTCGTCGCCGCTGCTGTCTTGCTCGTCCTGATCCTCGCCACTCTCTTCGGCGTCATCCTGGGTGTCGTCGTCAAGATTGTCCGGGTCATCGCCAAGCTGATCGCCATAGCCCAGGTCCTCGATCATCCGGCGGGCGAATTTGGCAAAGGCGGTCTGGTCGGCAAGGATGTCTTGCAGGTTTTCAAGCGTACCGCCGGCCTGTTCCTCGATAAAGCCGCGCCAGAGCTCCATCACGTTCTGCGCACCGGCGGGCATGTCGCGCCCGGTGGCAAGGTGGCGGATCAGGTAACCGGCGGCGGCGGGCAGGGGGGCATCAGCGCTCGAGGTGATCTGCTCATAGCCCAATCGCAACGCGTCGGCAGCGATCTTCGAGTCGATATTGCTGGCGGTGCCGGGCATGTCGCGCGCGCCCACCGCCTCGCAGCGGGCGGTTTCCATCGCCTCGTAAAGGTCGCGGGCCATGTCGCCCGGCGGGGCATAACGCGCATGCAGGCCGGCATCATGAAACTTGTGCCGCAGCGCAAGCGCGTCGGCGGTGCCGCGCGCCAGCAGAACCTCTTCGCGCGTCATCCGGCGGCTGACCTGCGGCAGGCGCATGGCATCGCCAGAGATGCCGGCGGGGTCGACCGAATAG
>JAVVFB010000160.1:0-8049 GCA_032251095.1 Roseovarius sp. | reverse complement strand
CGAAGACGGTGAGAAAGATCACCAGCAAGATCGTACCGACATGACCATATTCAAACGTGTCGTAGCGGCCCTTGAGCTCTTGCCCGATACCGCCCGCACCGACCAAACCGATGACGGCGGCCATGCGCACGTTACGGTCAAGGATATACAGCGTGTAGGCCACATAGGACGGGGCCACCTGCGGCAGCACGGCGGCGCGCAGCACCCGCAGCTTGCCCGCGCCAAGGGCGGTCAGCGCCTCTTGTGGCTTGCGGTCGGCGGCCTCGATATCCTCGGCATAGAACTTGCCCAGAAACCCCGCACCATGCAGGCCAAGCGCAAGATAGCCCGCAATCGCCCCGAACCCGAAGCCCAGTACCAGAAACATCGCGATGATCAGTTCCGGCATAGCGCGCAGAAAACTGACCACGCCCCGGCTGGCGGAATAGGCAAAGCGGTTGGGCGTGTAGTTGCGCGCGCCAAAGAAGGCGAGAGGGACCGACAGGATGACCGATATGATCGTCGCCCAGATCGCAATCTCGAAGGTCTCGACCATCTTGCCCAGCACCTTGGTGAGATAGCCGAACGGGTGGACCAGATATTCCTTCACCTCGACCTGCGGTTCGGCCTGAAGTGTCTCGGCATTCATGTGGAATGTCGTGACCTCGATTGCCTCGATCCGCGTGAACATCGGCAGCGCGTCGCGGTCAATGTCGGTCAGCCGCGCCAGTTCCGTCCGGTCTTCGATGACAAAGGGAAACAGCGCCCCCAGCATCCGGCCAAGACCGCGACCGACCTGACTGGTTTCCTGAAGGCCAACGGCAGACAGCACCGCCTCGCCGGAAAGGCCAAGCATCTTGTCCACTTCCATCCGGTTGCCCGACCAGATCAGCGCCAGCGCGATCAGCAGCACGGCAAGCGCCGCGCGCCAGTCATAAGGCGCGGGCAGATGCCATTCTTTCGCGGGGCGGGGATGATGCGCCCCGATCGCAAGTTCACCCTCACGCATAGGCTTGCTCCCTTGTGGCGGGCTGATCCGCTGGCGCGGTCAGACCTTCGTAGAGCTTTCCTTCCGCAGTGCTGTCGAACAAATGCGGTGGCCCGTCAAAAACCACGCGCCCCTTGCGCATCCCGATGATCCGGTCGGCGAATTCCCGCGCCAGATCGGTCTGGTGCAGACTGCACAACACGGTGGCGTCCTGTTCAAGAGCGGCCTCGCGCAACAGGCCCAGAACCTCGCGGCTGATTGCGGGGTCAAGGCTGGCGACGGGTTCGTCGGCCAGGATCACCTCGGGCTTCAAAAGCAGCGCACGCGCAATGCCAACGCGCTGTTGTTGGCCACCCGACAGGGCCGAGGCGCGGCGCGGCAGGTGGATTTCATCAAGGCCCACGCGTGCCACCACTTCGCAGACGCGGTCGCGCAGATGGTCGGGATACCAGCCCAGCATGGCGCGCCAGGATGGCACCTCGGCCACGGCACCGGCCAGGACGTTGGATGAAACGCTGGCACGTTCCACCAGATTGAACTGCTGATGCACCATGGCCACACGCCGGCGGATACTCCTAAGGCTTTTGGCCGACAGGGCCGTATTGCCCAGCGTCATCGTACCGGACGTCAGGTCGGTCAGCCCGTTGACCACCCGCAACAATGTGGATTTGCCAGAGCCGGACGGGCCGAGGACGACGCAGAATTCGCCTTTTCGAACATTGGCCGACACGCCGTCCAATGCGGCGACGCCGTCCGGGTAGACCTTGCGCAAGTCCCGGAAAGAGAGGTGCGGTTGCCCCCCTCCCCCGGCAGCCTGCGCGGCCGAAATGATCGCCGCGGCCGACATCAGTTGCCCGCCTTGGCGATGATCGACGCGCGCAAGTCGCCCGACACGCCCGACAGGGTTACAAGGGCGGGTGCCAGCATTTCGTCGGTCACGGTCGCGTCGTAACGGTCAACCTGCTTGCCGCCATAGCCGCGGATCATTTCCGGCGTCACGCCGGGGGCTTCGTGCACTGTGTTGAAGGCGTCACGTAGTTGGGTCTTCACCTCGGCGGGCAGTTTGGCCGACATCGCAAGCGGCGGGTTCGGGATCGGGTCGGACTTGCCTACGACGACGAAATCCGCCGCGTCGATCGAGCCTTGGTTGATCGCCTTTTCAAAGCTGTCGAACGAGGCCGCTGCCGCGTCAACCTGACCTTCGGCCAGCGCCTTGAGGCTGTTGGCGTGGCTGCCGGTCATACGGATCACGCTCAGATCCGTGGCTGGATCAAGACCCGCAGAGACGATCATCGCCACCGGATAAACAAAGCTGGAGGTCGAGTTGGCATCACCAAAGGCCATGGAGTGACCAGCCAGATCCGCCACGCTGGAGATGCCGCTGTCCTTGCGGGCATAAATGCCGGAGAAGTAGGTCGAATTGCCCTTTTTCACGTCCACCGCCAGCAATTCGGCGCAGCCGCGCTTTTGTGCGGGAAGGTAAGACGCCGCGCCGAACCAGGCGATTTCCACCACGTCCGAGCAGATCGCCTCGATCACGGTCGCATAAGTCTGACCGACCTTGATATCGAAATGGATACCCGTGGTCTGGGTGACGGCATCGAAGACCGGCTTGAAATCGGCCCGTGTGCCATCCTCGGTGCCACCATCGGCTGGCACAAGCATGACACGGTAGGGATTGCCGGCGGTTCCGTCCGCTTGTTGCGCAAGAGCGCCGGTGATAGAGATCACAGTCGCGGCTGCAGCCGCAACAAAAGTCTTGAGGATGGACATGGTTCTTCCTTTAGGTTCGCGTTGATTGACTGGGGAGTCAGGGTTGCAGCCGCACCTTAATCCGGCGGCGGGTCTTCAGCGGCCCACTCGGGATCTGCCACCGAAAGCTGGATGCGGTCGCCACGAAACTGGGTGATCGCATATTCTTGTATCACGCCACATTCCCGGCAGGCGTTCACGCCTTTGACGCGCAGCACCGGCTGGGTGCGTGGCATCCGGAGCGCAAGCGCGTCCTCGGGCAATGGCATGCGTGTGGTGATGAGGCTTTCAACCCGGTCGAGCGTGATACCCGCCACGTCGCGCAGATGCCGCGTCAGCGAGCCACCGGTGTAGCTGCGCGCCGCCTCTGCCGCATCACCGGTCAGGAAATGCAGGGTCAACGCATAGGGCATATCGCTTTCACCGCGCAGGGTGCGCAGACGCAGCACCGGCGCGCCCTCGGTCACGCGCAAACGCCGCGCGATGGCGCCTTCGGCCGCGATCTCTGTAGTCTCTATCAACATGACCTGCGCCGTCCGCCCGCTTGCGGCCAGCCGTTCGGTGAATTTTGTATCCCGTCCGATGCCGTATATTAGCCCACGTGCAAGCACCCGTGTGCCACGGCCATGGACCCGCTCAACCAACCCTTCGGCACTCAATTCATCGACCGCACGGCGCAAGGTATGGCGGTTGACACCAAACCGCGCGGCCAATTCCGGCTCGGCCGGTAGCCAATCTCCTTCGTCGAGGCCCTGCTCGATCTGGCCACGCAAGGCTTTTGCAATCTGTGCCCAAACGGCAATTCCGGATTGTCTGACAAGCTGTGGCAAGGTGCATCTCCCGAATCTCTTCGTAGAGACGTCTAGACGTCTAATGTTACAGAGATGCGACACCAGAGCATTCGGTCGAGGCTGGGCCCCCTGCAAGGCAGGCATATTATTCTACTTTGGGCGCATGCCTCTCTTGCGCTGCCTGTCACCCATTCGGTCACAGACTCGAATTGTAACTTGCGTTCACCGCGAGGACCACTATCTAGGGGGAATGATCAAGGTATCAGGGCCACGCCGCAGGATTTTCAAGATGTCAGGGCTTGCGCTCATGACGCTTGCCTGGGTGTTGCTGAACAGCATGTCCATAGTGATGGCAACATCGCAGGACGCAGGGGCTGCCATGGCGCATCCGATGATCCACAAAACGGTTGACGATGTTCGGCCCGATGCCACGCATCAGGCGCATCGTGGGCATCAGAGCCATTCGGACATAGAGACACCCGGTGATTTGACGATGGACGAGTGCAATACTCTTGCCTGTTGCGTCGTCGCCCGCGAAGCGCCTCTTTGTGCTCAATCTTATCAAATGTTCTCGCCTTTGAGTTTCGACAAGATCCATCGAGTGATTTCTGTCGAATTCAAGCCAGGCTCCCAAGACAGACCTCCGAAACATCTGTGATCCAAATTGAATGCGGACAGCGCATGCGCGCTCGTCTGATCCTTTAGATTGTGGATGTGGGCGCTGATGCGCCTGAACGGAGACTGTGATGCAAGGACGCTATGTGGCGTTGGGCATTCTGGCAATTGGCGCAAGCGCTTTGGCTGGAATTGCTGGTGAGCGATATTTACTGAATCCTTCTGTCGGGGCCGAGACCAACGGCCCGGAAATCCTGTATTGGGTCGCGCCGATGGATGCGAACTATCGTCGGGATGGACCGGGCAAGTCCCCCATGGGTATGGATCTGGTGCCGGTTTACGCGGGTCAGGAACCCTCGGGTGATCCTGCCGAAGTGCGGTTATCTGGCACCGAGATCAACGCGATCGGTGTGCGCACGGCCATCGCCCGGACCGAGCCCGTCTCGGAACGGATAGATACCATTGGGTATGTCGGGTATGATGAACACCTCACCAGCCATATCCACACGCGCGTCGAGGGTTGGGTCGAAACACTCAATGTGCGTGCGGTGGGCGATCTGGTTGCCGAAGGTGATGTTCTCTTCGAGATATTTTCACCTGCTATCGGGTCCTCCAGTGCCGAGTTGATCCGGGCCATTGAGGCTGGCGATCTGCGGATTGTCGATCTGGCGCGCAGCAGTTTGCGCAGTCAGGGCATGTCGAATCGGCAGATCGAAGAGATCGTCAGTTCCGGTCAATCCGCACGCAATTTGCGGGTTTACGCCCCGCAAGACGGTGTTGTGATCTCGCTCGAGGCGGCGGATGGAATGTTCCTGCAACCCAACACGCGGGCGCTGTCGTTGACCGATCTGTCGCGCGTCTGGCTGATTGCGGATGTCTTTGAACGTGACATTGGCCGCCTGTCTGCGAACATGAACGCGGTTGCCGAATTCGAACATTTGCCGGGCCAGCGCTTCGAGGGGCGCATTGACTATATTTTTCCCGAGCTTGATGCACGCACCCGAACCCTGCCGGTGCGGCTGCGCTTTGACAATCGCGAGGGGCTGCTCAGGCCGAATATGTTTGGCACTGTTGCTCTCGTTCCCGAGCAGACACGAGAGGCGGTGACGATCCCGAATGAGGCGATCATTCGCACTGGGCGTGCGGAGCGGGTTATTCTCAAAACCGCAGAAGGCGTGTTCAAGCCCCGACTGATCACCACGGGCCTGCGCGATGCCTTTGGAAAAGGTGGGCGCACCGAGGTTTTGCAGGGCTTGGCCTCGGGTGAAGAGGTCGTGGCCTCGGCCCAATTCTTGATCGACAGTGAAAGCGCACTTTCTGCCGGGTTGATGCGCATGGCACCCACAGACGCAGCGCCGGCGCGGGGACGCGGCGAGCTTGTCGCGCTTGATCCTGAAACCCGCATGGCCACCATAAAACATGATCCGTTGGCAAGCCTTGATTGGCCAGAGATGACCTCGCGGTTTCCGGTTCGTGCGGATGTCGCGATTGAGCGTTTCATGCCCGGCCAAATGGTCGTGTTCCGCGTGTCGCGTGGGGCGGACGGGCAGCTTGCCCTGATTGATCTCGCTGGAGATGCCGGAATTGCAGCAACCGCGACGGGCTTGGTCGAAGCGGTGACAGACGATGGCAAGTTCACAATGAACCATGACGCGATTCCCGATATCGGTTGGCCGGCCATGCAGATGGATATGGCGGTCGCCGGGGTTGATCCGACAACAGTGCCTTTGGGTGAACCGATAGAATTCGATTTGGCCAAGGGTGAGGATGGCAACTTTGTTATCGTGGCGGTTCGGGCTCTTGGCACGGAACTCAAGAGTGCGGAGTCGCCCGAGGTGGGCATGTTCAAAGCCGCCCCAGCAATCACGATCCCTGGTCGCATCGAGGAGGTTGACACCGAAGAACAAACGGCGACGATCACGCATGGCCCAATCCCGGAGACGGGCATGCCGGGGATGACGATGGTATTTGAACTTGCCGAAACGCTTGATCCGGCAGCACTTGTCCTCAACGCCGACCTGGTACTGACATTCGCACGCCCGGACGGCATGACCATGGTCCTGACCGCTGCCGAACCGGCGCTGCCACCTGTGCAGGTCCTGGGGACGATCAATGCAATAGATCCAGATACCGGTCGTGCCAATATCACCCACGGCCCTATCAACGATATCGGCATGCCGGGGATGACGATGGATTTTGCCATCGCGCAAGAGCTTGAAACAGATGGTTTGCCGCTTGGCAGGGAAATTGAGCTGCGTCTTGCGCGCAATCCTGATCTGTCGTTGACCCTTGTCGGGGTCGCGCCCGCGCCGGAGTTGCTGCAATGATCCCGCTGATCATCAGGGCGTCAATCGCTAACCGCCTCTTGGTGCTCGCGCTCGCTGTCATGCTGGCCGTTGCCGGAGTTTGGGCCATCCGCTCTACTCCGGTCGATGCCATTCCCGATCTTTCCGATGTTCAGGTCATTATCAAGACGCCGTATCCGGGGCAGGCCCCGCAGGTGGTCGAGGACCAGGTGACCTTCCCCATCACCACTGCCATGCTCGCCGTGCCGGGGGCCACGGATGTCCGCGGATTCTCCTTTTTTGGCGACAGTTTCGTCTATATCGTTTTCGAGGACGGCACCGACCTCTATTGGGCTCGCAGCCGCGTATTGGAATATTTGCAACAGATTGCGGCGGACCTGCCCGAAGGTGTTTCCCCCGAATTGGGACCGGATGCAACCGGCGTCGGCTGGATCTATCAATATGCGCTGATCGACCGGACCGGGGGCCATGATCTTGCACAGTTGAGAACGCTACAGGACTGGTTTCTGAAATTCGAGTTGCAGACGGTCGCGGGTGTGTCCGAGGTGGCCACCATCGGCGGCATGGTCAAACAGTATCAGGTGGTCGTGGATCCCAACAAGTTGCGCGCCTATGATCTCTCGCTGTCACGTATCCGGGCGGCGATCGAGGCCGCAAACCGGGAAACCGGGGGCAGCGTCATCGAGATGGGCGAAGCGGAATACATGGTGCGCTCCACCGGCTATGTGGACGAGTTGGCGGATCTGGCGGCCGCGCCTCTGATGGTCAACGCACGCGGCGCGGCGGTTACCTTGGGCGATGTGGCCGAAATCCGGCTTGGGCCGGAAATGCGCCGCGGGGTTGGCGAGTTCGGCGGCGAGGGCGATGCTGTCGGCGGCGTGGTCATCCTGCGATGGGGTGGGAATGCACTGGCAACGATCAAGGCCGTCGAAGCACGCATCGAAGAATTACGAGGCAGCCTGCCCGAGGGCGTGGAAATTGTCACGACCTACAATCGCGCAGGAGTCATTGAGCGGGCGGTTGAGACCCTGAAAGACAAGCTTACCGAGGAATTCATCGTCGTGATCCTCGTTTGTGGCGCGTTTCTACTGCATTTGCGATCCTCGCTGGTGATCGTTCTATCGCTGCCTCTGGGCATTTTCGCGGCCTTCGTCATAATGAAGTTGCAAGGTGTCAACGCCAACATCATGTCGCTCGGCGGCATCGCGATCGCCATCGGGGCGATGGTTGATGCCGCAATCGTGATGATTGAGGCGATGCACCGACGAATTGAAAAAGAACCTCTGACCAAGGAGAATCGTTGGCGGATCGTCTCCGAATGCTCGTCCGAGGTGGGCCCGGCGCTTTTCTTCTCACTGGCCATCATTGCAGTCAGTTTCCTGCCCGTCTTCGTCCTTGAGAGCCAGGAAGGGCGTTTGTTCAAACCGCTGGCCTTCACCAAGACCTATGCCATGGCGGCCGCCGCGATCCTGTCGATCACATTGGTCCCGGTGCTCATGGGGTATTTCGTGCGTGGGCGGATTCTACCCGAGCAAAAAAACCCGTTGAACAGGTTGGTGATCTGGCTCTATCGGCCCTTCCTGGACGCGGCTGTGGCTTGGCCCTGGGCGACTTCGAT
>JAVVFB010000015.1:0-25953 GCA_032251095.1 Roseovarius sp. | reverse complement strand
GCCTGAGGCGCGAACTGCGAGGCTTTTGGTGATCCTCTCGATCAGGGAGGACAGACCAAGGCCGGTTTTACCCGAGATGGCGCCGATCGGGTTATCAAGAAGATCCGCCTTTGCATGCAAAACAATATCGCCATCGCGCGGTTCTAGCTCTGGCTTTTCATCGCCTTCGATCAAAAAAACCCGAAGGTCCGCCTGTTCTGCCCGAGCCAAGGCGCGCTCTATCCCGATCAATTCAACCCTGTCATCCGTATCGCGAAGCCCGGCGGTGTCAAGCAAGGTCACGGGCAAACCGGCCAAATCCATGCGCACCTCGATCACGTCACGCGTTGTGCCCGCAACCTCTGACGTGATGGCGGCGTCGCGCCCGGACAACGCATTCAAAAGGGTGGATTTCCCAACATTCGGCGCGCCGACAATGGCAACTTCAAACCCAGTACGAATACGCTCCGCCGCAGCAACGCCCGCAATTTCAACCCTAAGCGCCGACGAAACGCTCATTACAAGCTCTGTGACTTCGGGTGATACATCGACAGGCACCTCTTCATCCGCGAAATCAATTGTCGCCTCAAGAAGCGCTGCTGCTCGAATAAGGGTTTTACGCCAACTCTCACATTTTCGACCAAGGTCACCAGACAAAATGCGCAACGCCTGTTGCCTCTGGGCCTCGGTTTCCGAATCGATGAGGTCGGCAAGTGCCTCGACCTGGGCCAAATCAAGCCGCCCGTTTTCAAGAGCACGACGGGTAAATTCCCCCGGTTCTGCCACCCGCAAACCGACGACCTTTGCCAGCGTATCAAGCACTGCTGTGACAACAGCTATACTTCCGTGAAGCTGAAACTCGACAACGGGTTCGCCTGTAAAGCTGTGGTGTTCGGGAAACGTAAGAACAAGCGCTTCGTCAAGCCGCGCGCCCGCCTGATCCCGCAACAGTCGGAGCGATGCCCGCCTTGGGGCAGGAACATCGCCGCAGAGCACTTGGCAAGCCGCCAGCGCAGCTTTGCCAGAGACGCGGATGACCGCGACCCCGGCCTTTCCTTGCGCCGTCGACAAAGCATAGATCGTGTCCATGAACACGCCCCCGTTTAGGTGGCCGGATCAGGTATTCATCGAATCGAAGAATTCCGCATTCGACTTGGTTTGCTTCAATTTGGACAGCAGAAACTCGACCGCATCCGTCGTCCCCATTGGGTTCAGAATTCGGCGCAACACAAAGGTTTTCTGAAGGTCGATCTTGTCGATCAGAAGATCTTCTTTCCGTGTGCCGGATTTGAGAATATCGATCGCCGGGAAAACACGCTTGTCCGCGACCTTTCGATCAAGAACGATTTCAGAGTTGCCGGTTCCTTTGAACTCTTCAAAGATAACCTCATCCATACGGCTGCCTGTGTCGATCAGCGCTGTTGCGATGATCGTCAAAGACCCGCCTTCTTCGATGTTACGCGCGGCGCCAAAGAAACGCTTGGGGCGTTGCAGAGCATTAGCGTCAACACCACCGGTCAGAACCTTACCAGAGGACGGGACAACAGTATTATAAGCTCTACCAAGTCTTGTGATTGAGTCGAGAAGAATAACAACATCTCGCTTATGCTCGACAAGACGCTTGGCCTTTTCAATCACCATTTCAGATACAGCCACGTGGCGCGTCGCCGGTTCATCGAAGGTAGAGCTGACGACCTCGCCCTTAACCGACCGCTGCATATCCGTCACCTCTTCGGGACGCTCATCGATCAGCAACACGATCAGATAGCATTCAGGATGGTTCTTACCAATGCTGTTGGCAATGTTTTGCAGCAGCACAGTTTTACCAGTCCGCGGCGGCGCCACGATAAGCGACCGCTGGCCTTTACCGATGGGCGCAACAAGATCAATAACACGGGCCGAACGATCCTTGATCGTCGGGTCCTCGATCTCCATCGTCATCCGCTCGTCCGGATAAAGCGGTGTAAGGTTATCAAAGGCAATCTTGTGGCGCGCTTTTTCCGGGTCCTCATAGTTGATCTGCGTTACCGAAGTGAGGGCGAAATAGCGCTCGTTTTCGTCGGGCTGTTTCATCTCACCATCAATCGTGTCACCCGTCCGAAGCGAGTATTGCCGGATCATGTCAGGCGACACATAAATATCGTCGGGACCAGGAAGATAGTTCGCCTCGGTCGACCGCAAAAATCCGAACCCGTCCTGCAAAACCTCAAGCACGCCATCGCCAAAAACGGTCCAACCATCCTCGGCCCGCTCTTTCAGGATAGAGAACATCATCTCGCCCTTGCGCATGGTGGATGCGTTCTCGATTTCAAGATCTTCCGCAATCGCAAGAAGATCTTTCGCGGTCATCGCTTTAAGATCGGCAAGGTTAAGACGTTCTTCGGTCATGGGAAAACCCTCAGCTGCACCCAAGCGGCGCATATATCAGTCATTGATGGAAAACAGGCCACCCGGACGGGCGCTTGGCCGTTACATACGCATCAGAGCAGGTTTCGTCAATGCAGGCTAGAACCGGACCACAACAGACAGAACGATAACCACCATTGCCAGGGTAGGGACCTCGTTCATCATTCGATGCTGCCGCCCTGTCCGCGTATTCTCGCCACGGGCAAATTCCTTGCGCCGCAGCCCAAGCCAGTGGTGGAACCATGTCATCACCAAAATGCCGGCAATTTTGGAATAAGGCCAGATCGCCGACCAATCGACAATGCCCGGGGTCATCGCAAGCAAAATTCCCAAAACCCAAGTAACCACCATTGCCGGGTTCATGATCACCCTAAGCAGCTTTTGTTCCATCGTCTGAAAGACTTCATCGCGACTATCGCCCGGTACGGATTGTTCCGTGTGGTAAACAAATAGACGAGGGAGGTAAAAAAGGCCTGCCATCCATGAAATGACAGCCATGATATGAAAGGCTTTCACCCAAGGATAGATGGTGGTCAGAAGATCAGACATGGAATTCTCTCTCGGGTCGGCCTCTCTCTAATAATTAATTATATATAAGAAAGATTGTTGTTTTATATAGGGACGTTAATTTCTGTGGATTAATTACTTTTCAACAGGAATGCAAACAGGTGGATAAGTCTGTGTACTTTTTTGACATCAAGAAAAGCCAGAAAAACATAATCTAATAATTCCATTTAAAATCAGATTATTATGTTAAAACTAAATGATTAATCTGCGATGTGAGAATTGGGGATAAAACAAGTTTCCGTGCACTAAATCACACCGTTGATTTGTTCTTTCACACATAGGTAAAGAATACTGGTAACAAGTCGAAACACGAAGAGGTCCAAGGAAAACAGTGGTGGGGTGGATTTACCAGGTAATTATTCTTAACAACCAGGTCATATCTTACATGGGTTATCCACATGCCGCAGCCGCTTATTCTTGCTTCGACCTCTGACATTCGCCGCACGCTTTTGCAGAATGCCGGTATGGACTTTGATGCCATACCTGCCCGCATTGATGAAGGCCCGGTAAAAGCGGCCTTGCTTGCAGAAGAGGCCACACCGCGAGACATTGCCGACGCATTGGCCGAAATGAAGGCGATGAAAATAAGCCAGAAACACCCCAAGGCTTTGGTTATCGGATGTGATCAGGTACTCAATCTACAAGGGCGCCTTCTGTCAAAACCGCAAACGCCAGAGGATGCACGTGATCAGCTTTGTGAAATGCGGGGTAAGCGACACGACCTCTTATCGGCGGCGGTGATCTGTGAAGATGGTAAACCGATCTGGCGCCACATCGGTATTGCGCGCATGACCATGCATTCATTTTCCGATGCGTATCTTGATGGTTACATCGCCCGGAATTGGCAGAGTATTCGCCACTCGGTAGGGGCCTATAAGTTGGAAGAAGAGGGCGCGCGCTTGTTTTCCCGCGTCGAAGGCGATTATTTCACTGTACTGGGTTTACCCCTGTTGGACCTGCTATCCTATTTGACGCTTCGCGGAGATCTTGAAAAATGAGCGAAACCAAAATCCCCCTGGCCGGCGTTATCGGGTCGCCCATTGCGCATTCAAAATCACCGCAATTGCATGGTCACTGGCTCAAGACTTTGGGGATTGCCGGGTATTACATTCCGATGGATATAAGTCCTGATGACCTTGGGCTTGTCCTCAAAACCCTGCCGAAAATGGGCTTTGTCGGGGTAAATATCACCGTGCCGCATAAAGAGCTGGCGCTAGAGCTCGCTGATCTGGTGACAGATCGCGCCACATTGATCGGGGCGGCGAATACGTTGATTTTCCGCAAGGATGGCAAGATCCATGCCGATAATACCGACGGTTATGGATTCATCCAGAACCTCCGGCAGAATGCCCCGGATTGGAACCCCAAGGCCGGCCCAGCCGCAGTTCTTGGCGCGGGTGGCGCTGCGCGAGCGGTCATCGCGTCGCTTTTGGATGTGGGTGTACCCGAAATCCTGATGTCAAATCGTACCCGCGTGCGCGCAGAGGCGCTGCAATCGGAATTCGGCAAACGTATTCAGGTGATCGATTGGGTGCAGGCAGGCAATATGCTGGAAGAGGCCGTAACCGTTGTGAACACCACATCGCTTGGGATGCTTGGTAAACCGCCGCTTCGCGTTCCGCTTGACGGGCTGCGCAAAGGGGCCTTGGTGACCGATCTGGTCTACGCCCCCCTGAAAACCCGCCTTTTGATCGAGGCGGAAAAGGCCGGGTGTGTAACGGTCGATGGTCTTGGGATGTTGCTGCATCAGGCAGTACCGGCTTTCGAGCGCTGGTTCGGTGTACGCCCGACAGTCGATAGCGCTACTCGCGCTGCGGCGCTGCGGTGATGTTCAAGCTTGGCTTGACCGGCTCAATCGGCATGGGGAAATCCACGACGGCCCAGATGTTTGCCGAGCAGGGTTGTGCGCTTTGGGATGCAGATGCGGCCGTACATCGCCTCTATTGCGTGGGTGGCGCGGCCGTAGATCCGATTGCAAGGGCTTTTCCCGATGCCATAGAGAACAACGCCGTGTCACGTGCCCGCCTGAAAGAGATCATTGCGGCAGACCGGGACGCATTGCAGATCATCGAGACGATCGTTCACCCGCTTGTCGCCAAGGACCGAGAGAATTTCATGGAAAACTGCGAGGCCGATATTTGCGTTTTCGACATCCCATTGTTATTTGAAACCGGCGGCGACGCGGCCATGGATGCGGTCGTATGTGTCACTGTTACACCCGAACTCCAACGAAAAAGAGTATTGGAACGCGGCACTATGTCCGAGGCACAGTTTGACGCAATCCGGGAAAAACAGCTTCCCGATTCTATCAAGCGCGGGCGCGCGGATTTCGTGATCGAAACAGATACACTTGAGCATGCACGCGAACAAGTGCAGGCTGTACTTGCCGAGATCAGAAAGAAGACAAGACATGCGTGAAATCGTGCTTGATACCGAAACAACCGGATTTGAACCTGAGCAAGGTGACCGGATCGTCGAAATCGGGGCTGTCGAGCTTTTCAATCATATGCCGACCGGCCGGACCTTTCACAAATACATCAACCCTCAGAGGGCCATGCCGCAGGGCGCCTTCGAGGTGCACGGCCTTGGTGACGACTTTCTGCGTGACAAACCGCTTTTCGCCGAGATTGCCCAGGATTTTCTGGATTTTATCCAGGATGCCAAGCTTGTGATCCACAATGCCGCGTTTGACATGAAATTTCTCAACGCCGAGCTTGGTTGGCTTAAAATGCCCCAGCTGCCCTGGGAACAGGCGATTGATACGCTGGCCATCGCGCGCAAGAAATTCCCCGGATCGCCCGCGTCACTTGATGCGCTGTGTCGCCGGTTTTCGATTGATAATGGCGCACGTACCTTGCATGGCGCCCTACTTGATTCCGAGATTTTGGCAGAGGTTTACCTTGAGCTTATCGGCGGGCGACAACCCGATCTTGTACTTTCGGATACGCAAAATATCAGCCGCAATCCAAAACAGGACAGTTCTGGCGATTGGCGCGTCCAACCGCGCCCAAATCCGCTTGCCCCGCGCATCACAAAAGAAGAGGCCGTCGCCCATCAAGCCTTTATCGACAAGATGGGCGACGGCGCACTTTGGAAAAAGCTGGGTTAGGCGTCGGCCTTCTTACCCTCGGCCTGGGCTTGGCGCCGGACAATTTCATTGCGATACAGCTGCATGAAATCAATATTTTCAAGGTTTAGCGCCGGAAATCCACCATCGCGGGTAACATCGCTTACGATGCGACGGATGAATGGGAAAATCATCCGAGGACATTCGATAAGAAGGAAGGGATGAATTTGATCGTCCGGCACTCCTTCGATGTGAAACACGCCGACATAATCCATTTCCATCACGAAAAGCGGCTCATTCGCGGTCTTGTCTTTCGACGTGATGTTAAGCTTGACCGAGACTTCATACTGATGTTCGACGCTTCGCTTTTTGGCGTCGAGGTTAACAGCGACGCTAACGTCTGGTTGAACTTCGCCGCCGGTCCCACGCTGGGCAAGCACGTTTTCAAACGACAGGTCGCGCACGAACTGTGACAGGGTATTCATCTTGACTTGCGGGGCTGCTTGGGCGGCGCCGTTTTGTTCTTCGGCCATGTCTGGTCTCTCCTGAAGGCAAATAGACTTTGGCTATGGCTTAGCAGGATGGTTTGCCCTGCTCAATGCTTTGTCCAGCCTGACGGCCCTTGGGCCGGGCGTTTGGGCGGCTCAACCTCCTGATACTCGCCTTCGATGATATCGGGCTGATGGGGCCGGCGCGGATCGCGGGGCGGCTGGCCTCCCATCTCAAAGCGCGCGACCTTGACGCGGGCGCGGATGAAATTGAACACCGCGCGCCGCACAGAGGGCACCATAAGAGAAAACCCAACAGCATCGGTGAAAAAACCCGGCGTCAGTAAAAGCGCACCGGCAAACAGGATCATCGCCCCATGAGCGAGATGTTCAGACGGATCTTCGAGATCCGAGAAGGATTGGCGCAGGTTTGACATCGCAATCGCACCCTGTTTGCGAATAAGCCAACTCCCGAGCATTGCCGTAGCCACAACGATCGCCAGTGTCGGCCAAAGCCCGATTGCCCCGCCCAATTGAATAAAAAGCGTAATTTCAATAAGCGGAACCGCTATGAAAGCGAGAAATACCCACATGCTATGCCGCTCCTTTGTTTTAAGGCCCATAAGGTGGACTTGGCTGCGCACCTCACCTACATAAGGACGAGATACGGTCCTTACCATGCCCCGCACAACAAGAGGTGCCCATGAATTCGCCCATCCTACAGTTACTGGTGCTTGTCGGAATCGCTATTTTTCTGATTTTGCGCTTGAAAAGCGTTCTGGGAAACCGTGACGGATTTGAAGATCCAACCCGGACCCAACCCGCGCCGGTAAATTCGCGGCGGCACGACTTTGAGGTGATCGAAGGCGGCCCGGATCATGACATCATCGACCATGTGCCCGAAGATTCCGATGCCGCCGGTGCGCTTGCCGATATGAAGCGGGTCGAGCCGGACTTTGGCGTGACCAATTTCTTGCAGGGCGCGCGCGGTGCCTATGAAATGATCCTGATGGCCTTCGAGAAGGGCAAGCTTGATGATGTCACGCCGTTTCTCAACAAGGACGTCTATGAAACCTTCGCCCAGGTGGTGGATGCCCGCGAAGAACAGGGCCTAAGCATCGAGGCGGAATTTGTCGGCGTTCGTGAACTAGCGCTGACCGATGCCACCTTTGATCCGGCGACCCGGCGTGCCGCGATCACCGTCAAATGTGTGGGCGAGCTGATTTCGGTCGTGCGCAATAAAGAAGGCGAGATTGTCGAAGGTACGCCCGGTGAATCCAAGCGTCAGAAAGACGTCTGGACATACGAGCGGGTGATGGGATCGGATGATCCCAACTGGCGGCTTGTCGCAACGGGCGAATGACGGCCGCGCTTCGGGGTATTCTTCTGGGGCTTGGGCTATGGCTCGGATCGCCTGTGGCGGCCCAGGACCTGAGCCATGGTATCCTTGAGTTCAAAGACCTGAACAGTTGGGCCGAGGATGATCATGCCGCGGCCCTCAAGGTTTTTCTAAACACCTGCCCGGATATGAAAGACCCCGATTGGCGCGCCCTTTGTGCTCTGGCACAGCAAGGCCCCGACGCGCGGGCCTTTTTTGAACTTTTCTTTCGTCCGGTTTTGATCAGCGAAGGAAAACCTGCGCTTTTCACCGGCTATTTCGAACCCGAGCTTCAAGGCGCGCTGCGCCCCGATGCGCGCTATCGGTATCCGATTTACCGCGAACCGCAGGCCGCCAAAATGGCCAATCCCTGGTTGACCCGGCGAGAAATCGAAACCACCGATGTGATGCGCGGTCAGGGCCTTGAGATCGCCTGGGTCGATGACCCGGTCGAGCTTTTCTTTCTACAAATTCAGGGATCGGGCCGTATTCGCCTAGAGGACGGCCGTGTGATCCGTGTCGGCTATGGCGGAGCCAACGGGCATACCTATCGCTCTATCGGTGCCGAACTTGTCCGGCGCGGTGTTTACAACGTGCATCAGGTGTCGGCCGAGGTGATCAAGAATTGGGTGCGGCGCAACCCCGAAGAGGGGCAAGAGCTTCTGTTTCATAACCCGTCCTATGTCTTTTTCCGCCGCATTGGCGACGTCGCCGCCGATCTTGGCCCGCTTGGTGCGATGAATCGCTCAGTGACAACCGGGCGTACAGTTGCGGTCGATCCCGCCTATGTCCCGCTTGGTGCGCCGGTCTGGGTTGAGAAGGCCGGCAAAGACCCGATCCGCCGTTTGATGGTGGCGCAGGATACCGGCTCTGCCATCAAGGGGCCGCAGCGGGCGGATATCTTCTTTGGCACCGGTGATGCGGCGGGGCGTGCCGCCGGGCGGCTGCGCGATCCGGGGCGGATGGTGGTGTTGATGCCGATTCAGCGCGCCTATGCCATGCTGCCGGAGCAAGACCCGTGAGCCGCCGCCGTGTCAAACCCGAAGAGCTTGAGCTTTGGCAACAGGTGGCGCGAACGGCACGACGCCTTCATCCCGAACAGCCCGCAAAACCGCAGCCTTTGGCCGATAGCCTATCCAAAAAAATCCCCAAGGTTAAGGAAAGCCCGCGGATCGAAGAGTTTAAGCTTGGCGAGAAGACCACGAAAGCGGGTCATATTCATGATGTCCTGCCTGGTATTTCCGAGCGCATCGCCGCCACGCCGGTCGCGATGGATAAAAAGGCATTTACCCGCCTCAAGCGCGGCAAGCTTATCCCCGAAGCCAAGATCGACCTGCACGGGATGACCATGGCACAGGCGCATCCGGCGCTGACCGGGTTTATCCTGCGCTCGCACGGCGCGGGCAAACGGCTTGTTCTGGTGGTAACCGGCAAGGGCAAGGATCGCGATACCGGTGGCCCGATACCGGTGCGCCAGGGTGTGCTGCGCCATAATGTGCCGCAATGGTTGCGGACGGCCCCGCTTGCGCCGCTTGTCTTGCAGATCACCGAGGCGCATTTGAAACATGGCGGCGGTGGTGCCTATTACGTCTATCTACGGCGACAGCGATAACAAGGGGCGCGCTCGCCTCACGCCGATGGTCATCATCACCGTGGTAAAGACGAAATACGCGGCCACAAAGAGATATTGCGTCTCGATCCCGACCCCGAAATCAATCGCCACCCCGGTAAGCCCCGGCCCGATGGCCGAGCCGAACACCATGATCGCGGCGGCCATCGCCTTGATGCTTCCAAGGTTGGCGGTGCCGTAAAACTCGGCCCAGAACGCGTTCGGCAGGGTGCTATTGGCGCCGGTTGTCAGGGCGAGACACATGAACCCAAGGATAAGCATGCCCGGCCCATCGGCAAAGGCGAACAACAGGAACGCTGCCACCATCGGGATTTGCATGAATGGCAAAAGTCGCGCGGTGCCAAGCCGGTCAAGCGCCCACCCCGACAGGATCATCGCGCCGATGCCGACGGCGGTATAGATCGGAAACATCGCGACCAATTCCACATGGGCAACCGCCTTGATCTCGGCGAAGTGGACCTGATGGAAAAAGAACGCGGTGTTGAACGCCGAGGGCCCCAAAAGCGCGGGCAC
This sequence comes from Roseovarius sp., assembly GCA_032251095.1. GTDB lineage: Bacteria > Pseudomonadota > Alphaproteobacteria > Rhodobacterales > Rhodobacteraceae > Roseovarius. Next base: position 15,925 of record JAVVFB010000015.1, on the reverse strand, counting down.
CATGAACCAAAACAGGAAATGCCCAAGGGTTTGCCGCCGGGTCCAGTGCGTTTCATCCATGCCAAGCGACTGGCTCGTCTGTGCCCAGGATTGCGGCGTGCGCTCGCGCCGTAGCAAGAGCATCAAAACCGGAATGCCAAGAACCGCCACGCCCGCCGCCACCAACCACAGCATCCGCCAGTCATAGACCAGCAAAAGCGACACAAAAATCAGCGGCAAGAACGCCTCGCCCACCGCAAAGCCAAGTGTCGCCACCGAAAGCGCCTTGCCCCGCGCCGCCACGAACCAGCGTGCCATGGCAACCACGGCAATATGGCTCATCATGCCCTGCCCGGCAAAGCGCAGCGAAAAGATCACCACCGGCAAAAGCCACCAGACCGGGTTGAGCGCCATGAAAATACAGGCCCCGGTCATCACCACCAGGATCACCGGCGCAAGCGTGCGCACCCGAAACCGATCCGTCAGCCCCCCGGCCCAGACCATGACAAGCGCCGAGGCCGTCGTGCCAAGCGTATAAATCCCGCCCCATTCGCCATGGCTAAGCGCAAAACTCTCTCGAATCTCGCCAGCGAAGATAGAGATGAAATAGGTCTGCCCAAAGCCCGACAGAAACGTCAGCAACACCCCGGCCGAAAGCCAGGGCGCATTGTCGCGAAGGAAGGCGAGAATCGACATATCCCTTACGTCGCGCGAAACGTCGGCGAAGGGAAGGGTCGAGTGCAATCAAAGAACGTAGCGCGAAAGATCCGCCGAGCGCATCAACTCGCCAAGGTTCTTTTCGACAAAATCGGCATCGACGGTGACCGAGGTGCCAGAGCGGTCCGGCGCGTTAAAACTCAGCTCTTCGAACACCCGTTCCATCACCGTATAAAGCCGCCGGGCGCCTATATTCTCGACCGATTGGTTGACCTCGGCGGCGATCTTGGCAAGCGCGGCGATGCCGTCTTCGGTAAACGAAACCGTCACATCCTCGGTGCCCATCAGGGCGGTATATTGCAGGGTCAGCGCGTTGTCGGTCTCGGTCAGGATGCGAACGAAATCCGCTTCGGTCAGGGGCCGGAGTTCGACCCGGATCGGCAGGCGACCCTGAAGTTCGGGCAAAAGATCGGACGGTTTGGCGATATGAAACGCGCCGCTGGCGATGAACAGGATATGATCGGTTTTTACCGGGCCGTATTTGGTCGAAACCGTGGTGCCCTCGATCAGCGGAAGTAGGTCACGTTGCACGCCCTCGCGCGACACATCGGCGCCGCGCGCATCGGATCGGGCACAGACCTTGTCGATCTCGTCAAGAAACACGATGCCGTTCTGCGCGACCGCCTCAAGGGCGATCTTGTTGACGGTCTCATCATCCAAAAGCTTGTCGGCCTCTTCGCTGATCAGCAATGCATAGCTTTCCGCGACGGTGACCTTCTTGCGCGTGGTGCGCCCGCCAAAGGCTTTGCCGAAGAGATCGCCAAGGTTCATCATGCCCATCTGGCCGCTGGGTTGGCCGGGGATATCCATCATCCCCATCGGGTTGGATGTATCCGCCACCTCAATCTCGATCACCGTGTCGTCAAGCAAGCCGTCCTTCAGCTTTTTGCGAAACATCTCGCGCGTGGCGTCGCGGGCGTCTTCACCAGCAATCGCGGTGATCACCCGCTCGGCGGCGGCCTCATGGGCGCGGGTTTTGACGTCTTCGCGCATATGCTCGCGGGTCTCGGCGATGCCGATATCCACCAGGTCGCGGATGATCTGTTCGACATCACGCCCGACATAGCCGACCTCGGTGAACTTCGTCGCCTCAACCTTGATGAACGGCGCGCGGGCAAGTTTGGCCAAGCGGCGGCTGATCTCGGTTTTGCCAACCCCGGTTGGCCCGATCATCAGGATGTTCTTGGGATAGACCTCGTCGCGGAGGTCATCGCCAAGCTGTTTGCGCCGCCAGCGATTGCGCAGCGCCACGGCGGTGGCGCGTTTGGCGTCGCTCTGGCCGATGATGAAGCGGTCAAGCTCGGATACGATTTCGCGCGGGGTCAGGTCAGTCATTTTGAAATACTCTCCACCGTCAGATTGCCGTTGGTGTAAACACAGATATCCGCCGCAATCGCCATGGCGGCGCGGGCGATCTGTTCGGCGTCGCGGTCGCTATCCATCATCGCGCGCGCGGCGGCGAGGGCATAGTTGCCGCCCGATCCGATCGCGGCCACGCTATGCTCGGGCTCTAGAACGTCACCGGCGCCGGTAATGACGTAAAGCTCGTCCCCGTCGGTCACGATCAGCATCGCCTCAAGCTTTTGCAGGTATTTATCCGTGCGCCAGTCCTTGGCAAGCTCGACGCTCGCGCGTTGTAACTGGCCGGGCGTCGCCTCCAGCTTGGCTTCGAGCCGCTCCAAAAGGGTAAAGGCATCGGCGGTCGAGCCGGCAAAACCGGCAACCACGTCATAGCCCCCCGGCGAAATACGGCGCACCTTGCGAGCGCTGCCTTTGATGACGGTCTGGCCAAGGCTGACCTGTCCGTCACCGGCGACCACCACCTTGCCGCCTTTTTTGACACCGATGATCGTGGTGCCGTGCCATCCGGGAAATTCGTTGCTCATGGGGCCTCCGTTCCGTTAGGGACTATATGGAAGGGGAATGATAAGGACGCAAGGCCTTGGCAATCCGTTCACTTGAAACCGGAGAGGCGCGATGCTTTCAAATTCTGATCTGGTTGAATTGACCGAGTTCCGCCGCGCGTTGCATCGTCGGCCGGAAGTGTCGGGCGAAGAGGCCGAGACCGCCAGGACAATCACGACCGCCTTGCAAGCGATGAATCCGACCCGGATTTTTACCGGGCTTGGCGGGCATGGGGTTGCTGCAGAATTCAACAGCGGCGTTGCCGGCCCGACGGTATTGTTTCGCGCAGAACTTGATGCGCTGCCAATTCAGGAAATATCTGACGCTACGTGGAAATCGGAAATTCCCGGCAAGGGGCATCTATGCGGCCATGACGGGCACATGACGATGCTTTTGGGGTTGGGCAGGCTCATATCTCGTGAACCCGTGAGCAAAGGCCGGGTCATCCTGATGTTCCAGCCCGCCGAAGAAGATGGCAGCGGCGCCCGCGCAGTGGTGGCCGATCCGGCCTATCAAGAGATCAAACCGGATTGGGCTTTTGCCATTCACAACGAACCGGGGCGCGCGTTTGGCCATGTATCCACGCGCGTCGGCTTGATGAATTGTGCGTCGGAAGGATTGAAAATCACGCTGACGGGCAAGACCGCGCATGCCGCCGATCCCGAGGACGGCACGTCACCCGTCGAGGCGGTTTCGAAACTGATCCCGGCGCTTCAGGCCTTGGGGCAGGGCGGGGCGCTAGACGATGATTTTCGGCTGGTGACGATCACCCATGTTCAGATTGGCGAGCCGAGTTTTGGGATCGCTCCGGGCAAGGCCGTCATCTATGGCACGCTGCGAAGCGCGCGGGACGAGACAAAGACCGAAATCGCAACACAAGCCCGCCAGATCGCGACCTCGTTGGCCAATGATGCGAGGCTTGCGGTTGATTTCGAGTGCTGTGATGATTTCGCTGCCTCGATCAATCATGCCGATGCGACCGCGGTTGCCCGGTCTGCCATGACTGCAATTGGCGTTCCACATAGCGATTTTGGCCTGCCTATGCGCGCCTCAGAGGATTTTGGGGTGTTCGGTTGGGATGCGAAGGCCGCGATGCTCTGTCTTGGCCCGGGCGAAAGCCATGCCGCGCTTCACAACCCGGATTATGATTTCCCGGATGACCTTATTCCAATTGGTACAGCGATTTTTGAACGTATTGCCCGTGATCTTTTAGGCTGATGGCGGATAAGCGGCCAACGGGCCTAATTGGCTTGAAGCTTGATCCGCATATTGCGTTCATGCCGGGCAATGCCCTCCTCGATATCGCCGAAATAGCGCATTGACCCGTTTTCAAGAACGACCGCGGCGTCACAAACCCTGCGGATGTCGCCCATTGAATGCGAGACAAAAACGGCGCTGCTGGCGCGCATGCGATCAAGAAAGATCGTTTCGCTTTTCTCTCTAAAGGCCGCATCGCCCACGGCTGTGACCTCATCAACGAGATACCAGTCAAACCGGATCGCCATGGAACAACCAAACCCAAGCCGGGATCGCATGCCAGACGAATAGCTGCGCACCGGCTGGTGAAAATGATTTCCCAATTCTGCAAAATCTTCGACGAAAGCGACCATTTCGGTTGTGTCCACCCCATAGACACGCGCCAGGAAGCGGGCATTCTGGGCCCCTGTCAAATCGCGGTGAAAACTACCTTGAAACCCGACCGGCCAGGATACGCTGCCTTCAATCGTGATACGACCCTGATCGGGTTGGGCTGTCCCGGCCAGCATTTTTAAAAGGGTCGATTTGCCAGCCCCGTTGCGGCCCAGCAAGGCAATGGACTTGCCACGAGGAAAGTCGATTGTGACGCCCTTGACCACATGCTTGACATGCCCGCGATAGTGAAACGCTTTGTGTACGTTTTCCAGCCGTATCATGGCTTAGCGCCTGTCGCGAAGGCTGTAATATACCAATACGATGATGGTCCAGAGACCAAACAAAAGGGTGGTCAGAACCGCCAGAATGGTCAGCCGTTGGGGATAGCGCGGGGTTTCCGCTAAAGTTGGCTGTAAATAGGCGGCTAAATAGCGACTTTTGCGCCGCGCTTCGGCAACCGAGGCGTTATAGGCAGACAAGGCCGAAACATAGGCCTTTTCGGCAAATTCCAGATCCATTTGCAGGCTTTCAAACTCGCCAAACAGGTCGGCAAACGCGATGGTCTGATCGCTGTTCGTGCCGACCACGCCAAGCTTGAGCCGTTCTTCGGAAATGCGGGTTTCGATCACTTCGATTCTCTTGCGGGCCTGCTCTGCCCTGGGGTCGCTTTGGCTCGTGATGCCATTCAGCAGGTCCAGTTCGATCAAGGCATCCGCAAGGCGGGCTTGTAGCGAATTCAAAAGCCCCATCTGCCCCTGTATATCTGCGGCCGGATCAACGATCTGGGTTTCATTGCGAAACTCACGCAGCGCCTGGCGTGCGGTTTTCAGGCTATCCATTGCCTGATCAAGCTCTTCCTTGGCATAGCCGGTCATATCTGTACGCGCGATGCTCGATAGCTCGTTGATCATCGCGCTTGAGCGGTCGAACAGCTCTTGGGCGATCAACTGGGCATCATTGGGGTCAAACGCGCGCACTTCGATTTCGATCAGACCAGCGCCGGGATCGTATTGGATCCGCACCATGCGTTCCCAATAATCCAGAAGATCCTCTATACTGGCATTTTCCGTGAGGCTGAAAATCGGGTCGTTCTTGGGTTTTTGAAAAATGCTCTGAAGATCCAGCGCCTCATCAACGTCACGGACCAGCTTTTGACTTTGTACAAATTCGTAGAGAATATCGGTATCGGATGAGCTGGCCCCGGATATCTGGGTAAGCCCGCCCAATATTTCCATTGCCGATCCGTTTTCTTCGCGTCTGACCGTAAATCCAACGGTCGAAGCGTATTGATCTGCTGCATGGGTATAAAGATAATACGCGGCCCCCAGGGCTGGTGTGATGGTGAAAGCTACGAATCCCACCACGATCATCCAGTGGCGAAACCGCATGCGTGCCGGTTTGGCGGCCGGGGCAACCTCAAGCACTTTGACAGCAGATCTCGCCGTTGGCTTGTTTGACGGCGGTGCCGGTGTTGCTGCTGTTTCTGGCACGGACGTGTTTCCTATCTTCAACTCACGCGCTTAAATATGTAGGCTAGCCTATCCGTGTTCACCGGTCACTTCCAGAGGCATCCGTACTATGGTCCCCCAACCCGCTCAACCCCCTGGAAGCCGCCATTTTCGGTTCTTTCGCTCGCTTTCGGCGTTGATGCTGCGCGAGATGGCAACCACATACGGGCGCTCACCCGGAGGGTATTTGTGGATGATCCTGGAACCGGCCGCGGGGATCGCATTGCTCAGCTTCGTGTTCAGCATGATTGCGCGATCCCCGGCGATCGGGTCGAACTTTCCGCTGTTTTTCGCAACCGGTCTTATGGTGTTTCAACTCTATTCAACGATCAGCAACCTGACCGCCAAGGCCTTGACGTTTTCCAAGCCCTTTCTGGCCTATCCGGCAGTGACCTTTGTGGATGCCCTCGCGGCGCGCATCTTTCTGAATACGTTGACGCAAATCCTTGTCATGACAATCGTGATCTATGCCATCATTCTGATTTACGATCTCAAGCTGATCCTCGATTGGGGCGCAATTGGCAATGCCCTTGCGATGTGCATCAGCTTTGGCGCAGCCGTTGGGACAATGAATTGCTATCTGTTTGAACGCATTCCTCTCTGGGAGAGGTTCTGGACCGTGTTAAACCGGCCGATGTTCATCCTGTCAGGAATTTTGTTCATTCCCGAAGTGGTGCCTGCCCGGTTGCGCGATTATTATATGATGTTGCCCCTGCCGCACATGACAAGTGAAATGCGCCGCGGTTTTTATGCGACATATGAGGGGGCCTATGTGCAACCGGTCTATGTTTACGTCATTTCAGTTGTGGTGTTGATGTTGGGTATGATTTTGTTGTTGCGCAATCACAAATATCTGGCTGAACTTTAGCTCCTTTCGCCTCGGGGCGGCCTGTTGCCGCAGGGGCACCTTGCGTCGCATAATGTTGCCTGTCTCCATGCTAGGCCTCACGCGCCCGGTTGAACCGACGTGGCATTGCCACTATCAGGTCAGGCAAGCATGCCATAGCCCCGTGTCAGGATATTTCGATGACCAAGCCGATGACCACCGTCACCCCAAACACCTGGGAATTCCTGCGCGATGCGATGATCGCCCCGACGGGATTTCGTGAATATGATGCGCGTTGGCAATACCCCGAGGCGATCAATCTGCCCGGCATCACGGCGCTTGGGCTTGGGCTTGGCACACAGATCCACGCGCGCGGTATCAAGCCGGAAATCGCCGTGGGCAATGATTATCGCGACTATTCCCTGTCGATCAAAAATGCGCTGATGCTTGGCCTGATGCAGGCGGGCATCCACGTGAAAGACATCGGCCCTGCCCTGTCGCCGATGGCCTATTTTGCACAGTTCCATCTGGATGCGCCTGCAGTGGCGATGGTTACTGCCTCGCACAACCCCAATGGCTGGACTGGGGTTAAGATGGGGTTTGAGCGTCCGCTGACCCATGGCCCCGACGAAATGAACGAGCTGCGCGATATCGTGCTGAACGGCAAAGGTGTGGCGCGGCCGGGCGGAAAGTATGAATTTGTCGAAGGTGTGCGCGAAGCCTATCTTGACGATCTGGTGGGCGATTTCAAAATGACCCGGGCGCTCAAGGTGGTCTGTGCCACGGGCAACGGGACCGCTTCGGCTTTTGCCCCGGACCTGTTTCGTCGCCTTGGCGTCGAGGTGATCAACAGCCATAACGAGCTGGATTATACGTTCCCCCACTACAATCCCAACCCCGAAGCGATGGAGATGCTCCATGACATGTCTGTGTCGGTCAAGGCCTCGGGTGCGGATTTCGCGCTTGGTTTTGATGGTGACGGCGACCGCTGTGGCGTTGTGGATGATGAAGGCGAGGAAATTTTCGCCGACAAGATGGGCGTTATCATGGCGCGGGACCTGGCCAAGATCTATCCCGGATCGACGTTTGTGGCGGATGTGAAATCCACCGGGCTATTTGCGTCGGATCCAGAGTTGATGAAATATAGCATCACCGCCGATTACTGGAAGACCGGGCATTCCCACATGAAGCGCCGGGTCAAGGAATTGGGCGCCTTGGCAGGGTTTGAAAAATCCGGCCACTACTTTTTTGCCGAACCGGTCGGGCGGGGTTATGATTGCGGCATGCGGGTCGCGGTCGAAATCTGCAAGCTGATGGACCGTAACCCCGACAAATCCATGTCAGACCTGCGCCGCGATCTGCCGATGACCTACTCCATGCCAACCCTGTCGCCCTATGCCGCCGACACCGAGAAATACGACATTCTGGACCGTATCGTCGCGCGGCTTGGCGGGATCACCGAACTGGGCGGTCGGGCGGTCAAAGAGGTGGTGACGGTCAACGGCGCGCGCGTCATTCTGGACAATGGAAGCTGGGGTCTGGTGCGGGCCTCCTCGAACACGCCCAATCTGGTGGTGGTCTGCGAAAGCAGCGAAAGCGAAGCAGAATTGCGCGCCATCTTTGCCGATCTTGATAGGCATATCCGCAGCGAGCCGGGCGTGGGCGATTACGACCAAAGCTTCTGATCCTTAAATGACCTGTCGTTTTTAGGCGTGTATCGCGGGCAAGACTGCCTTTGATACGTATCTTCAGGGGTTCGACAATGCGCAAAGGAACAAACCCGCCCTGTCAGGGACGGGTTTGTTTTTGGCTTTCTGTCAGGCTCTAACTTATTGATTTCGCATGATCGAGACGCTCAAAACCGGTTCACATTTTTGAGCAACATGTTCTAGAGGCCCCAGATATTGAGCTCGGCATCGTCGAAGCGGAAGTACTCGACGTCGATCAGGAGGTCTGCGCCGTCGGTGCCGGTGACCGTTACTTCGTTGCCGTTGCGCACCAGCGTGTAGTCGGCCGAGTTGCCCGAGAACAGGGCGTAATCCGAGCCGGCGCCGCCGTTGATCGTGTCGTTGCCGGCTCCGCCCATCATATAGTCAACGCCACCATAGCCGAAGATCATGTCATCGCCTTCAAGCCCGTTGAGCTGGTTGCGCTCATTGGATCCGGTCAGGCTGTCATCATGGCGGCTGCCGACCAGGTTCTCGATCTCGAAATAGAGGTCGCGTGCGGCATCCCCGCCCGAGCCAAAACCGGTCTCGCGCCCGTTCACGGTGGCCCCGTTGCGAAGGCTTGCGATCACCCCCGCCGACGCGTTGAAGTAGGTCACCGTATCGACACCATCCCCGCCGAAATAACGCTCGCGCCCACCGGTCGAGCTTACGAACCAGTCAAAATCGCCCAGACCCCGGAAGTCATTCTGGCCGCTGTCGCCATAGAACACGTCCTGTCGGCCTGACCCGGTCACACGCTCGACCGAGCTTAGCGTCAGCCCCGCCGCGAGCCCGGTATTGTTGTCGGGATTGGCCAGGTCGATGACCAGCCCCGAGGCCTGCGCGCCGGTCGGCGGCAAGCCGTTCGAACTAAACACATCCCCGATCACGTTCGTCGCGCTCGACTGGTATTCGAGGAAAGACAGCATGTCCTGCCCGGTACCGCCATCGATAGTGTCATTGCCCTGTGTCGCGATGATCCAGTCGAAATCACCAAGGCCGCGGATATCGTCATCGCCATCGGTTCCGCGGATGCGGTCGGCATAAATGGTCGCGGTCAGGCGCTCGATAGCGCTGAACTGGATGTTTTCGCTACCATCATAGCTTACCGCCGTGCCCGCGCCCATGTCGATATCAAGCCGATATTGCACGTTGCTGCGCCCCGGCGTATCGGCCAGGTTGACGAAGGACAGCATGTCGCGGCCACCACCCCCATCAATTGTATCAGACCCGCCCCCCGGTGTGATCCAGTTGTTGTTCTCTGTCCCGTTGATGATCTCCGTCGCAGACGTCCCATCAACATTCGTCCCAATCCCGTTGATCACGGGTGTGACTGAGACCAGTGCCGAGGCTTCGGCATAGGTCATCAAACGATCATTGAAGTTAACGAATTCCACATCCGACTGGATCAGATCAATCTGGGTGCCGTCATTCAGGGTGAACCCGCCTGCAACAGCGGCTGCGGTGAAGGTCGTGCTGTTGGTATCATAATTGACGGTATCAGAGCCGGTGCCGCCCGAAAACGTGTCATTTCCGGCCTGTCCCGTCAGGAAATCATCAGCACTTCCGCCCTGCAAAAGATCGTCGCCGGCGCCGGCAATCAAAACGTCATCTCCACCCCCGCCAACCAGGGTTTCGCTATTTGGTGTACCAATCAGAAGATCATCCGAGGCCGATCCCGAAAGAAGCCCGGGGGTTCCGCTAAAGCTTTGCCCGGACCGGGCCGCAACTTGCGCGTAGGTCAGGGTGGTGTCTGTGAACTGGAAGTTTTCGATGTCGTTGGACACAGATTGCACACCTGTGCCGAGCGTGATCAACGCAGAACTGGCGCCCACGGCGATCCCTGCCTGGGTCGAGGAGATCATGAACACCGCCGTATCGACCCCTGCACCGCCCAAAATGGTGTCATTTCCGTGCCCACCAAAAAGGGTGTCATTGCCCCCTTTACCGTTGATGAAGTTATTACCGCCATCCCCGATGATGGCTTGCGCGAAATCGTTTCCGACAAGGGTCAGGCCGGCCGTACTCGCCAGATCGGCGGCAAATATGGCTTCGATTTCCTGGGTTGATCCCAGTTGCACGTTTATATGGGCAAAGATGGTGTCATCGCCGTTGCCGGCCGTTTCCACGATGTTGTCGCCGGCATCGCGGATGATATAGGTGTCATCTCCGCCGTAGCCAAACATCGTGTCATTGCCGCCGGCCCCGTCCAGAAAGTTGTTGCCGTTATTCCCGCGCAGAATTTGACCGATATCCGAGCCTTTGATATCAAAGTCATTGGTCGATGACAGGCTGTTGGACCGGATTTCCTCAATGTTGTCATCGGCATCCAGTGAGATTGTGACTGTGGTGCGGATCACATCATGGCCTTGCCCGGCAATCTCGACGATCTCGACATCGCTTGCGTCGATGTAATAGGTGTCGTCACCCAGGCCGCCCTCTGCAAGCCCGCCATCACCTGTGCCGGTATACAACTGGTCAACGCCGGCACCGCCAAGCAAAGTGTCAATTCCATCTTCGCCGCGCAACGTGTCAAGGCCATCGCCCCCCAAAAGCGTATCACTGCCAAGGCCGCCATACAGGATGTCATTGTCGGCACCGCCATCGATGCTGTCATCGCCGCTGCCGCCAGTCAGACTGTCATTGTGGTCACCGCCCTCAAGGGTGTCGTTCCCGTCAGACCCGAACAAGGTGTCGTCGCCCGAACCGCCCAGCATGCTGTCGGCCCCGCCTTCGCCTTGAAGGCTGTCTGCGCCTTCGCCACCATCAAGCGTGTCTGCGCCGTCGCCGCCGAACAGGGTGTCATTGCCAATGCCGCCGAATATGTTGTCATTGCCGCCGAAGCCTTGGACAAAGTCATCGCCAGCCCGGCCTGAGAGCGTGTTCGCGCCGTCGTTTCCGCGGATCTCGTTTGCCTGATCGGTGCCGAAAAGGTTGATCGCCGCAGTTCCGGTCTGGTCGGTGGTGTTCAGGATTTCCACATGGCCGCCAGCACCTGCGTCATAGCTAAGGGTTACACGAACCGTGTCGATGCCTTCATTAGCGTTTTCGATAACCACATCGGTGGATTCAGTTACAACATAGTCGTCATCGCCCGTGCCGCCGACCATGGTGTCGCTGCCTGCGCCGCCTTCGAGGGTGTCATTACCGGCGCCACCTTCCAGGCTGTCATCGCCGTCTTCGCCATAGACCTCGTCATTGCCGGCATCACCGCGCACCGTGTCGTTGCCGCCCGAGCCGAACACCTTGTCATTGCCGTCGCCGCCATTGACTTCGTCATCGCCCAAATCGCCAAGCAAGCTGTCATTGCCGGCTTGACCGTTCAGTACGTTGTTGCCGGTGTTGCCTTGAATCGTATTGTCCTTGGCGTTCCCGGTGCCATCGACATCGTCGACGTCCCACAGGATCAGGTTTTCCAGGTCAGCGCCCAACGTATAAGTCACATAGCTGCGCACCTGATCGATGCCGCCTTGGTCAACCCCGCCCGATCGTTCGTTAACCACGTCACCGGCGTCATTGACCACATAGAAATCATTGCCGGCACCGCCGTTCATGGTATCGGCGCCAAAGCCCCCATCAAGGGTGTCGTTACCATCCAGACCGTTGAGAACTTCGTTTTCCCAGAAACCTATCTTGTTCGCGATGATCTCATCATCGCCAGAGGTGCCGTCCATCGCGGGCGGCGTGCCGTCTGCGGAAGCTGTGAGATTGCGGAACTGCGCGGCTGTGGTTTCGGGAATCGGGCCGGAGGTCTTGCCGCGATACACGCCCATCTGCAAATAGGGCCCGATTTCGTCATTATAGCCGAGAGGGCCGTTGTAATCCACGATCTGCACACCATCGCGATAGACCCGCAATTCCCCGGCACCCGTATGGTCAAAGACCATTTCGAACCGGATATTTATCCATGTGTCGCGCGGCACGGGATCCGTATCCAGATACATTGTGCTGGTCGTCGGCGTATCAAAGCCCGGTGTCGTCAACTTGTCCGGACTTACGGTCGTGATGGCATTGGGATCTGTGCGTGCTGCAATCTCAAGCCGATCACCGCGAAGCTGCAACGCCAATGGCGGGCTTGCGGCGGCATCCAGCGGATTGCCGTTTTCATCCAGATCTTCGGTCTGGTGAAATTGTGCCAACAGCAGGAAATCTGCCGTGTTCGACGGGCCATCCTCTAGCAGGACGTCGAATTCATATGTGAAAAGCCGACCAAACTGCATGTGCTTGAACGTCCCAATCTCGGAACGGTTTTTGCCCTGTGCCTGATCATCACTTGCGGCACCAAGAGCGGGGTCGTCGTAATAATCGTTGTCACGCACCTCAAAGCGCATTGTGCCTGGTTCTGGCTCTGAATAGCTCCAGCTTTCGCCAGCGTTTTTCTGGAAAGAGTTATCAGGTTCAAAAAACGGCATGTGGATCCTCACATAAATAAAGAGTTGTCAAAACTACAGGAGCCCCTGTTTGGGCAAGACAGGGTGATGGTGCATCTTTTCTGTCAGTATAATCTGTCTTTGGTTTGGCGGTTTTGTGATGGACAGGTCAAAGTCGAAAAGATACCGTCAGAAACTTCGAAAATTGGCACATTAATTTGCGGTATGTTGCAATCACGACAAAACGCATCTTTCGTAAAGGAGGCGATCGTTCAGGGTAAGCCCCGCGCGCTAAACAAACAGGATATCGTCGGCGAATTGCAGGGCTTCGATGTTGAACAATGTGTCAGTGCCTTCATTTCCGGCGTTGTGATGCACGGTTATGCCGAGCGAGCCTTGGGTGATGGTGTATTCGGCGCGGTTGCCGGAAAACACCGCGTAGTCCCAACCCGAACCGCCATCCAGGTAATCGTCTGATCCGCCGCCCTCAAGCCGGTCGACGCCGCCATTGCCAAAAAGGGTGTCCCGCCCATGCATCCCGCGCAGTACGTTGCGGCCATTGTCGCCGGTCAGCAGGTCGTCAAAACTACTGCCCGTCAGGCGCTCGATACTGGTATAAAGATCGCGATCGGCGTCCCCTGCAAGGCCGCGCCCCAAGAGCAAAGACGCCGCCACCCCGGCGCTTGAATTGGCATAGCTGACCGTATCCAGCCCCGAGCCGCCATCGTAACGGTCCTTGCCGCCGCCCGAGCCGATGAACCAGTCATACCCGCCAAGACCCCGGAAATCATTGGCTTGATCGTCACCGTAAAACAGGTCCGAATGGATTGATCCGGTGGCGCGCTCGATGCTGTCATAGACGTCGCCCGCCGCCTGTCCGGCCGTGCCCTTATTGAGGGCCAGATTCACCGTGACGCCGCTTGTGGCATTGGTATAGCTGATCATGTCGCGCCCGGCGCCGCCTTCGATGGTGTCCGCCCCGTCGGACCCTATAAACCAGTCGTAATTGCCCAGTCCGCGCAGGCGATTGTCCTGGTCATCCCCTTGGATGAAATCGCCAAAAAGGGTTCCGGTGACATTCTCGATACTCACCAGCAGGTCCGTATCCACCCCCGAGCGCGCCGTCCCTGCCGCCAGGTCAACGATCACCGCCGCATCCAGATCGACGAAACTGACCATATCAGAGCCGTCCCCGCCATCCACACTGTCTGACCCCGACCCCGGCGTCAGCCAATCCGCCCCCGAATTGCCAAGCAGCGTGTCGTGACCAGACCCACCCGTTAGCGCGTTGGCCCCGGCATCGCCGCGCAGTACGTCGTTGAACTCCGAGCCTATGATGGCTTCAATACTGACCAGAACATGGCCCTGTGCGGCACCTGCATTGCTGATGCTGGCGGCCAGATCGACCTGTACCGCCGAGTTGGCCTGTCTATAGGTGACGGTGTCAAAACCCGATCCGCCATCTATGGTTTCGGCACTGAGCCCGGCCTCGATTATGTCATTGGTATCGCTGCCCTGACGCGACAATGGGTCTGGGATCAGCACGCGGTCGCTGGTCAGCAACAGGGCGCGGTCCAGATCGCTTCGCGTCAAGGTACGGCTATCGGAGGTAAAGATGATCAGATCCTCGTCGCCAATTGTCACAACCCCGCCTGAATTGGCCTGAAGGTAACTGATGGCGGATGGGTCATGAACGAATTGATAGGCGCTGAAATCCAGGCGGTCCTCGGCGGCATTGAAATCGCCAATACGATCATCTTTCCCGTCGGGGCGGAAAATGAAAATATCTTCGCCTTGCCCGCCCCATAACGTATCGGTGCCGTCCCCATCGAGGATGACATCCGACCCGGCGCCCGCCTGGATCAGGCCCCCGCCGGGCGCAGCGGTCAGAACATCATTGCCTGCACTGCCATTCTGGCCGGTTGCGGTGACGCCCAAAAGATCTGTTGATATGCTGAACCGGCTTAGTCCGCCGTCACCTGTGGCAACTGCGAAAAGCTCCAACCGGCCTGAGACCATTGCAAAGGTCAGACCGGTCACATTCTGCAAGGCGGTTGCTTCGCTATCAATGACGGTTTCCCGATGCAAAAGCCGACCACCCGGCAAGAGTTGAAACAGGGAAAATCCGCCATCCGTGCCAGCCACGGCCACAAGGTGCATGTCGCCTTGTGAATAGGTCGCTATCTCGGAAGCGCCGTCAAAGCGGGTGTTTCTGCTGTCGTTCACCTGATCCCTGAAAATCAGATCCCCAGCCGCGGTGATTTCAAGAACGGTGACAGAGCCGGTGCCAAAGGCCGTCAATACCGCATAACTGTGCCCCGCGACCTCAACGACCGCAATATCTGTGGGCGTGGTGATTGGAAGTTGCTCGGCAAACCCGAAGGCCCCTGAGACGGTAAGGCGCCCATCCGATCCAACCGACAGGAGGCTGACGCCGTTTTCGGAGGACGACGCTGTCAACAACCAGGTTTGCGCGCCGACCTTGACCTGTGCCATCGCGCTGATCGTGCGCAAATGGCTGTCTGGGGTGTCCCCCAGAATCTGGAGGGGCTGCAAGGACCCGTCCGAGAGCATGCGATAGGTCTCAAGCCCGAAGCCTGCCTTGCGCGCCATGTAGAGATAGGGCCCGCCGGGCGCATCGACAGAAGCCAAAGTTACGGCAGCCCCCAGAAAGGGCAAGCCGTCCAGATAGGCGGTTTCCTGGGCGGGGGCCTGGGCCAGCCGTTGCAGGGTCGCACGATCAATCGAATAATTGATCCCTTTGAAGTTGATCTGTTGATGGTCGTTGGCTTGCGCCAGCGACGTCACCTCGAAATCCTGGCTTTGAATTGTTTGGCTTTCCAAGCTGATCCGGGCCATGCTTTGGCTCACCGGATCATTCAAAAGCACCTCGTTTGCTGTGATGCCGATTCTGATTTCAACCAACTGGCTGAAAATCGGCATCGCTTGTCCAAACAGCGTTTGGACATATGAAATGTACCCCAAAACCAAAGCTCCCACGCTGTACCCACGGGGGAAATGTCGTTGGTTGATATGTACGAGACAGCGCCAAATCAGGGCAAACTTTGGGCGTTCACCTCGAGTTTAAATCACATCTTAACGGATTGGCACCTCGGGGACCGGTGCCCTTGGGTCCTGATCCATGTGCCAGGAACGCTTTTGTACCCTTTTGCCGTTGCGTCGCTTGAAGGGTACGGCGGGTGCTAGAGCATGTTGCTCAAAAGTGGGAACCGGTTTTGAGCGATCCGAACATGCGAAATCAATAGGTTAGAGCGTGTC
>JAVVFB010000159.1:0-8059 GCA_032251095.1 Roseovarius sp. | reverse complement strand
CGCGCAAGCCCGCTTGGGTATTGTCGAACCGCTGCGCCCTTTGTTCATCGAGGTGAAAAACATCGAGATGGGATTTGGAAATATCCACGCCAATGGTATGATCTGTCATCTTCACCATGTCCTATGCTTGTCATGCGTGATTTGTCACACGCCTATCCGTTCAGGCCCGGGGCGAAGACGGCGGTCGATCAAACTGCAGAACGGTCCATTACGACCCCGCCACTTACGACCCAACCGCCGCCGCTGCCCGGCATGTTCGAGGTGCCGGGCAGCAGCTCCCTTCTAACCCGGGAGCCAACTTCAGGATAAGACAAGCCCGGCCAACATGTGCTGGCGGACAAGGCATATGACGCAGACTGGATCAGGGACATGATCTGGGAACAGGGCGCTGTCGCCGTGATCCCTCCCAGGGCCAACCGCAAACTGCCCGCCGAATTCGATGCTGAAATCTACCGGGAACGCAACAAAATCGAGCGCTTCTTTGGCAGGCTGAAAGCCTCGTTCCGCCGTATCGCAACCCGATACGAGAAGACGTCACGCAATTTCCTGTCGATGATCAAACTGGCGTCAGTCAGGCTGTGGATCGAGTTTTATGAGTCGGCTGCCTTGTAAGATACTCGAAGAACGTCCTTTCCGCAGACAAGATCATCACCTGCGCAGGCATGCCCGGCGTTGGCGTAAAGTTGCGGATTCTTGCAAATTCTTCCGCCGGCACCCTGACGCGTGCAAGATAAACTTCCTGCGGCATGATTTGGCTGTCGTCCGTAAGCGCGTCTGCGGCCAGCGGTGCCTTGAACGCCCATGCGCCAAAACCGCCGAAGGAAACGACCATGACAAAGATCCCGAAAACCGTCAGGCGCGTGATCGAGCGTGGAACCTCGGAGAACCATTGCGGCTGCTTTGGTTCCGCGTGAAAGTTGGTGATGCTCACGGGCGTTCTCCTATCTGCGGGTCAGGTTCAGTTTTCGGGGATGCTGCCGGGCTGACCCTTGCGGTTTGACAGCGATTGAAGCACCTCCTCACGCGCGCCGATCATGGCGACGCTACCGTTGGCGAGAAGCAGTATCTTGTCGACATGGGCCAGAAGTGAGGGTTTCTGGGTAACCACAACGATGGTGATGCCCTGCTGCTTTGCATGCAAAAGCGCGCGTGCCAGGGCCTGATCGCCTGCAATGTCGAGATTGGAGTTGGGCTCATCAAGCACCAGAAGCTTGGGGTCACCGAAAAATGCACGCGCCAGCGCAACCCGCTGTTTCTGACCGCCCGACAGCGGCGAGCCATCGGCGGCAACAACTGTTTCATAGCCATGTGGCAGGTTGGCGATCATTTCATGCACATCGGCAAGCTTGGCGGCGTGGTATATCTGCTCATCCGTCGCGTCACTGCGCATACGCGCGATATTGTCCTTGATCGTGCCCGGAAACAACTGCACATCCTGCGGCAGATAGCCGATGTTTTCACCGAATTGCCGTTGATCCCAGTTGCGCAGATAGACGTCTCGGTCTCGGTGAACCACCCCGAGTTTGTCGGAGACCATCAACCCAAGTAAGAATGATGGTTATGACAAAAAGCAAAATGCCAAATAGCCACTCGCCTGAGGTCTGCGCGCGTCGGGTTCGGACGATGGTCGAGCGTCCGAACTTTGGTGCTGACGATGCGCCAGAAACACTCCCCTGATCAAATTGCCCCATTTGGACCCATAGGCGCTGACGTCTGACAGTGTCATGGTTTTGTTGGTCAACTGTCAGAAAACTGAATCAAAATCGTCACGAGGCTGTAGCCTTCGCCCCGTATCAGCCTCTCAAACATGGGGGCGATATGCTTAAAATCGACACACTGACAAAGCGCTTCGGAGACAAAACGGCTGTCGATGCGGCCAGTATCTGCGTCGACAAACCGACCATGATCGGGATCATCGGACGATCCGGTGCTGGCAAATCCACGCTGTTACGCATGGTCAACCGCCTCAGCGACGCGACAACCGGCGCGATACATTTTGAAGGGCAAGACATCACCGGATTGCGGGGGGCGGCCAAACGCGACTGGCAATCGCGATGTGCGATGATCTTTCAGCAATTCAATCTCGTGCCACGCATGGATGTGGTGTCGAATGTTCTTCACGGGACGCTGAACAAACGGTCGACCTTCGCGACGATGTTCAACCTTTATCCGCAGGCTGACATCCACAAAGCAATCGAGATCCTTGACCGGCTTGGGATCGCCGAACAGGCCCCAAAACGGGCCGAGGCCCTGTCGGGCGGGCAACAGCAGCGCGTGGCGATTGCCCGCGCCTTGATGCAGGACCCCAAGATCATTTTGGCAGATGAACCCATCGCCAGCCTCGACCCGATGAATGCGCAGGTTGTGATGCAATCGTTGCGGACCATTCACGAGGAAGACGGGCGCATGGTGATCGCCAACCTTCACACGCTGGACACCGCGCGGCGGTATTGCGACCGAGTGATTGGAATGCGTGACGGACGGATCGTCTTTGACGGCACGCCAGAACAACTGACCACCGGCGTGGCGCGCGACATCTACGGCGCCGGCGCGGATTTTTCCGAAGCCGCCACCTCTACCGAAATCGAAACACTGGAGAGGCCGGATGTCCACGTGGCAAAAGCCTACGCTTGAGCCAGTTTCCACCCGCGCCTTGCGCGGCCCACCGTCATCAACACGCCCTCAAGTAGCCGCAAAGCGGTAGGGCCGCAAACCACGGAGACAATGATGAAAAAGACCCTAGCCCTGGCGCTTTTCGCCACCACGGCCCTTAGCTCGGGCGCTTTTGCCGAAGAAATCACCGAGTTCCGCATCGGTATTCTTGGCGGTGAAAACGCCCAGGACCGCATGAACAGCTACCAGTGCCTTGCGGATTACACCACCCAGGCGCTTGGCGTCGAAACCAAGCTCTTTGCTCCTGCCGATTACAATGGCGTGATCCAGGGCTTGCTCGGCGGCACCATCGACATGGCATGGCTGGGCGCGTCGTCCTATGCGGCGACCTACCTGCAAGATCCCGAAGCGGTTGATCCTGTTCTGGTCAAGGTGAACCTCGACGGCTCTGTTGGCTATCACTCTATCGGCTTTGCCCGCGTCGATAGCGGCATCACGTCGCTTGACGATATGAAAGGCAAGGTGTTCGGTTTCGGCGATCCGAACTCCACCTCCGGCTATCTGATCCCCTCGATCGAGATCCCAAAATACAAGGACGGGATCACCATGCAATCCGGCGAATACTTTGGTGACGTCAAATTCACTGGCGGACATGAGCAGACCATCGTTGCCGTCAACAACGGTGACATCGACGGCGGTGTGACCTGGGCCGACGGTCAGGGCAACTGGGAAGATGGTTACAACTCTGGTGCGTTGCGCAAGGCGGTTGATGCAGGTCTCGTTGATATGAACGACATGGTTCAGATCTGGAAGTCCAACGTAATCCCCGAAGGCCCTGTCGTTCTGCGCCGTGCCTTGCCCGCCGATGTCAAAGCGACCATGGTCGCGCTGGTCGATGGCCTTTACGAAGCCGACCGGGATTGCGCCTATGGCGTCGCTGCGGGCGAAACACTGGGGTTCCAGCCAGTAAACCACGAGATGTACGAAAGCATCGTTGCAGCACGTCGATCTGTAATTGGCAACTAAGACATTTTTCATGACGAATCCGGTAGTCCCTTGGGGCTGCCGGTATTTCTTTGTCCGGGGGGCGAGATGGCAGATATATCACTTGGTGGCGCGGCACATAGCGTGGACGGCATTCAAGCCAGCTATATGGCGCAGGTGCGACGCCGCAGGCTTTATGGTGGGCTGACGCTTCTGATTTTCGTTGTCCTGATGGTGTCGGGGTTCAACATCGCCGACGACCGCAATGCCGGCGGTTTCTGGGAGGGGTTGCATCAGATCGGTGACTACCCCGCCGATGTTCTGTCCGAGGCTTGGCAAAAGCGCGCCGACCTGCCCGCCTTGATCGTCAAGTATTTCCCGGCTTTGGTGGAAACCATCAACATCGCCGCCGTTTCGACCCTGATCGGGGCGATTGGAGGGTTGTTCCTTTCGCTGCTCGGCACGCGCGGCCTGGCAAAATGGCCGCGGCTGATCCCGCTGTTTCGCCGGGTCTCGGACATCATGCGCGCGGTGCCTGAAATCGTGATTGCCTTGGTCCTGATCTTCGTTCTTGGTGGCGGCCCCGTCCCGGCCATGATCGCCATCGCGATCCATACGGCGGGCGCGCTTGGCAAGATGTTCTCGGAAGTCGCGGAAAACGCCGATCTGAAACCTCTCGAGGGGTTGGCCTCGACCGGCGCAACGTGGTCGCAACGTATGCTTCTGGGCGTGTTGCCTCAGGTCGCGCCGAACTATGTCAGCTATACCCTGCTGCGCTTCGAGATCAACATCCGCGCCTCGGCCATCCTTGGTTTTGTCGGCGCGGGCGGTCTTGGCTATGAGCTGCGCAATGCCATGGCATGGGGGCCGGGGCGCTTTGACGAAGCCGCCGCGATTTTCATCCTGCTGTTCGGTACGATCGTGTTCTTTGATCAGGTATCCAGCCGCTACCGCAACCTTCTGACCGAGGGACAAGGCCAATGAGTGCAACAGATATAAACCTCGTCACGCTTCAGGCCGATCGTCTGTTTCGACGCAAGCGCCTGATTGGCTTTGGTATTCCGGTGGCAATCGCGCTCTACTTCGTTTACATATTCTTTGCCTTTGACCTGCCGGGCCTCGCGCAGCGCGCCAATACGGACAACGCCGTGACACTGGCCTCTGACATCTGGTCGCACAAGGTGCATGTTACCCGTGACAACCGCACCGGCGAGATCAGCTATGCGGTCGAGGGCGAGCGCAAGGGCCGCTACCCCGAAGGTCAGCGCCCTGACTGGGTCAGCGGCGACGACCTCCTGACCATCGACCTTGGCGCAGGCCATATCGTCAAATATCTGCCGGACAACCGCACCGAGGTCGAAATCCCCGGCTTTCCCAAGATCGAGGCACAAGCCAAAGGGCGCACAGTCATCACCAACCTGCCCGACGACCTGCCCGAATGGATTTCCGCCTCGGACCGTCGTATCGGCATCACCACGCCTGAGGGCCGCATCACCCTCACCGGCGCGCGCACCGAAGTGTTCAACTATTTTCCCGGGTGGGAATTGTTCTGGTTCACGCTCGACAGCCCCTATCACGGACAGGGCATTGGCACGATCCTGTTTGGTGATCGGATCGACCCCGCACGCAGCAACATCGCGGGTGCTTTGTCCGACTGGTGGAACAACGCCATGTGGCGGCACAAGGACGTGGCTTGGGCGATGGGAGAGACCATCCTGATGGCTTTCCTCGGCACGATGGGGGCCGCGATTGTTGCGCTTCCGCTTGGTTTTCTGGCGGCAAAACGGTTTTCACCAATCCTGCTTTTGCGCGCCTCCACCCGCCGTCTGTTTGATTTCCTGCGCGGCGTGGACGCGCTGATCTGGACGGTCGTACTTGCCCGCGCGTTCGGCCCCGGCCCCTTGACCGGCGCGCTGGCAATCTTGATCACCGACACGGGCACATTCGGCAAGATCTTCTCGGAAGCGTTGGAAAACGTTGACCAAAAGCAGATCGAGGGCGTCGCGTCGACCGGGGCCAAACCGCTACAACGCTACCGCTTTGGCGTCATTCCGCAGGTGGTGCCGGTGCTTTTGGCGCAGATCCTCTATTTCCTTGAATCCAACACGCGGTCCGCAACGATCATCGGGGCGATCACGGGCGGCGGCATTGGCCTTATGCTGACCCAGGCGATCCAGACCCAGAAAGACTGGGAGGAAGTCGCCTATTACATCGTCCTGATTATCGCCATGGTCATGTTCATGGACTGGTTCTCGGGCTGGCTGCGTGGCAAGTTGATCGGACGCAAGGACTGATGGCACGCCTCTCAGCCGACACCCCCGTCATCCACCCCGAGTGCGAAATTACCGACAGCACCTTCGGGGCATATGTCGAGATTGGCAAGGGAAGCCGTGTCGCGCATTCAAGCCTGGGCGATTACAGCTATTGCGACCGATACGCGGATATTGCCAACGCACAGATTGGCAAATTTGCCAATATCGCCGCCTTCTGTCGCATTGGTGCCACGGATCATCCGCTGCACACCGCCGCCTGCCACCATTTCATCTATCGCTCCGATGACTATTGGGACGACGCCGAACGCGACGAAAGCTTCTTTGCCCACCGCAAATCCCGCACCGCCCATATCGGCCATGACACGTGGATCGGCGCGGGCGCCATGATCAAGCCCGAGGTCACGCTTGGCCATGGTGCGGTTGTCGCGGCGGGTGCCGTCGTGACCAGGGATGTGGACCCCTACACCATTGTCGCGGGCACCCCGGCCAAGGTGCTGCGTCGGCGCCAACCGCGCGAGATCGCGGACCGCCTGATCGCACTCGCGTGGTGGGATTGGCCGCATGAGGCGTTGCGAACTGCACTGGGGGATTTCCGCAGGCTTGAGGCCGGGGCGTTCCTGAAGAAATATGAAAGTTAACCATCCAGCGTCAGCGTAATTCTGTCCCCGGCAAACCATGTCCGACCAAATTCGACGGGCGTTCCATTCGTATCGGCGTTTACGCCCGATGATCGCAGTAAGGGGTCCCCTTCCCTGACTCGCAAATGCAGCGCCTGTGTCGCGGTTGCACGCACTGCGGTAATTCGGGTGGATGCGCGGCAAAAATCGACAACGCCGACTTCTTTCAGCGCAATTGTCACGCTCCCGGTCGTTTCAAGAGCGGCGCTTATTCCAGGGAGGCGGGACAGCGGGAAAAGACTTTCAAACACCGCAATCGGCTGACCATCGGCGAGCGACACCCCGTGATATGCGCAAATCGGATCACCCGGCGCAATGGCCAAAGCACTGGCTTCGCCTGTCGTTGCGGCGCGCTCTTCCACCTGAAGAACGCGCTTATCCGGTGTACGGCCCGCCGCAATCAGGTTCTCGTGGAACCGAACGCGTTTGCCGATGGGGTAATCGGTGGGCGTGGCGGCAACAAAAGCGCCGGCCCCACGACGGGTGCGCACCAGCCCTTCCTCGACCAACACAGAGACCCCGTGGCGCACCGTGTGGCGGTTGACACCAAAGCGCTCTGCCAGCGCGGCCTCGGTCGGCAGCTTGTCACCGGGGCCATAGCGCCCTTCGGCCAAATCGCTGCGCAACGCATCGGCGATGGCCTTCCAGATTGGGGTTTTGCCTGAACCGTTACGCAAATTTCACAAAACGCCTCTGTCGCAGGATCATGGATATGGTAAGATATGTATAGTTGTATAGGAAAGGGGCAAGTTGTCGAGATGAAAGACACACTGAGCGAAAATAATCCCCGCAAGGCGTGGATGGGCCTGCTGGCCAAAGCGCCCGAAGGCCGTGTGGTTGCCCTGCTGGACGCTGAAATATCGCGCCCCGCTTTCACCTGGCTGCGCGCACCAGAGATTGGCAGCACGATGGTGCGCGCCCGCACCGGCGCCACCGGTGCGCCCTTCAATCTGGGCGAGATGACCATAACCCGCTGCGCTTTGACCTTGGACACCGGGGAAGTCGGGCACAGCTATATTCAAGGACGTCGCAAGGCAGATGCCGAGGTTGCCGCTCTGGTCGATGCGCTTATGCAGACCGCAATGGCGAACCGGCTGCGCGGGGCGGTTCTTGACCCCCTTGAAGCCGGGATGGCCACCGCCAAAGCCGCCCGTGCGGCCAAGGCAGCCGCCACAAAGGTTGATTTCTTTACCATGGCCCGAGGAGAAGATTGATGCAGGCAAACACCCTGTCCGGCGGCTTTGCCGATCCCGCCATCGGGTCGGCCCATGCCTTTCGCAGTGTAATGGAGGCCATGGCGCGCCCAGGCACCATTCAGGATATCGACGGGGCCGCGCCCCCTGCCCCTCTGTCACCGGCGATAGGCGCCGTTCTGCTGACGCTCTGCGATACCGAAACACCGGTTTATCTGGCTGGCGATATGGATAGCGGCGCGGTGCGGGCCTGGCTGTCCTTTCACACCGGTGCGCCTTTTGTTGGACCCGCACATTGCATGTTTGCGGTTGGCACGTG
>JAVVFB010000158.1:0-8079 GCA_032251095.1 Roseovarius sp. | reverse complement strand
CAGGGCGCCGTAATGGCCGCCATCGGCAAGAAAATGAAACTTGTCCCAGAGATGCAGAACGGTCTTGGGGTGATGGCTGAAAAGCGTCGCCTGTTCGTTCTTCCCCATCTGGTCGCCCGGCTGCGCGCGATGATCGCCGAGGACAAGGGTGAGGTGAGTGCCGACGTGACCAGCGCCAAGGCGCTGACCAAGGCACAAGCGGACAAACTGGCCAAGACGCTGAAAGAGCGTGTGGGCAAGGACGTCAAGATCAATGCGACCGTCGATGAAAGCCTCATTGGCGGTCTTGTCGTTAAAGTTGGCTCGAAGATGATCGACACGTCGATCCGCTCCAAGCTTAATTCCCTCCAGAATTCAATGAAAGAGGTCGGATAAATGGGTATCCAAGCAGCAGAGATTTCTGCGATCCTTAAGGACCAGATCAAGAATTTCGGTCAAGAGGCCGAAGTGGCCGAAATTGGCCGGGTTCTGTCGGTCGGTGACGGAATTGCGCGCGTTCACGGTCTGGACAATGTTCAGGCCGGCGAGCTTGTCGAATTCCCCGGTGGCATCATGGGGATGGCGCTTAACCTTGAGGCCGACAACGTCGGCGTCGTGATCTTCGGGTCTGACCGCGAGATCAAGGAAGGCGACACCGTCAAGCGCACCAAGTCGATCGTGGACGTTCCGATCGGGGACGAGCTTTTGGGTCGCGTTGTGGACGGCCTTGGCAACCCGCTTGACGGCAAGGGCCCGATCAAGAGCAAAGCGCGCGGCCTGGCCGATGTGAAGGCACCGGGCATCATCCCGCGCAAATCGGTTCACGAGCCGATGGCGACCGGCCTCAAATCCGTTGACGCGATGATCCCGATTGGCCGTGGTCAGCGCGAACTTATCATTGGTGACCGTCAGACCGGTAAAACTGCTGTGGCGCTTGATACCATCCTGAACCAGAAGGTCTACAACGAGGCCGCTGGCGACGACGAAGGCAAAAAGCTGTACTGTATCTATGTTGCGATTGGCCAGAAGCGGTCGACCGTGGCGCAGTTGGTGAAGAAGCTGGAAGAAAGCGGCGCGATCAAATATTCGATCGTGGTTGCGGCAACAGCCTCGGACCCCGCGCCGATGCAGTTCCTCGCGCCCTATTCGGCGACTGCGATGGCCGAGCATTTCCGCGACAATGGCCGTCACGCGCTTATCGTTTATGATGACCTTTCCAAACAGGCCGTTGCCTATCGCCAGATGTCGCTTTTGCTACGTCGTCCGCCCGGCCGCGAAGCCTATCCCGGTGACGTGTTCTATCTTCACTCTCGCCTGCTCGAACGTTCGGCCAAGCTGAACGAGGAAAACGGGTCGGGCTCGCTGACGGCTTTGCCGATCATCGAAACCCAGGGCGGTGACGTGTCTGCGTTTATTCCGACCAACGTGATCTCGATCACTGACGGTCAGATCTTTCTTGAAACCGAGCTGTTCTATCAGGGCGTTCGCCCGGCTGTGAACACCGGTCTGTCGGTGTCGCGGGTTGGCTCTTCGGCGCAAACCAATGCGATGAAATCCGTCGCCGGTCCGGTGAAACTTGAGCTTGCGCAGTATCGCGAGATGGCCGCCTTTGCTCAGTTCGGTTCTGACCTTGATGCCTCGACACAGCAATTGCTGAACCGTGGTGCGCGTCTGACCGAGCTGATGAAGCAGGCGCAGTATTCGCCGCTGACCAACGCCGAGATCGTCTGCGTGATCTATGCCGGTACCAAAGGCTATCTGGACAAGATCGGCGTCAATCAGGTGGGTCGTTTCGAGGCTGGTCTGCTTGGCCATCTGCGCGGCAAGCATGCCGATCTGCTGGCGTATATCACCAAGGAAGATCCCAAGATCAAGGGTGAGGCCGAAGAGAAGATCAAGGCCGCGCTGGACGAATTCGCCGCTGACTTCGCTTAAGGGGAGATAAGGCAATGCCGAACCTCAAGGACCTTAAAAACAGGATCGCGTCGGTCAAATCGACCCGCAAGATCACCAAGGCCATGCAAATGGTTGCCGCGGCGAAACTTCGCCGCGCGCAGGAGGCTGCCGAACAAGCACGTCCCTACACAGAGCGGTTCAATGCCGTGATGGGTAAGCTGGCGGCATCAGTGGGCGACGCGGAAAACGCGCCGGTCCTGTTGCGCGGCACGGGCAATGACAAGGTGCATCTGCTGATCGTCATGACCGCCGAACGCGGGCTTTGCGGGGGCTTCAACGCCAATATCGCAAAGCTGGCCAAGGCGCATGCCACCGATCTTCTGGCCGAAGGCAAGACCGTCAAGATCGTGACCGTGGGCAAAAAAGGCCGCGACGCGATGAAACGGGAATACAGCCAGTATTTCGTGGATCATGTCGATCAGTCGGCCATGAAGCGCGTTGGTTACGGCGACGCGCAGGGTGTGGCGGCAAGTGTGCTGAAGAGTTTTGATGCCGGCGAATTCGACGTCGCAAAAATCTTTTTCTCGCGCTTCGAGAATGTGGTCAGTCAGATCCCGACCATGCAGCAGATCATTCCTGCTGATGTGAGCGATGCGGCAGAGGCGGCCGATACCGGCACGTTCTATGATTACGAGCCCGACGAGCAGGCGATCCTTGCGGACCTTCTGCCGCGCGGTGTTGCGACGGCCATCTTCAGCGCGATGCTGGAAAATGGCGCGTCGGAGCAGGGCGCGCGGATGTCCGCCATGGACAACGCGACACGCAACGCGGGTGAGATGATCGACAAGCTGACAATCGAGTACAACCGCTCGCGTCAGGCCGTGATCACGAACGAGCTTATTGAAATCATTTCGGGCGCGGAAGCGCTTTAAGAAAACCGGAGACGTAAACATGGCAAAAGCAAATGGCAAAGTGACCCAGGTCATCGGCGCCGTGGTGGACGTTCACTTTGACGGCCACCTGCCAGCGATCTTGAACGCGCTGGAAACCGATAACAATGGCAAGAAACTGGTCCTCGAAGTGGCTCAGCACCTTGGTGAGAGCACCGTTCGCACCATCGCGATGGACGCCACCGAAGGTCTGGTGCGCGGTCAGGCCGTGACAGACACCGGCGAGCCGATTTCGGTTCCCGTTGGCAACGCCACACTGGGCCGCATCCTGAACGTCATCGGCGAGCCGGTTGACGAACAGGGCCCGGTGAACGCAGAAGAGCGTCGCGCGATCCACCAGCCCGCCCCGGAATTCGCCGAGCAATCGACAGAATCCGTGGTTCTGGAAACCGGCATCAAGGTTGTCGACCTTCTGGCGCCTTACGCCAAGGGTGGTAAAATTGGCCTCTTCGGCGGTGCCGGCGTGGGCAAGACCGTTCTCATCATGGAACTGATCAACAACATCGCCAAAGTGCACTCGGGTTTCTCGGTGTTCGCGGGTGTTGGCGAACGGACCCGTGAAGGCAACGACCTTTACCACGAGATGATTGAATCGGGCGTTATCGTTCCCGACAATCTGACCGAATCCAAGGTGGCGCTGGTCTATGGCCAGATGAACGAGCCTCCGGGCGCGCGTATGCGGGTTGCCCTGTCGGGTCTGACCCTTGCCGAGCAGTTCCGTGACCAGTCGGGCACAGACGTTCTGTTCTTCGTCGACAACATCTTCCGCTTTACACAAGCGGGTTCCGAGGTGTCGGCTCTTCTGGGTCGTATTCCGTCTGCGGTGGGCTATCAGCCGACGCTGGCCACCGACATGGGCGCCCTGCAAGAGCGGATCACCTCGACCAAGGCGGGCTCGATCACCTCGGTTCAGGCGATCTACGTGCCTGCGGATGACCTTACCGACCCCGCGCCGGCCACATCCTTTGCCCACCTTGACGCCACGACCGTTCTGTCGCGTGCGATCTCCGAGCTGGGCATCTACCCGGCCGTTGACCCGCTCGATTCGACATCGCGTCTGATGGACCCGGCGGTTGTCGGTGAAGAGCACTATCAGGTTGCCCGTGACGTTCAGGGCATCCTGCAACGCTACAAGTCGCTGCAAGACATCATCGCCATTCTCGGCATGGACGAACTGTCGGAAGAAGACAAACTGACAGTTTCGCGCGCGCGTAAAATTCAGCGCTTCCTGTCGCAACCCTTCGACGTGGCGAAGGTCTTTACCGGGTCGGACGGCATTCAGGTGCCGCTGGAAGAAACCATTTCGTCGTTCAAGGCGGTTGTGGCGGGTGAATATGATCACCTTCCCGAAGGTGCCTTCTACATGGTTGGCGGCATCAGCGACGTGATCGCCAAAGCCGAACGCATGGCTGCCGACGCGGCCTAAGAAACGCGTGTAGCCCCCCGAGCGGACCACATCACGTGGCCCGCTCGGGCGCTGCATCATCAAGGAGGCCCAAATGGCTGATACAGTGCAATTCGATCTGGTGAGCCCTGAGCGGCTTCTGGCATCGGTCGCCGCCAATGAGGTGCAGATCCCCGGCGCCGAGGGCGATCTTACGGCCATGGCCAACCATGCGCCGCTGATCACAACGCTGCGCCCCGGTGTTCTGAAGGTTTCAGGCCCCGAGGGGACACGTGAATACGTCGTCACCGGCGGGTTTGCGGAAATCAGCGGGGACAGTGTTTCGGTTCTGGCCGAGCGCGCCGTGCCGCGCGAAGACATGACCGTGGAAGAGTTCAAGGCGATGGTGGCCGAGGCGACCGACAAGCTTGCGCATGCGCAGGAAACCTTTGTCAACGAGCCCGGCCCGGTTGACGACGCCGCCAAACTTTTGGCGGATATGGTCGCGATTGGCGATCACATCGGTCTTTCGGCCAATTAGGGCCGCAAGAGATTAATATCTAAAGGGGCCGTCTTGCGGCCCTTTTTCTTTTTCAGTTCTCAATTCTGCCAGAAACCCTTATTACAAACCCTTATTGCAAAAGGCCCGACCCAAGAGGCAAAGCCATGAAAGTTTTCATCAATCAGGCCATTGGTATTGATCAGGGCGATGATGTGCTGTTTTCCGATTACGCAGATGGCGGCACCATGTGGACCGGCCATGGCGAACGTGACCGTCGTTGCAAGGTGATTTTCAAAACGCCCTTCAAATCAGAGCCGGTCGTGCATCTTGCCATGTCGCTCTGGGATATGGACAGCGCCACCAATGCACGCGCCGATGTGACGGCGGAAAAGATCACCCGAACGGGTTTTGACGTGGTGTTTCGCACCTGGTCCGACACCCGCGTCGCGCGGGTGCGCGTGCGCTGGATGGCGATTGGCGAGGTGTTTCACGAAGACGACTGGCAGGACGTCTATTAGGCCACCCGCGCGGGCGTGGGTTTCACCCACCCTACGAGTGGCCCTGCCGTTATCCTGCGATCAGATGCCGAACTGGCCCTCATAGACCGGTTCAAGCGTCGGGGTCTCGAACAGCGACGACACGCTTGTGCCATTCCAGATGTTCAGGATTGCCTGCGCAAAGACCGGCGCTGTGGGCAGAATGCGGATATTGTGGGCTGCGCGCACTGCGGCGGTGGGGGCGATGGTGTCGGTCAGCACCAGAGATTTCATCACTGATTTCTCGATCCGTTCGACCGCCGGGCCGGACATGACGCCGTGGCTGATATAGGCATGCACCTCTGAGGCACCGTTTTCCATCAACAGTTCGGCGGCCTTGCACAGGGTGCCGGCGGTGTCGCACATATCGTCAACCATCAGGCATTTCTTGCCGGTCACATCGCCGATCACCGTCATCTCGGCAACTTCACCGGCTTTCTCGCGCCGCTTGTCGACGATCGACAGAGGCGCCTCGATCCGCTTGGCCAATTCGCGCGCGCGTGCCACGCCGCCCACATCGGGCGAGACGATCATGAGGTCATCCATCGCGCCCTTGAACTGCATCATGATATCAAGCGCAAAGATCGGCGAGGCATAGAGGTTGTCGACCGGAATATCGAAAAAGCCCTGGATCTGTGCCGCATGCAGGTCCATCGTCAGAACCCGTTCGATGCCGGCCTCGACAAGCATGTTCGCCACCAACTTGGCCGAGATCGGCGTACGCGCCTTGGAGCGGCGATCCTGACGGGCATAGCCGAAATAGGGGATCACGGCGGTAATGCGCGCCGCCGAGGACCGGCGCAGAGCGTCGGCCATGATCAGCAGTTCCATCAGGTTGTCATTGGCCGGGTTCGAGGTCGGCTGAATGATGAACATATCCTCGCCACGCACATTCTCAAAGACCTCGACGAAAATCTCGCCATCGTTGAAACGTTCCACCCGTGCGTCGACAAGACCCACGTTGACGCCGCGATGCATCGACATCCGCCGCGCGATGGCGTTGGCAAGTGGCATGTTGGCGTTGCCCGAAATGAGCTTGGGTTGCGATGAGCTTGACATGGTGAGGTCCCCGGCTGTGCAATGTGACAGATTCGTGATGTTGACACCGCTTAGCATGCGCATAGGGTCAGGCAAAGCTATGCAACGGGGGAGCGCGCCAAAATGGCCCATATCGACTATTATTTTTCCACTTTGTCACCCTATGCCTATCTGGCAGGGACCGGGTTGGAGGAAATTGCGGAAAAACACGGCGCGACGCTGACCTATAAGCCGCTTGATATCATGGCGCTGTTCGCGCGCACCGGCGGCACCCCGCCCGCCGAGCGCCACCCCTCGCGCAACGCCTACCGCGCGCAGGAGCTGCCGCGGCAGGCGAAAAGGCGCGGTATGGCGCTTAACCTCAAGCCGGCACATTGGCCGACCAACCCGGCGCCGTCGTCCTATGCGATCATTGCGGCGCAAAATGCCGGTGGCGGTGATATAGGCGCCTTGGCGCATGGCATCATGCGCGCCTGTTGGGCCGAGGACCGCGACATCGCGGGCGATGACGTGATACGTGAGTGCCTGGAAAAAGCCGGGTTTGACCCCAAGCTGGCCGATAGCGGTCTGCTGAGCGGGGCAGAGACCTATGCCCGCAATCTTGAAGAGGCGGTTGCGGCGGGTGTCTTTGGTGCGCCGTTCTATGTGGTGGACAGCGGGCAAAGCTTTTGGGGTCAGGACCGTCTGGACGAGCTTGACCTTCATCTGGCGGGCAAGCTCTAACGCCATGCCGCGTGCCGAAAAGGCCGGGGTCGAGACCTGTTGGACCACTTTCGGGCAGGGGCCGCGCGCGGCGCTGATGCTGCACTGCTCGCTTGCCCATAGCGCAAGCTGGGGCGGCATGGCGCGCGGGCTTTCCGGCGCTCTTGGCATGGTGGCGTTTGACGCGCCGGGCCATGGGCGCAGTGCCGATTGGGATGGGCGCGGCGAAATTCAGGAGGCGACGACGCGGATCGCTGCCAGCTTTCTGGAGGGACCGACGGATATCATCGGCCATTCCTTTGGCGCGACGGTGGCCCTGCGGCTGGCGGTCGAGCGCCCGGATCTCGTGCGCTCCCTGATCCTTTACGAGCCGGTGTTTTTCGCGGTGGCGCTTGGCGACCACCCCGAGATGCGCGCGCCGCATGAGGCGGAAATGGCGATGTATTCGCAGGGCATGGCCACCGGTGATCATCACCTTGCGGCAGAGGGGTTTATCCGGGTCTGGGGCGATGGGCGCGCCTGGTCGGATATACCTGCCGAGGCGCGCGCGGCGATAGCCGCGCAAATGCCGTTGATCGAGGCAGCAGCGCCTGCGCTCTATGATGACCCGGGCGGCATGCTGGCAAGCGGCGCGATTGAGCGGGTCACCGCCCCCGCGCTGTTGCTCGAAGGCAGTCAGTCACCGGAGATCATCGCGGCGATCAACGAAGGGTTGGCGGCGCGTCTTGACCGGGTCGAGCGGTCGGTGGTCATTGGTGCCGGGCATATGGGGCCGATCACCCATCCCGAACAGGTCAGCTCTGAGGTGTTGCGCTTCCTGGCCTGGACCTAAGGGGCGCTCATCCGGCTCTTGCGTGCCGGCCTCGCGAGGCGCGCGCGTAAGGGCGCGAAGAGCGGCGGGTCAGCCGCGCGCGATGTCGAGAAACGTCGCGATCTGCTCTTCGGTGATCGACCAGTCGCAGACCAGCCGCATCATCAGCGGCTCGTCAGCGGGGCCATTGTCAAGCGGACCATCATAGAGACCATAGGCCGCCCCTGCCGCCTTGAGCCGCTGATGGGTGGAGCGGGGCAGGGTGGCGAAGATCATGTTCA
>JAVVFB010000157.1:0-8079 GCA_032251095.1 Roseovarius sp. | reverse complement strand
CCTCTGTGGTGCGCAAGGTCGAAGGCCCAAGCTGGCGCCCGACGCCCTCGATGCTGGAGCGTAATCCCGAATGGCCGGCCTATGTCGGGCCGGGCCCCGATAACCCTTTGGGCACCCACGCTCTTTACCTTAGCTGGACATATTATCGAATCCACGGCACTCATGACACGCGCAAAATCGGGCGTCGTTCGTCGAATGGATGCGTCGGCCTTTATAACGAACACATCGCAGAGTTGTTCGGGATGGCAAAGGTAGGCACCCAAGTGTTGCTTATTTGACGAAAAAGAAGCCTGATATGATCCCCGGACCTTAACTTGCGTTTGCAATCGGATCGGATTGCTGATTAGAAAAAAGTCACGAGGTTAAGTCTTGGGTGCTTGCCGTTGCATGTTGCAATGTCAGGCTAATATCTGGAGGATAATATGAAGAAACTCGTTCTCGCCGCAGCCCTTACCGCTGCCGCTTCGACTGCTTTCGCTGGTAGCTACGCCGAGCCCGTCATCGAGGCGCCGGTTGTTGTTGAAGAAACCGCAGCAAGCTCGTCTTCTGCTGGTGTTTGGATTCCGCTGGCCCTGGTTGCCATCGTTGCGGCCATCGTTATTGCTGACTAATTCAGCATCGATTGCAAAGAAAAAGGCAGTGAGAAATCACTGCCTTTTTTTATGTCCGCCCGTTCGGTGATCAATCAAGCCAGCCTTGCAGGTTTGATTCGACCACGGATGCCAGCGCCTTGATATGCGAATCCTGGTCGTTCAGGCAGGGAATGTAAGTGAATTCCTCGCCGCCAGCTTCTTCAAAGCTTTCCCTGATCTCTTCGTTGATCTCTTCCAGTGTCTCGATGCAGTCGGCGGAAAAGGCCGGCGCCATGACGGCGATTCGCTTTTTGCCGTCTTCGCGGGCGAGACGCGCAACCTCGTCCACAGTATAGGGTTTCAGCCATTCCTCAGGGCCGAAAACCGATTGGAAGGTCGTGGTGATCTGGGTGTTGTCCCAACCAAGCCGCTCTTTCAGTAGCCGCGTCGTTTTCTGACAGTGGCAATGATAGGGGTCGCCCTGCATCAAATAGCGTTTCGGCATCCCGTGATAGGACACGACAAGGATTTCGGGGCGATTCTCGACATTTGCATAGGCGGTCTCGACCGATTCGGCCAAGGCTTCGATGTAAAGCGGGTTCTCGAAATAGGGTTCGACCACGCGGGCGATCGGCTGCCATGTTTCATCCATCAGCGCGCGAAAGAATTGATCATTGGCGGTGGCCGATGTGGCGCCGGCGTAATGCGGGTAAAGCGGAAAGAACAAAATCCGGGTACAGCCGGCCTCGACCATGGCGCGGACCTTGGATTTGGTCGACGGATTGCCATAGCGCATACAAAAATCAACCATCACCTGATCGCCATAGCGCGACTCAAGGGCAGTGGCCATCTTTGCTGTCTGGTCGCGGGTGATGGTCATCAGCGGGCTTTCGCCCTTATCCTCGTTCCAGATGGATTTATAGGCGTGACCGCTGGTGAAGGGGCGCTTGGTCAGGATGATCAGCTGTAACAGTGGCTGCCATTTCCAGGGGGCATAGTCGATGACACGACGATCCGAGAGGAATTCGTTGAGATAGCGGCGCATCGACCAGTAATCATAATTATCCGGCGTCCCGAGATTGGCCAGCAGAACCCCCGTCTTGGCGCGTGGAATGGCGGGGTGATCGCCGGGCGCATGGGGCGGACGAACGGCAGGGGTGCTTGCATCGGGCATGGTCTGGGTCAATCCTTACTGTCTCGGGTTACGGCTGACATAAAGGTTGTGACCCCAAGGTCAATCTTTCAGGGGTGTTTCTTTCGCCCCAAGGGCATCCGCCAATCGCGCACTGGCCGATCCGGGACGCAGGGGCTGGGGTTGGCTTGCATCCGGGGACCAACCGGTCAGAAATATCATCTCGAAGGTGGCGGGAATGCGCCCCTCGGCATCGCCAAACTCTCGGGTATAGATGTCGGTGGCCCGATCAAACAGCGCGCGCCGGGTTGCGCGCCGCGGCCGGTTGGTCATGGCGTTGCCTTCGCCCATGGCACGCACTTCACGCATCAGGTGGCGCGGCGAGGTATAGCTTGTCTTGAGCGGCAGTGTATCGGCCACCGGAAGGGCAAAGCCCGCGCGCTGCAAAAGCGCGCCAAGATCGCGGATTTCACCCATCGGAAGGACGCGGGGCGATAGCCCGCCAAGCAGGTCGGATTCTGCCTGCGCCAGGGCAATGCGCAATTCATGCAGGGTTTCGCCACCAAACAGCACCGTCAGCATAAGACCATCCGGTTTAAGCGCGCGCCGCGCCTGAATAAGTTGGCCTACAGGATCATTCGCCCAATGCAGGCAAAGCGCATGGATCACCAGATCATGCGATTGCGGTTCAAGCGAAAGGGTTTCCTCATCCTTGACGCAGAGCGCCTCTGGGAAACGATTTTGCCAGAATTCCGGAAAACCGGTCACGATTGCGGCCGCGTTAAATGATTTCTTAACCAAGCTCAGGCGATCATTGACCTCATCAGCGGCGGTTTCATGCAGAAACCAAACGGGCGCGCGCAAGGCGCGTTGGCGATTGCGATTAAGGGCGGATCGATCTGTCAGGGTTTGCGTCATGACGGGGACAATAGGGCGAGTATGCAGGCTTTTCAAACGGCACTTCAGGTGGTTTACGCGGCGCGCTGCACGTTGTGTGGCTGTCATGTCGAAAGCGATTTTGGCCTTTGCGGCCCGTGTTGGCGCGATACGCCGTTCATTGCCGGGTTGGTTTGTGACACCTGCGGCGTGCCCTTGCCGGGCGAAAGCGGTGGTCACGCCGAACATTGCGATGACTGCCTGAGCGTGGCGCGGCCCTGGTCGCGGGGACGTTCGGCGCTTGTGTATCGTGAAAACGGCCGCAAGCTTGTTCTGGCGCTCAAACATGGGGATCGTCACGATGTGGTGCACCCTGCCGCCCTCTGGATGGCGCGGGCGGCGCAACCGCTTTTGACGCGCAACACGCTTATTGCGCCGGTGCCTTTGCATTGGTTGCGGATGCTCAAGCGACGGTTCAATCAATCCGCACTTTTGGCGCAGGCATTGGCCCGTCAAACCACCTTGCCGGTCTGTCCTGATCTGTTGATCCGGCCCAAACATACCCGCTCGCTCAAGGGCATGACCGCCGAAGAGCGTCACGCCACGCTTGATGGTGCGATTCGCGTCCATCCCAAGCGCCGGGGCGAACTTATCGGGCGCACGGTGCTTTTGGTGGATGATGTGATGACATCGGGGGCGACGCTTTCGGCGGCGGCGCAGGCCTGTTTTTCGGCAGGCGCACAAGATGTGCGCATACTAACACTGGCGCGCACGGCCAAGGATGCCTAAGTTCCTGTCAAACAGGATTACGAAAGCGCCAAGATGAAACCAGTCGAAATCTACTCCTCGCCCCTTTGCGGGTTTTGCCACGCCGCCAAGCGGTTGCTTAAACAAAAGGGCGTCAACTTTTCGGAAATCAACGTGCTGGCCCAACCGGCCCGCAAATCCGAGATGCTGAAACGTGCAAAGGGACGTCATACCGTGCCGCAAATCTTCGTCGGCGATACCCATGTCGGCGGCTATGATGATCTCTCTGCGCTCGATAGGGCAGGTAAGCTTGATGCTTTGCTTGCCAAGTGATGCCGATGCGCGCGGGGCTTGTTCAACTTAACAGCGGTGATGATCCGGCAGCGAACCTGCCGGTCACGCTGGCGTTTATTGACGATGCCATCGCGCAGGGGGCTGAGTTCGTCCTGACGCCCGAGGTGACCAATTGCGTCTCGGGAAGCCGCGCGCATCAAAAGGCGGTTCTGCACCCCGAAGAGAGCGACCCAACCCTTAAGGCCCTGCGTGCCAAGGCGGCAGAGCGGAAAATCTGGCTTTTGATCGGCTCGCTTGCGCTCAAGACAAACGATCCCGATGGCCGGTTTGCGAACCGGTCCTTTCTGATCGGGCCGGATGGCGGGATCGTCGCGCGCTATGACAAGATTCATATGTTTGACGTCGATGTGACGCCCGAAGAAACCTATCGCGAATCAGATGGGTTTCGACCCGGCAGTCGCGCTGTTGTCGCGGACCTTCCGATTGGAAGGCTTGGGCTTAGCATTTGTTATGACATCCGGTTCCCGCATCTTTACCGCCGCCTTGCCCATGCCGGCGCAGGTATTTTGACGGTGCCTGCTGCGTTTTCCTATGTTACGGGCGCCGCACATTGGGAGCCCTTGCTGCGGGCGCGCGCGATTGAAAACGGCTGTTACGTTCTGGCCCCTGCCCAGACCGGCACCCATGCCGCAAATGCCGGACGTGCCCGAAAAACCCATGGTCACAGCCTTGTTGTTGGCCCCTGGGGCGAGGTTCTGGCCGATGGCGGCACAGAGCCCGGTGTTGTGATGGTTGATCTTGACCCCGCCGAAGTTGACAGTGCGCGGGCGCGTGTCCCGTCCTTGCGCCATGACGCACAGTTTGACGGCCCGTCATGAACGTTTCGACCAGCAATTCCCTTGCAGTGGCCCTGTTCAGCGAAATTCTCACCAATGAACAGCTTATCCGCAATCGGCTTAGCCGGGTGTTGCCCAAGGGCATGGAAATCTCGCATTTTTCGGTGCTCAATCACCTTGCTCGTATCGATGAAGAGCGAAGCCCGGCGCAACTTGCCAAAAGCTTTCACGTGACCCGCGGCGCGATGACCAACACACTGAACAAGCTTGAATGGGCCGGCTATGTGCATATCCGCCCCGATTGGGATGATGCGCGCCGCAAGATGGTCGCGATTAGCCCCTCTGGCCGCCGCGCGCGCGATCTTGCGATCGAGGCGATCACGCCGATGGTCTCTGAATTGATCCGCGATCTTGGCGAAGACAAGGTGCGCGCCAGCCTTCCGGTCCTGCGCGAGTTGCGCTCCAAGCTTGAACCGGGGGTTTAGCGAGGCTTGATGCTTGCGGTGACGTAATTCACGCTTAAATCCCTGTCCGATAAACGCCAGACCCAGGTGATCGGGTTGAACACGAACCCCTTGCGATCAACCGGATCAAGCCCTGCCTTGCGCAAAAGGTCGTAAAGCTCGTCCGGGGTGATGAATTTCGACCATTCATGCGTGCCCTTGGGCAGCCAGCGCATCACATATTCCGCACCGATAATCGCCATGGCAAAGCTTTTGGGATTGCGGTTGAGGGTCGAACATATCTGAATCCCGCCGGGTTTCAGAAGTTGCTGACAAGCGGTGAGATAGGCCAAAGGATCGGCCACATGTTCGACCACTTCCATGTTCAACACGGCATCGAACTGTTCACCTGCTGCCGCCAAATCTTCGGCGGTGGTGTGGCGGTAATCAATCGCAAGGCCGGATTGCTCGGCATGAACCTGTGCAACGGGGATGTTGCGGGGCGCGGCATCTGCGCCAACCACTTGGGCCCCCAAACGCGCCATCGGCTCGCTCAGCAGCCCACCACCACAGCCGATATCGAGAATGCGCAAGCCCTTGAAGGGCGCGTCCTTGGAAAGATCACGGTCATATTCCGCCGCGATTTGCGAGGTGATATAATCAAGTCGGCAGGGGTTCAGCATGTGAAGCGGCTTGAACTTTCCGTTCGGATCCCACCATTCGGCGGCCATTGCCTCGAATTTGGCGACTTCGCCTGGATCTATCGTGCTCTGAGCGGCTTGCATTCTGCTCTCCATATGCTCTTTTGGTCATGCGCGTTATATAGGACATTCATGGACAAATTCTCAGGCCAAAAGAGCGCAGTTCAATATCTATATCCCCCGGTCGAACCATTTGACCGGCAAATGATGGATGTGGGCGACGGGCACAGCATTTATGTCGAACAATCCGGGCGCCGCGATGGTCTTCCGGTGGTGGTATTGCATGGCGGCCCCGGCGGCGGGTGCAGCCCGGCAATGCGGCGCTATTTCGATCCGGCGATCTATCGAATCATCCTGTTTGATCAGCGTGGGTGCGGGCGATCAAAGCCTCATGCGAGCGTCGAGAACAACACCACCTGGCATCTGGTTGCGGATATCGAACATATCCGCCACGCGCTTGGCATCGAGAGCTGGATCGTCTTCGGCGGAAGCTGGGGCGCGACGCTGGCGTTGATTTACGCCCAGGCCCATCCGGGCCCGGTGACACATCTTGTGCTGCGTGGCGTGTTCACCATGACCGAGGCCGAGCTCAACTGGTTCTACGGCGGCGGGGCAGGGGCGTTCTGGCCGGAAACCTGGCATCAGTTTCAAGCATTGATCCCTGTGGCCGAACAGAAAGACATGATCGCGGCCTATCACCGGCGGCTGTTTTCCGGCCTTTTGAATGAAGAGGTCCGCTATGCCAAGGCGTGGTCGGCTTGGGAAAATGCGCTTGCCACGGTGCATTCAACTGGCGTTGGCGGCGATAGTCCGGCGGATTATGCGCGTGCCTTTGCGCGGCTTGAAAATCATTATTTCACCCATCGTGGATTTTTGGACTATGACGGCCAAATCCTTGATCAGATGGATAAAATCGCCCACATTCCCGGCACCATCGTGCAGGGGCGTTATGATATGATCTGTCCGCCCGGCACCGCCTATGCGCTGTCGCGCGTTTGGAAAAACGCCGATCTACGGATGATTCCGGTGGCCGGGCATGCCCTGTCAGAGCCGGGCATAAGTGCCGAATTGGTGGGCGTAATGAACAGGCTTGCGCGAAAAGCCTGAAGTCTCTGGGCTATTGGCGCTTTTCCCGGCGCTTTTCCCGCGATATCCCGAGGGCATGGAAACGCTACCCGAACTTTATGCCCGGCGTGTCGCCGAAGGCACGCTGACCCGCGATACGGCGCAAGAGGCATCTTTGCCCGAATTCGAGCGGATTCGACAGGCTTTGGCCGAGCAGCCGCGCAAAGCCTGGTTTCGCCGCGGGCCAGAGCCGCCTAAGGGGCTTTATCTCTGGGGTGGGGTCGGGCGCGGCAAATCCATGTTGATGGACTTGTTTGTCGAGACGGTCGATGTGCCCAAGCGCAGGGTGCATTTTCACGCCTTCATGCAGGAAATCCATGCCGGGTTGCACGCGGCGCGGGCGCGCAACGAATCCGACGCGCTTGCCCCGGTGGCGAAAGAGGTGGCCGATTCGGTACGGCTCTTGGCGTTCGACGAAATGCAGATCACCGATATTACCGATGCGATGATTGTCGGGCGCCTGTTCGAGGCGCTTTTTGCCGCCGGTGTTGTCGTGGTCACCACCAGCAATCGAATCCCGGATGATCTTTATAAAAACGGGTTGAACCGACAGCTTTTCCTGCCCTTCATCGAGATCGTCAAAGAGCGCATGGTGGTGCATGAAATGGCAAGCCCGGTTGATTACCGGCAGGACCGCCTTGCCAGCAGCCCGAGTTATTTCAGCCCGGTCAACGCCGAGTCGCGGGCGCAAGTGGAAAGCATCTGGCAGGATTTGACCGGTGGGCAAGGCGGGCCGCACAAGATCATCGTCAACAAGCGCGAGGTTGAAATCCCGGTGTTTCACAACGGCGTGGCGCGGGCCACGTTTTACGACCTTTGCGGCAAGCCGCTTGGCCCGGCGGATTATCTTGCCTTGGCAGAGGCGGCCCGGGTGCTTATCCTTGAGGATATTCCGCAGCTTGGGCGCAGCAATTTCAACGAGGCCAAGCGCTTTGTCACCCTGATTGATGCGCTTTACGAGGCGCGGGTGCAACTTGTCTGTTCAGCGGCGGCCGCGCCCGAATACCTTTACCTTGAGGGAGAAGGGTCATTTGAATTTGAACGCACCGCCAGCCGTCTGCGCGAAATGCAGTCTGATGGCTGGGGTGAGTGACCGAGCCAAGGGCATGTCGCATGTTCGGATCGCTCAAAACCGGTTTTCACTTTTGAGCAACATGCTCTAGCGGCTTCGGGTCAATTCAAGGAACACATCCTGAAGATCGGCCTGTTCGGTTTTCACATCACGAATGGAAATGCCCGCCGTGCGAACAGCAGCCAGAACCGCCTCGGCCGGGGTGGCCGCGGAATGGTAGGTGATCACAAGCGCCCCATCCGCGCGCTTTGATACCTCAATCCCCTCGCCCTTGGGCAGGG
>JAVVFB010000156.1:0-8131 GCA_032251095.1 Roseovarius sp. | reverse complement strand
TGATAGAACACGTCATAGGCGCGCGCATTGGCGACCCGCACCTTGAGGATATAGTCGATATCCCCGGCCAGACGGTGCGCTTCCTGCACTTCGGGCCGCTCCTTAAGCGCCTTCAAAAACGCTTTTTGCCAGGTCGCGTCATGCTCTGATGTACGGATCAGGACGAAAAAACAGGCCTCGAACCCAAGCGCCTCGGCATCCAGAAGATAGGTCTGCTGCTTGATCACCCCGGCCTCGCGCATCTTGCGAATCCGGTTCCAGACGGGGGTCTTGGAACTGCCGATATTCTTGGCAATATCGTCTAGCGACTGCCCCCCGTCCTGTTGCAGCTGCACAAGGATTTTTCGATCCAATTCGTCCAGACGAACAGCCATTCCAATTTCCCCTCAACGTTGGAACATCCCACCCAAAGCCATAGCGATATGGAACTAATGTTCTTATTGACGCCGGTATCTGGCGCATATGCGGGAATATTTCCTATATTGAGGGGGAAGTCAAACCAATCCAAGGGTGCCCGCGATGAAGCATTTCCCTATCTTTCTGGCCGTCGAGGGCCGCCGCATCGTCCTTTCGGGCGGCGGCGATGCGGCCTTGGCCAAGCTGCGCCTGCTTCTCAAGACCGAGGCCCACCTTACCGTTTTCGCCGTCGCGCCCGCCCCCGAAATCGAAGATTGGGCCGCAGCCGGTCGCCTGCGCCTTGTGCGGCGCGCGATGGAGCCGGGCGATGCGCTCTGCGCCAAGCTGTTTTACGCTGCCGATGAGGACAGGGTCGAGGATGCCCGCACCGCCGCCATCGCAAGCGCCGATGGGGCCTTGGTGAATATCGTCGACAATCTTGGCGACAGCCAGTTCATCACCCCCGCCATCGTCGACCGTGATCCGGTTACCGTGGCCATCGGCACCGAAGGCGCCGCGCCGGTTCTGGCCCGCGCCATCAAGGCCGATCTGGAAGAGCGCCTGCCCGCAAGCCTCGGCACGCTGGCCCGCCTTGGCAAGGCGTTTCGCCGCGCGGTCGAAATCCTGCCCATGGGGCGGCGTCGGCGCGATTTCTGGGCCGATTACTATTTCAACGCCGGCCCCCGCGCGCTTGACCAGGGCGGCGAGGATAAGATCAACACTGTCCTGCAAACCATTCTGGAAAAACACAAAAACACAAAAGGCCGCGAGGGCCACGTGGCCTTTGTCGGCGCTGGCCCCGGCGACCCCGAGCTTTTGACACTCAAGGCGCGCAAGGCGCTTGATGCGGCCGATGTGGTGATCCATGACCGGCTTGTGACGCCCGAAATCCTTGAATTGGCCCGCCGCGAAGCCATTCTGATCGACGCGGGCAAAGAGGGTTTTGGCCCCTCGATGAGCCAGGACGACATCAACACGCTGATCGTGACCCACGCCAAGACCGGCGCGCAGGTCGTGCGCCTCAAGGGCGGTGATCCCACCGTCTTTGGCCGCCTTGATGAGGAAATCGATGCCGTGAGCGAGGCCGGCATTGGCTGGCATGTGGTGCCCGGCATCACCGCTGCCTCGGCCAGTGTCGCGGCCATCGGGCAAAGCCTGACAAAACGCGGGCGCAACGCCTCGGCGCGGCTTTTGACCGGGCATGACATGAAGGGGTTTGCCGATCATGACTGGCGCGCTTTGGCACGCCCGGGCGAGGTGGCGGCAATCTATATGGGCAAGAAATCGGCGCGTTTCATCCAAGGCCGCCTGATCATGCAGGGCGCGGATCGCGCCACGCCGATCACCGTTATCGAGAACGCCAGTCGCCCCGATCAGCGCATTCTGGCCACCACGCTGGATGCGCTTCCCAATGCCCTGAGCAAGGCGAAAATCACCGGCCCTGCCCTTATGTTTTATGGCCTCAACCCGCGCGCGGCGCAGGCCGATCTTACTCAAATCCAGCAACAGGAGCTTGCCTGACATGCCCCGCGACTTCACCCCCAAGGTCATCACCGCAAACGCCCTGATCGAGGGCGACGTTATATATTTCACCGCAACCGATGGCTGGACCCGCCACCTGAGCGAGGCCGAGGTTCTGACCGACGAGGCCGATGCCGATCTGCGCCTGTTGCAGGCACAGGCCCAACCGCACCTGAGCGTCGGCGTCTATCTGGCAGATGTCGCGCCCGGCGCGGACGGACCAGAGCCGACGCATTTTCGCGAGGATTTCCGCCGCAAGG
The DNA here is from genome assembly GCA_032251095.1 of Roseovarius sp. Lineage (GTDB taxonomy): Bacteria > Pseudomonadota > Alphaproteobacteria > Rhodobacterales > Rhodobacteraceae > Roseovarius. The sequence goes on along the minus strand of JAVVFB010000156.1, from coordinate 5,954 downwards.
GCCCGTCGAACCTTTTCCATGGCAAACAGGCCGATGGCCTGGCGCGCGCCTAAGCCCCGCGCAGGAGACAGAACATGTATCATTACAATGACTTTGACGCCGCTTTTGTAGCCGAACGCAACCGCCAGTTCCGCGCGCAGGTCGAGCGCCGCATCGACGGAAGCCTGACCGAGGACGAATTCCGGCCGCTGCGCCTGATGAACGGGCTTTATCTGCAACTGCACGCCTATATGCTGCGCGTGGCGATCCCCTATGGCTCGCTTGATCCTGTAAAACTGCGCCAGCTCGCCTATCTGGCCGAGCGGTTCGACAAGGGATATGGCCATTTCACCACCCGCACCAATATTCAGTACAACTGGCCAAAACTTTCAGATGTGCCGGATATGCTTGACGCATTGGCCGAGGTCGAAATGCACGCGATCCAGACCAGCGGAAACACCATCCGCAACGTGACCTCGGATCACTTTGCCGGTGCTGCCGCGGATGAGATCGAAGACCCGCGCCCCGTGGCCGAATTGATCCGGCAATGGTCAACCGACCACCCCGAGTTTCAATTTCTGCCGCGCAAGTTCAAGATTGCCGTGATCGCAAGCGAAACCGACCGCGCCGTGATGAAAAGCCACGATGTCGGCCTGCGCATTGTCGAGCGCGACGGCGCGCGCGGTTTCGAGGTCTGGATTGGCGGCGGCATGGGGCGCACCCCGATGGTGGCAAAGCGGCTGCGCGATTTCCTGCCGCGCGCCGACCTCTTGCCCTATCTTGAGGCGATCCTTGCGACCTATAACCGGATCGGGCGGCGCGACAACAAGTACAAGGCGCGCATCAAGATCACCGTGCATGAAAACGGGCTTGATGAGATCCGCGCGCAGGTCGAGGCTGAATTCCCGCGCCGCCGCGCCGTCTTTGGCGGCGAGGATCAGACGCTTTTGGCCGAGATCACCACCGCCTTTGCCGCGCCTGCGCTCAAGAACACCGATCCGGCGCCCTATTTTGCCGCCCGCGACGCCGATCCGGTGTTTCGCGCCTGGAGCGACACCAACGTGACCGCGCATCGCGCCCCCGGCTATGGCATTGTCACCATCAGCCTCAAGGCCCATGGCGCGACGCCCGGCGATGCTTCGGGCGATCAGATGCGCCTTGTGGCCGATCTTGGTGAAAAATACGGCCACGGCGATATCCGCGTCACCCATGCCCAGAACCTTGTTCTGCCGCATGTGCCGCTGGCCGATATACCGGCGGTGCATGCCGCTCTGAAAACGCTTGGTCTGGCGACCGGCAATATCGGCCTTGCCTCGGATATCATCGCCTGCCCCGGCATGGATTATTGCGCGCTTGCGACCGCGCGTTCGATCCCCGTGGCGCAGGGCATCGCCACGCGGCTTGAAGAGCTCAAGATCGAGCATGAGGTCGGGCATTTGCAGATCAAGATTTCCGGCTGCATCAATGCCTGCGGACATCATCACGTGGGTCATATCGGCATTCTTGGCCTTGATCGCGCAGGCGTGGAAAACTATCAGATCACCCTTGGCGGCGATCCATCCGAAACCACCGCCATCGGAAGCCGCACCGGCCCCGGTTTCGCCTATGACGAGATAGTACCCGCCGTTGAACGTCTGATTTTCGCCTATCTTGACCTGCGCCAAGGCGAGGAGGAAACCTTCCTTGATGCCTATAATCGTGTTGGCATGGCCCCGTTCAAATCCGCGCTTTATGACGGCGAGGCTCGGGCCTATGCCGCAGAGTGATCTTGCCAATCGGGTGAGCGCCCTCAATCAGCGCTATCGCCATCACTCGGCGGTCTCGGTGATCGAGCATGCGCTGCGCGACCCGCAAGCCGGGAAACTGGCGCTCGTGTCAAGCTTTGGCGCGGAATCGGTGGTGCTTTTGCACATGGTATCGGTGACACGGGCGGCGACGCCGGTGATCTTCATCGACACCGAGATGCTGTTCGCCGAAACCCTTGTCTATCAACAGGAATTGGCCGAGCGGCTTGCCCTGCGCGACCTGCGCATCATCCGCGCCGCCCCCGATGACATGGCCGCGCAAGACCCCGACAATACCCTGCATCAACGCGACACCGATGCTTGCTGTGCCCTGCGCAAGGCCGCGCCCCTGCAACGGGCGCTCGCTGGCTTTGACGGCTGGATCACCGGGCGCAAACGCTATCAATCCGGCACCCGTGCGGCGCTTGATTTCTTTGAGGTTGAAGAGGGCACGGGCCGGATCAAGGTCAACCCGCTGGCCCATTGGTCGCCCGAGGACATGCGGACCTATATGGATGAGAACCGCCTGCCCCGGCATCCGCTTGTGGCGCGCGGCTATCCCTCGATTGGCTGTATGCCCTGCACCACCGCCGTGGCGCCGGGCGAAGACCCAAGATCGGGCCGCTGGCGCGATCAGAGCAAAACCGAATGTGGCATCCATTTTGTGAATGGCAAAATGGTGCGAAAAGGAGTGACCGCATGAGCGTCATCGTCAGTGACACGGGCTTTGCGCCCGAGGATTTTACCACCCCCTTTACCCCACTCGCCGAGGTCGACAGCACCACGACGGCGCTTGATCTAGGCGCTGACACCAACCCCGCCGAACTTGGCGACCGCTTGGACGGCGTGACGATGATCCGCGTCGACTTTCCAGGTTCCGCCGATGGCCGCGGCTTTTCGATCGCGCGGCAATTGCGGCTGATGGGGTATGGCGGGCGCTTACGCGCGCGTGGTCATGTGATCGCCGATCAATACGCGATGGCGCGCCGCTCGGGCTTTGACGAGGTGGAAATCTCGGAGGCCCTGGCCAAACGCCAGCCAGAGGATCAGTGGATGTTCCGCGCCAACTGGCAAGCGCACGATTATCAGGCCCGCCTGCGCGGCTAAGCGGCATCCGCCCTTTCCCTGACCCAAATCAATGTTTATGCAGAGGGGCCGGTCTATGAGACTGGCAAAAGAAGCTATGAATGAGATGACCCAAGTGACCGATGCTGCCGCCAAACCGGCCAAGACTCCCACCCTGCCCGATGCGCAGAAAGTAACCGAGGTCACCCACTGGACCGACCGGCTGTTTTCCTTCCGCGTGACGCGCCCCGCCTCTTTGCGGTTTCGCTCGGGCGAATTCGTGATGATCGGCCTGATGTCCACGGACGAAAAGACCGGCCGCGAAAAGCCGCTGTTGCGGGCCTATTCCATCGCCTCGCCGTCCTGGGATGACGAGCTGGAATTTTATTCGATCAAGGTTCAGGACGGCCCCCTGACAAGCCGGTTGCAGCATATCCAACCCGGTGACGAGATCATCCTGCGCCCCAAGCCGGTGGGCACGCTGGTGCATGACGCGCTTCTGCCCGGCAAGCGGATCTGGTTCTTTGCCACCGGCACCGGATTCGCCCCCTTCGCCTCGCTGCTACGCGACCCGCAAACCTATGAGGATTACGACGAGGTCATCATCACCCATACCTGTCGCGAGGTGGGCGAGCTTGAATATGGCCGCAAACTGATCGAGGATATCCGCCAGGATGACATGCTGGCCGAATTGATCGGCGAGGGCTTTGCCGACAAGCTGCGCTATTACCCGACCACGACCCGCGAAGCGAGCCCCAAGATGGGCCGCATCACCGACCTCATGCGCTCGGGCGAGGCCTTTGAAGATCTCGGCGTGACGCCGCTTGCGCCTGAAACCGACCGCGCGATGGTCTGTGGCAACCTTGCCTTCAACCTTGAAATCAAGGAGATGCTCGAAGGCTATGGCCTGCGCGAAGGCGCAAATTCCTCGCCCAAGGAATACGTCGTCGAAAAGGCCTTTCTCGACTGATCGGCAGGCGGGACAAGATTTTTCGGCGAAAAATCTCGGTCGCCCTGTGCCAAAAGCGCGGTCAATACAATAGACACCCGATGTCCGGCGGCACGGGTCGGCAGGCGTGGCCTTGAAATGTCATGCTTCTTGACCTGCCAGATCAGGGCCGAGCTTGCGGCTTGTCGCCAGACATGAAAAAACCCGCGCCGGACCTGTCCGACGCGGGTTTGAATGTTTTCAGGTTTTGGATCAGTAGCCAAGCGCGGTGCGTGCCGCCTCAAGCGCGGATTTCAGCAGTTCGGGATTGTTCTGCGCCTTTTGGATGGTTTGCAGCAGCAAGGTTTGCTGCATGGCGCCAAGATCGGCCCCCTCGATCAATTCGCGGGCCGTGTCCATGCTGAACCCGTCCACGGTCAGCGCCTCGGGTGCCGCAGCCGCGTCGGGTGTTGCGGTTACTGCCTCAACGGCGCTCTCGACGGCGCTCTGGGCGGCCTCGGTTGCGGTTTCAGTTGTGGCATCAACCGCATCAGCAGCCGTATCGGCCAGATTGGCAGCCCCGTCCGTGACAGCATCAGCCGCCTCGGTGGCGGTTTCAACAGCCGCGTCCGCGCCGGTTGCGGCAGCCTCGGCAGCCTCGGCAGCAGTGTCAGCAGCCGCTGTCGCGGCATCAGACGCGGCATCGGCTGCCGCTGTCGCGGCCTCACTTGCCGCCTCGGTTGCTGCCGTCGCGGCCTCGGTCGCAGTGTCGGCAACCGCTGTCGCGGCTTCAGTGGCGGTGTCGGTCACCGCTGTCGCGGCATCAGACGCGGCGTCGCTGACATCCTTTGCAGCTTCGCCGACCGCGTCGCTGGCGGCCTCAAGTGCTGCGGGTGCGTCAACCTCTTGCGCACTTTCGCTAACCGAGTCGACAACCTCTGTCACAGACTTGCCAGTGAACACCATGTAACCGCCACCAAGAATGACGACAGCCAAAACGATCCATATCAGGTTCTTCATAACCCTCTCCCTCATACATGAGCGAGGTCGACAATCACTGCCGCCCCTTTACCTCTTGCTCTCAGATGCAGCCGCAAAAGGAAAGGTGCAAGGGGGAATATCCGTCCTATCGGCTCAGATCAGCCGATTTTGGCGCTTGAAAGCTGCCCCGCCCGCGTTTACGTTGCACCCTCGAATTCACCATGAATCCAAAACGATCGAAGGAACAAAGCCATAGCCCGCAGACCTCATAACGCGCCCCCTCAACGCGACACCGGCCCTCGTATCAATGAACGCATCCGCTGTGATGAAATCCGCCTGATTGGCGCTGACGGCGAGAATGTCGGAGTGGTGACCCCCGAACGGGCAATGGATATGGCCAATGAGGCCGGGCTTGATCTGGTCGAGATTTCGCCCAATGCCGCCCCGCCTGTCTGCAAGATCATGGATTTCGGGAAATACAAATACGAGACCCAGAAACGCGAGGCCGAAGCGCGCAAGAAACAAAAGATCATCGAGGTGAAAGAAGTCAAGTTTCGCCCCGGCACCGATACGCATGATTATGACGTCAAGATGCGCAACGTGGTCAAGTTTCTTGAAAATGGTGACAAGGTAAAGATCACCCTACGCTTTCGTGGCCGCGAGATGGCGCATCAGGATCTGGGCCGCCAGCTTCTGGAGCGGATTGCCGAAGACATCAAACAGGTCGGGCGCGTGGAAAACATGCCCAAGATGGAAGGCCGCCAGATGATCATGATCATCGGCCCCGGCCCGAAATAACGCCAGCTTTCTTCGCAGATTGACGCAACGCCCCCGGCCCGATGGACCGGGGGTTTTGCATGCCCCCTTGCGCCGCGCGGCCAGTCGCGTAGGATGCACCGCTCTGACAAGTCCGGAAGGTTCCATGACCGTTTACGAATACAAGGTTGTCCCCGCGCCGCGCCGTGGCCGCAAGGCCCCCGGCGTCAAAACCCCCGAGGCGCGCTTTGCCCTTGGATTTGAAGACGTGCTGAATGCACTGGGTCGCGACGGATGGGAATATCTGCGCGCCGACATCCTGCCGAGCGAAGAACGTCAGGGGCTTGCCTCAAGCCATACGGTCTATCGTTCGGTGCTTGTGTTTGCCCGTGAAATCGCCACGTCGGAGCCAATGGGTGATGGCCTGCGCACCAACACCGCGCGCGCCGTGACCCCGCCTG
>JAVVFB010000155.1:0-8252 GCA_032251095.1 Roseovarius sp. | reverse complement strand
GGAATACTATGACAAAGGCCAGATGGAGAAGTTTTACGACCGAGGCCGAGGAGCGGCAGATCGCCGAGATTGACGCCAGGAACCGCGACCGCGCCGCGCTTGTCAAGGCTGACACCATCGTGCGCACCAGAATCATGAGCCGCGCTATCCGTAGGATGCGCAGACGGGAGGGCAAGACATGACACCGACAGAACGCGGCGCAATTCGCAAATCCGACGAGGCCCAGCATCGCAAGGTTATGGACCTGTACCGCGCCGATCTTGAATATCACCAGCTTGGCCGCATGGCGCAGCACTTTGAGGCACTTGATCCGCCGCGCCGGGTTAACGTGCTTGCCACGCTTCGTCTGATCCTCGCGGCGCTTGTAGCGATAGCGGTTGGGGTTTTTGTCGGCAACATAGCCTTCCGGGCCATCACCGGGGCCGTCGCGGTGCAGATCGAGGATCAGAACGATGAAAACTGAACACACGATCACGATCAAGACCAACCCGAAATTCCGCCCGTGGCGAATGATCGCGACCATCATCGCCCAGATCGGCGTCATCGGCGTCGGAGTATTGCTCGGCAGTGCCGCGATGCAATGGGCCGGGTTTGTTGTTCTTGGCCTGATGCTAATTGGCTTGGCGGTTGGGGCCAACCCAAGGGGCCTGAGCATAGAAGGTGCGCGGCGCGAGATTGACCGGATCGAGGGTGAGGATATAGCCGCCCCTCGAATCATGGCGTCAGCGCCCAAATCCCCGCCACCACCAAAACCTCGGAGATAGGATCAATGTCTGAAAACCACCAGGAGGCGCTTGCCGCCCGCATGTGGAAAGCCCAAGCCGAAAACTCGGGAGCACCACGAAGCAAATACGCGAAACATTCTTGGAATACGCGGCGGTGGCGATTGATTTCTTGGGCGCAGACAAACTGCCAAATCAGGAGTGGTAAGTGATGGAATACGCGTTCATAAGCGCCGTGATCACATTGATCGTCGTGGCTACCGTTACCCTTTTTGCCCATGAGTCAGGGCGTAAGGTATGCATCGAAGCGACAGGCGCAGCGAATTGCGTCAGGGAATGGAAGGCTGAGTGATGACTGACCACAAAGCAATAGATCGCATCCGTGAGGCGCTGCATTCATCCAGCGTCAGTAAGGCCGTTTGGGTTGATCCTGCCGATCTGCAAGCCTTGCTCGACATTGCATGCCGCCCGTTGCAGTGCTGCATGTGCGGGAAAACCGGGCTACATGCTCAAGATGGTGTCGCCGGGAAAGCGTATGAACTATGGGATGGGCGCTGGGCTTGCAGTCTTTACTGCCGGGGCATGGCCCATGAGCACACGATAGGCATCGTGGTCGATAGAGTCGCCGGATCGATACTGGTTGAAGCACTGGCCGAAAAAATCCGTAACGTAATCAATGAGGAATTCCATGCTTGAATACGCCATGATGATTGCCCTGATTGCAGGGTCCACCGCAGACAGCCCGCAGTCCATCGGCATCTACGCCAGTATGGAAGCGTGTACCGGGCAGATGATCGCCGGGCAGGCCGTTCTGCGCCGGGTCGGGTTTCCTAAAGCGATCACATCTTGCGAGGCGGTGGCGGTAAGCCCGGTTCCAAAGCGCAGGCCGAGGGAGTTTGAGTGATGCCCGCCCACCATGAAAGCCTAAGATAAATCTTCAAAAAGATAAAGGGGTCGAATAATGCCAACCATCTATATAATTCGTGGGCTTCCTGGCTCTGGCAAATCCACTCTTGGTAATACGTTGCTCAAGGCTAAAATTGTGGATAAGGTATGTGAGGCTGATCATTATATGATCAACGGTTCCGGTGAGTATGTTTTTGACCAGAATAGGCTCATGGAATGTCACAGCCGTTGCCAGACCGACACCCGCGCAGCTTTGCAGTCTGGACTCAATGTCGCGGTGTGCAACACCTTCACTAAGATTTGGGAAATGGAGTTCTATTTGGAGATTGCCAAAGACAATAGATATACTTTGGCTGTGATCAAGTGCGAAGGCAATTATGGGAGTGTTCATGGTGTCCCTAAATCTAAGATTAACGAGATGCGGAGTAGATTCCAGGATTGGCCGAGGGAGTTTGAATGATGCCGGATGATATGCAACCATACCGCGAATATCTGACGGGCGGGCGCGAATTTAACGTGCTGCACGCGGTCCCGGACGATACCGGAAATATGCACGTCGTTATGTTCATGATGGACGCGGAATTTGATCCTTGCCGCGTCCTGTTCGGGCCGGAAGGCGACATTATATTCCCGGCAGATAACTACGTATGGCCATCGTTCACTGCCAGCCAGCTGCGGTTCATTGCCTATATGGCAAAGGGGGCCGCGAAAATGTGGGCCGATATCTGGGCAGAAGAACTAACCAACGTGGGTTGAATGAAACGCAGGCCCAGAATCGAGCGATGCCCGGTGTGCAACCAGCCCCCTGATTTTGAGCAGCCTCTGCGTGACGCGCCGCTGTATTTAGTCTCGTGCCCTTGGATGTCCGCGCCATGTTATCAGGCCCACGGGCCAATATTTGACGGCGATACACCGGAGAAAGCCGCGCGGAAGTGGAACGAGTATGTGGGCGTCGTCACAAATTCGGCGGGGCCGCGATAGCCTCGAAGGCCTGCCCCGCCTGCACCAAGCAAGTGATTCCGTCTGGCCGCGTAATCAGCAGCGACCACGACCCGGTGTCGCGGTTGGTCCACATCTCCAGCAGTTCCCCGCCGCCTGTCACCCCACGCGCCGCCGGGGATTCGCCGTGCTTCCCGCTTAGGGTGCTATAGATCATTGGAGTGGTGTTGCAGACGGCTTGTGCATTTGATGCGTGCCCGCTGACGGCAAGCATCGTTGATGCCAGAGCAAGGTATACACGGTAGCGCCTACGCGCCCGGTTGTCGGCCTTGCGTGATCTGTTCATGTGCATGTCCCGTCATCCGATCATCGGTATCAGCTATCCAGCCACCCCACGGCGCGCCGGGCAATGGGGTGTCCGGCATGTCCAGCCGCGCCTCGCTATAGCTTATGCACCCCGCGTCACCAGCGGCCATCGTTCCGGCGCAGCCGCTCGTCAGGATCATCACCGCGACTATCGCGAACACGACCCCTGCCCTTTGCCACCCTATCCTGTGCATCTTCAAGCGCCTCCTTTTGCGCCTTGTCGCGCCCTGACCGCCGCCCGGCCAGCCACGCGCCCACCAGCGAGGCCAAGCGCGCCAGCGCGGCCCCTAGCGGTCCTAGGAGCGCCTTGACCAGTGCGGCCACGTCAGCCGCCGGTCAATTTGGTTGACGTGATCACGCGCAGAACGATATTCGCGACGGCCATGATGCCGCCGACAAGTGCCGTCTGCGTCTCACCATCAAGCCCGAGGTTCAGGCCAAACGCCGTAGTGACAGCGGCGGCCCCTGCGATCAGGTTGACCCAGATCGTTTTGCTGGCCCAAAAGGGTTTCGTTTCCATATCAGTTTCCTTTTCCAAAGATGCGCCTGATCAGCGCGGTTATCCATGCCCACAGGCTGGCGGGCGCGGGTGGTTCTTCGTCATCGGTTGTGACCGCTTTGGCGGTATACCCGGATTCTTCAAGCGCATGTTGAAAAGCTAGTGCGCATTCGGCGATTTCCTTAGCCCGGTCCGACCCGTTGACGATATACCGCGCGCCGACATAATCGCCGGGCAGATAGTCGGACAGCTTTTTGCCGGTGAACAAGCCAAGTTCGCACCCCTCGACCAGTACCTTCGCAGCGGTCTCGGGGTGTAGCGCGCGGTTAGGATCGCCGACCAGATCAACGCCAACAACCGCTGCAAGTTTCTCATAATTCGATCTATGGGTAAGCTGAACGTACCCCCGCCCGAACCAGTGCCGCCCTCGATCATCCGCGCGCCAGTACGCGCGCTTAACCTGCGGCATCTGCCCCTTTGCCCATGCCCTATCCAGCCTCGCCGCCACTTCCGCATCACTTGGATTCTTGTCCTTGTGCCATGGCATGACCGTTTCCTTGATTGGCTGCATTGAGCGGGCCGTCTCGTGGTACGCTGTTGCTAAAAGGTACGCGACCCATGTGACGTGAAGCCCGTTCGCGACAGCAAAGATTGTCTCAATCCCGTTGACCTGCGCTTGCGAAAGGGACGTTCCAAAAACCCCGCTGTCCGCCCGGCGAATGTCTGCGAAAAATAGCGCCCGGTCGATCATTTCCTCAACCCCATGATGTGATTCCGCAACTCGCGCAGGTCGGTATTGCGCAACTCGCGCAGGTCCGCGTGGATATCGCTGATCTGCTTGGCCATCTCTTGCCGATCCTCATTACGTTGCCGATCCCGCAGCTGCATTTCGCGCTGAAACGCCTCGGTGATCGCCTTCACCGCCGCCTCATTGACCATGGACCTTTTCAGCGTAAGCCATGCTGCGACCACAACTCCGGATGCAATCGTGCCGATCGCCGCCGTTGCGCCGTGATCCCGCACCAATTCGCTGAACGTCTGTTTCGTCATTCCTGCACCCCTAGGCTGTGATGCTCTGCAACTGTGCGCCGCTCAATCGCGCGGGTAGATCACGACGCGCGCGACAGTCCCGCCCGCTATTGCCGACGCTATACCACGGTTAAGCCCAAGACCTATACGCATTCTACAGCCCCATCAGAAAGCTGACACGGAAGGTATTAGCCGCCGCCGTCCTGTTCTCGATATAGATCAGGTTATTCTGTATCCCGACCGTAACCGAGCCGGGCGCGCCTGTCGTACCGGTGAGCGCCGTCGCGACCATGTTAACCGCCGCCGCCCCGCCGTACTTGGTCGCGCGTGGCGACGATGTTGCGCGATACCATCCGAACACATGTTCGGCAAGCCCATTCCCGGCCACGAATATGACGCCCACATCCGCAGCGGGCGGTATAATGGTCGCAACATCGTCCGTCGCGATAACCACAGTGTAGGTTTTCGGCCCGCGCCGCCAGACGCCATCCGACTTGGTTCTAACCTCGCCGTCATTCGGGCTTGTCCATGTTGAGCCGTTTTTAACTGCCGGAAAACCAGCCGCAGGGCGCCAAGGCGCGACGGCGCTAACCCGCACATTGCCGATGCCGCCGCCAATGGCCGATGGCGAGACAAAGGTCTGATCGTCAACGATGCTGTCGATATAGGTATATTCCAGATCGATATTCGCGAAACTACCCGCGCCGACCGTCTCAACTCGCACCGCCGACGTTCCACCTCGGAATACCGCGCCGCGCACTGTCCAGTTTTCATGTGCGTAGGTGGCGGCGTCGGACATGTACATTACGATACCGTTACCGGGTGTGGTGTCTACCACCTCGAAAAACCCGCCGTTCACGGTGAGATTTTTTATCGGATAATCCGTGCCAGGAGATCCTGCCACGGGTGTTTCCTCGAAAGGTTTTATCGCCACAGATTCCGTATCGCGGAAAGAACAGGCATCGAATGTCAGCCCATCCACCGCCGTGAAAAGCACGCCATTTCGTGCGACGATGCTCTGGTCAACCGCTTTCATCCAGCAGTTGCTCAAGCGCACATTCTTTGCCATCATGATTAGCCATGGCGTGAAGTTATTGACGCCATGCCCCGCAGGATAAGTGCCATAGGTGACGTTAGTATCGATCACGCTGCAGTTTTCAAAACTGATATTTTCGTGGAACTCCGTGGTCGTGGAAGCACCGCCAAGAATCTTGAAACCGCACCCGCCGTGCCACTCGCCGCTGGATAGATCACCGGTGAGGATGGACGAGCCGGGGCGCGTCGCGGTGCAGTTTTCAAAGGACACATCTTTGATCGCAAGCTGGCCACCGAGCCGGTACGCATGTTCGCCGCTGTCAGAAACATGCCAGTTTGTGAACGATAGTTGTGATGTGCTACCAGATGCGACCGACGATTCCAACAGCAGCCCGTTTTCGCCTGCCGCGCCGTTGACAGCCGCGCCGATGAACCGACAAGCCACATTGTCAAAGGTGGAGCGCGCCACGTCGCGAAGAAAGAACGCAAGGCGGTAAAATTCAACGAGTGCGTTGTTTATGGATATCAGCGATGCCTGCTTCGCAAACACGGCGGTCGTGAAATTCCGGCAGAAAAATTGATCGATTGTGATCCGCGATAGGGCAGCTCCGGCGGGGCTGGACCCTATCTCGACGGCCCAATTTGACACTGTGTGATCGCCCTCCACAGCCGCGATCACACTCATAAAGCCGATATGTACGTTGCTGCCTCGAATGGCTACCGCTTTATCGCCGCCAAGCCCGCCGGGGGTGGTGATCACAAGGCCGTCGATTTCCGCATCACCTTCGATAACAACCCCATGTGCGGTGGACGCGGTGATCCGATCTAACGTCGCGCCGTTGCGGCGGATCGTGACGCCTTGCGGGATTGTCAAGTTGGTGTAGCCGTAGGTCTTGCCCGCGCCAAACACCAACTTCCCGCCCGCTGCCGCGTCTAGTGCCGCTTGTACCTTCGCCGTCTCGTCCGATCCATCACCCAACGCCCCGAAGTGTTCCGGCGTCACTGTCCCGATGGGCTTCCACCCCGGAAAGTCAGGAATCGCTGTTGACGCACTATCCCGCAGATACCCCAGCCCCTCGGCAAAAATCGTCATGCCGTTGGTCACTGCGCCCAAATCAACACCGGCGGAAACCATCGCGGCCCGCGTCGGGAATTGCAGGATATCCAGCCATCCGGCAAACGACCACACCCCGGCGATCACTTCCCAAACCTGCGATCCGGCGGTCGCAAGCAATATCTCAATCGTGCCGTTCGCCGGTGTAGGTGACGTGAGCATCGTCACCACGGGCGCGCCTGACGCGCGGGCGGCGAGCACGGCCTGCGTGGATTCTGCGCTGGCAATCGATGCTTCGCTTGCAGCAGTTGCCGCCGATGCCGCCGCCTCCGCTGCCGAAGCCTGTGCCTGCGCAATAAGCGCCGCGTCCAAGTCCTCATTCTGAGCGAACGTTGCAAGGAGCGTGTTCAGGTCTGCCGTCGCGGCATCTGGAACCACGATAGGACCAAGCATCACCCGCTTGAGTGCTGATGCCGAAACCCAAGTCACATTGTACCAGCTATTCCTTTCGCCCAAGGCGCTGCGCCAAAGGGCAATGCTGATCGTGCCATCGGACGCGACAACCGCCGTCTGAATGGTCGGCACAATGATCTGACCTGTCTCTACATCCCAGCGATTAAGCTCAAACTCCACCGTGCCGCCAACCGCAGACACGGCACCCGGCGTTTCAATATCCCCAGAAACTATGCTGGTGGTCCCGGTGTTTGCCATCTATTTTATCCCCGCCGCCTGCCGAAACAGATCATCTATCCATACGTCTGTCACGCCCAAAAATTGCCGCACCGCTTCAACGTCCGGGTGCGCGCGCTCATACTCTACCACATCAAACATGATCCCGGCCAGCGCATCGCTGCGCGGCATGGCAGATGCCACGCTGGTTAGGGCATCAAGCAACGTTTCAGCCCCCGGTTGCAGCGCCGCCACGTTGGGGGCCTCCCCTACCGCCCGGCTTGCCAATGCCTGCATAATCGACCGCCGCCATGCACGCATCCCGCGCCGTTCCGCAATCAACTTCCCTGCGCCGAGTTCAGGCATCACGTCACCTCGATTGTCTGATCAAGCGCAATCCACGGCCAAGGCGCGGCCACGGTTACGCGATATATATCCCCCGCGCCCGTCAACGTGATCGGGTCCGCCGGATCGTCCGTCGCCACCGCCTCGCCCGCCTCATTTGTCGCGGTTACGGTCGCGCCGGTCGGCAACAGGTCCATGTCCAGAGTTGCCGGGGCCTGCATCTGTGCGGGCCATGTGGGCAATGTCGGGCGGGGCAGGTGCTCCTTACTGCGAATGTCCACCATGCCCCGGCGAAGATCGGCTATCCCCTCAACCCATCCGTGCGTCAGCCCGGCGTTCTGATCCGCCTCGCCCGTGTCCAGCAGGGTCATAGTCTGGATAGGCCGACCGTCTGCATCGTGTATCGTGATATCAATCACCTGAACCTCTCCAAAATGACAATATTAGCGAAGTCACCTGCCACTTGCGGGGAGACAGTGCCGGAAAACCCCCGCACGGTGAAGGTTTCCGACACGCCCTGCATGGTCACAAAAGACCGAGCGATCGTTATTACTCGCAAGAATTCACCGCGCGCCGCGTCTACAACCGCCCCGCCGCGCAAAATTTGAATCGATGCCTCATCATTGCTTGCATCTACCACGGGGACAGTGACCTGCCCTAAAACCACGACCGCACCGCTCGTCGCCGG
>JAVVFB010000154.1:0-8256 GCA_032251095.1 Roseovarius sp. | reverse complement strand
GCCGCTGTCGTGCACTCGGGCGCCGAGACCCGCGTAGCTCACGAGCTTTTCCGCCGCCGGGCAGCCCGTACGTCACAGAGTACACGTACGACGCCCTGGACCGGCGGGTCACGACGACATATCCTGGCGGCGAGGTGGTGACCACCACCTGCGTATCGGACAGGTCTTTATAGCCGTCAAAGGGGTGCCCCTCGTTGCCGCGCGCGCCAAAGGTGTCGCCGCCATAGCGATAGGCGCTATGGGCCGGCTGAAGGAACACCGCGAGATCGGCGGCGGGGCCAACCGGCCCCTGTTTCAAAAGATCCCGCGAAAACAACGCCCGCCCGGCGAACCGCGCGCCCATGCTATGGCCCAGAACCACGACCGGAAGGCCGCCGGTGTTCACCGCCGGAATGATCCGGTTCAGGATCAGGTTGCCATGCAGCACCCCGGCCTCGTCGCTGTCGGTCGACTTGTTGAAAACGCTGCCGATATGGCCCACCGCATGGCCGACGGCCGAGGTGCTGGCCGCGTTCCAGGACGACGGCCATGTCATGCCGATCACCAACGGGCGAAACGCCCTGCCCCTGGCCTGCATCGCATTCCCGGTCATCTGCATGATCTGGCGATAGCGACAGATCGAAACCCTCTGATCGTTGTTCCACCCCATCGAGGCAAAGACGATATGGGTGAAATTGCCCTGCTTGAGCCGCGCAGCAAGGTCGCGCCGAAACACCCCGAACATCGAATCGATCCCGGACTTGAAACTCCGGGTCTTTGGTGCTGTGCCATTGTCGCAGGCAGGCATGGCGCTTGTCGCCTGATAGGCATTCATCAGCCCACAGGCGCGACCGGCCTCAAAGCGGGTGATATGGGTCACGACCTGTAATTTGGGATCGGAAAACATCCCCGTCAGCCAGAAATCGCGCTGCGCCGCCACATCCTCGGGCGGGCCATCGGGCATATCGGCATAGCGATAGAGAATGTCCCTTTGATGCTGTGGCCCCGACAGGCGATCACTGGAATGGAGCTTTTCCAGAGAGATCACATAGCCCTCTTCAAGCTGATCGCGCGGGCGATCCTGAAACACGCCATGCGCCAGCCAGTTGAAGATATGCGCGCCCTCTGGGACAACCAATGTTATGGGCTCAGGGCGTTTAGCGGAGGTCACAATCTCGGCCAGGATCGGGATATGGCTGGCCCCAGGCACCTCCGGCCCGTTCGAGCCGCAGATGGCTTCGCCCGTGTCATGCGCCGCCTGCAACGGTGTCGAGGCCAAAAGGCTGGCGATAAGGGCAAAGCTGAAACACCGGTTGCGCGACATGGGAAATTCCCCGCTTAGGCTGATCAAATCAAGATCAGCCTAAGCGGGGAATGGCCCGCCTGTCAAAATGTTCCCCGACGCCCCTCAGGTGTTGAACAGGAAGTGCAGCACGTCGCCATCCTTGACGATATATTGCTTGCCCTCGGCGCGCATCTTGCCGGCATCCTTGGCCTTTTGCTCGCCGCCAAGCGTGACGAAATCCTCATAGGCGATGGTTTCGGCGCGGATGAAGCCCTTTTCAAAGTCACCGTGAATGACCCCGGCCGCCTTGGGCGCGGGCGTGCCCGCCGGGATGGTCCAGGCGCGGGCCTCTTTCGGGCCGACGGTGAAATAGGTTTCAAGGTGCAAAAGCTCGTAACCGGCGCGGATAAGGCGATCAAGACCGGCCTCATCCAGCCCCATTTCCGACAGGAACATCTCGGCCTCTTCGGCCTCAAGCTGGCTGATTTCCTCTTCGATCTGCGCCGAGATCACCACGCTGGCGGCGCCCTGTGCAGCGGCCATTTCGGCAACACGGGCCGAGAAATCATTGCCCGCCCCGGCGCTGCCCTCATCGACGTTACAGACGTAAAGGATCGGCTTGCTGGTCAGAAGTTGCAGCATCTTCCACGCCTTGAGATCTTCGGCGTCCACTTGGACCGTGCGGGCGGGCTTGCCCTCTTCCAGAGCGGCCTGCGCGGCGGCCAACAGACGATCCTGCGTCACCGCGTCCTTGTCGCCGCCCTTGAGCTTGCGCACCAGACCGGCGCGGCGCTTTTCGATCGATTCAAGATCGGCCAGCATCAGCTCGGTTTCAATGGTGTCGGCATCGGCGACCGGATCAACCCGGTCCTCGACATGGGTCACGTCGTCATCTTCAAAACAGCGCAGCACATGGGCGATGGCATCGACCTCGCGGATATTGGCCAGAAACTGGTTGCCAAGCCCCTCGCCCTTGCTCGCGCCCTTCACGAGGCCGGCAATATCGACAAATGTCATGCGCGTCGGGATGATCTGTTTCGAGCCTGCGGTCGCGGCCAGCTTATCCAGCCGCGCATCGGGCACGGCCACTTCGCCGACATTCGGCTCGATGGTGCAGAACGGAAAATTTGCGGCCTGCGCGGCGGCCGTTTTGGTCAGCGCGTTAAAAAGCGTCGACTTCCCCACATTGGGCAGCCCCACGATTCCCATTTTAAAGCCCATTTCCGTCACTCCTTGGCATGAATTGCGCGCATCTACGGCGCTCAGCCCCTCAAGGTCAAGCTGGGCATTGATTTCCGCCAAGCTTTCGGCCAAACCCGTGCCGACGCATCCAAGGAACACCCAGAATGACCCGCATTGACGCCAAATTCACTGACCTTCAAGCCGCCGGCAAGAAAGCCTTCGTTTCCTATATCATGGCGGGCGATCCCGATTATGACACCTCGCTTGAGATCATGAAGGGGCTGCCAGAGGCGGGCGTTGACATCATCGAGCTGGGCGTGCCCTTCACCGATCCGATGGCCGATGGCCCCACCATTCAGCTTGCCGGTCAGCGCGCCCTCGCGGCGGGCATGACCCTGAGCCGCACGCTTGAAATGGCGACAGAGTTCCGCAAGAGCGACAACACCACGCCGATCGTTCTGATGGGTTATTACAACCCGATCTACAATCGCGGTGTCGATAAATTTCTGGTTGATGCCAAAGCGGCGGGCATTGACGGGCTGATCGTGGTTGACCTGCCCCCCGAAGAAGATGACGAGCTTTGCATTCCCGCGCAAAAGGCAGGTCTCAACTTTATCCGCCTTGCCACGCCGACGACCGATGACAAGCGCCTGCCCAAGGTTCTTACCAACACCAGCGGCTTTGTCTATTATGTCTCGATCACCGGCATCACCGGCGCGGCGGCGGCCGAGGCGGTGGATGTCGCCCCCGAAGTGGCCCGCATCAAGGCAAAGACCGACCTGCCCGTCATCGTTGGCTTTGGCATCCGCACCCCCGAAACCGCCCAGACCATCGCCAGCGTCGCCGATGGCGCGGTTGTCGGCTCGGCGATTGTCGGCAAGATCGCCGATGGTGAGAGCGTGGCCGATGTGCTTGAATTCGTGCGCGGCTTGGCGGAGGGCGCGCACCGCGCTTGATGTACCCTGCCCTGCGACGACAGGAATGATTGCGCGCGCGCAGTGCCTTTGGTAAAAGGTCTTTACCAATTTCCAAAAGGGAACACCCGATGCCCGTAATCACAAATATTGACGACCTCAAGAAGATCTACGCGCGCCGCGCGCCCAAGATGTTTTATGATTACGCGGAATCCGGGAGCTGGACCGAACAGACCTTTCGCGAGAACACCAGCGATTTCGACAAGATTTACCTGCGCCAACGGGTGGCACTTGACATGACGGGCCGCACCACCGCCACCAAGATGATCGGTCAGGACGTGTCGATGCCCGTCGGCCTTGCACCGGTTGGCCTGACCGGCATGCAATGCGCCGACGGCGAGATCAAGGCCGCCCGCGCCGCCGAGAAATTCGGCGTGCCCTTTACCCTTTCGACCATGTCGATCTGTAGCATCGAGGATGTGGCCGAAAACACCACCAAGCCGTTCTGGATGCAGGTTTACACCCTCAAGGACGACGACTTCATGCAGCGCCTGTTTGATCGCGCCAAAGACGCCAAATGCTCGGCGGCGATGATCACGGTCGATCTTCAATTGCTGGGGCAGCGGCATAAAGACCTGAAGAACGGCCTTTCGGCCCCGCCCAAGCTCACTGTGAAATCGGTCACCAACATGATGACCAAGGTGCAATGGGGCCTTGGCATGCTTGGCACCAAGCGGCGGTTCTTTGGCAATATCGTCGGCCATGCCAAGGGCGTCAGCGATCCTTCCTCGCTGAGCACCTGGACATCGGAAGCGTTTGATCAGGCGCTCAACTGGGATCGCATCCGCGAGTTTCGCAAGATGTGGGATGGCCCGCTGATCATCAAGGGCATCATGGATCCGCGCGATGCGCGCGAGGCGCTGAATGTAGGGGCCGATGCGATCATCGTGTCCAACCACGGTGGGCGGCAACTTGACGGCGCTATTTCGGCCATTCGCGCCCTGCCCGCGATCATGGATGCGGTCGGCGACAAGATCGAGGTGCATCTTGATAGCGGCATCCGCTCGGGTCAGGATGTGCTCAAGGCGATGGCGATGGGGGCCAGCGGCACCTATATCGGGCGCGCCTTTGTCTATGGCCTTGGTGCCATGGGCGAAGCGGGCGTGACCCGCGCGCTTGAATGCATCCACAAGGAACTAGACAGCAGCATGGGCCTGTGCGGGCGCACCGATGTGGGCAAGCTTGACCGCGATATCCTGATGATCCCCAAGGGCTTTGCCGGCGACTGGGAATAACGCCCCTTCGCGACACCGAAAACGGCGTAATTTGCCCTTTCCAAAGCCCGCCTCGTGGTCTATAGGCACAGGCCTTACCGCGGGGCTACAGCCTTGGAGGAGCCCCGCCCTTATTTATGGAGAATTATCATGGCTGGAGAAATTCCTGATCTTCAGGCCCAGGAACGCACGGGGACAGGCAAGGGCGCCGCTCGTCAGGCGCGTCGCGCCGGTATGGTTCCGGGTATCGTTTTTGGTGGCGACGTCGATCCGTTGCCGATCAACATCCCGTTCAACGTCCTGTTGAAGCGCCTCAAAAAAGGCCGTTTCAAGTCGACCCTGTTCAACCTTCAGGTTGAAGGTCACGACGACGTTCGGGTGATCTGCCGCGACGTTCAGCGCGATGTGGTCAAAGACCTTCCGACGCATGTCGATTTCATGCGCCTGCGCCGCACCACCAAGATCAACCTGTTCATCCCGGTTGAGTTCATCAACCTCGAAGACTGCCCGGCGATCCGCAAGGGTGGCTCTATGGCCGTCGTGCGCAACGAAGTCGAAATGATCGTGACCGCGGGCGAGATCCCCGATCACCTGACCGTCGATATGGGCAAGGTCGAGAATGTTGGCGATACCGTCACCATTTCCGACGTCGAGATCCCCGAAGGTTGCAAGCTGGTCATCAGCGACCGCGACTTTGTGATCTGTAACGTCTCGGCGCCGTCGGCTCTGAAATCGAGCGGCGATGACGAAGACGAGGATGATGCAGCCGAAGTTGCCGAAGGCGAAGAGGCGTAAGACCGCCCTGCCCTCGCAGATCGAATGTTGTGAAGCGCGGCCCCATCAACGGGGTCGCGTTTTTCTTTTGCGGCGGTCCTATGTGTCGCGCACCCGGCGAAACCCAAGGATACGCCCGCGCGACGATAACGGATCATAGGTCAGCCCCGAGGCCGACATGCAATCGACAATCCGCTTGATCACCACATCGGAATAGCGACCGGGGTGCAATTCCATCATCACCGCCCGCACGAAGGCCGGCCAGGGCGCATCAAACAGATGCTCTTCGGCGCCTTCGATATCCATGATTACCACATGCGGGCGATAGGTCTTGAGCAGATCGCCAAGCCCAAGATGCGGCACGCTGACCACCGCATCCGGGGCGCTGTCCATATCCGCAATCCGCGCCGCCCAGAATGTCTTTTTGTTATCAAATTCAATCGGCTCTGCGTCACTCTTCATGCCACCAACCGCGCCGTGCAACACGGTCACTGCGCCAAATCCGTTGCGTTCGAGATTACCTCGGATCACCGGCAGCATGTTGGGATTGCCTTCGACCGTGACCACATTCCCCGCGCCGGTGATGCTTGCACAGACCGAGGCGATATAGCCGATCCCCGAGCCAAGCTCGAGCACCCGTTGCCCCGCGCGCAGGCGCATCCTTGCGGCATGCGCCTCATGCGCCTCATAGCCGCCTGTCGAGAGTTTGTCCGACAGCTTGGGGTTCAGCATCTCATCGGGCACCACAAGATGAATACCGTCTATCTCGAACTCTGCCATCCTGCGCGCCCTCTGCCCGTTGATTCCCCGCGCATCGCGGCGTAGACCAGCATCACCAAATAAGAGGGCATGGGCAATGCAGCTGTTCGTGGGTCTGGGCAATCCCGGCGCAAAATATGAAAAGAACCGCCATAATATCGGTTTCATGGCGCTCGACCGGATCGCAGAGGATCACGGCTTTGGCCCCTGGCGCGCCAGGTTTCAGGGGCATGTGTCCGAGGGCGTGCTTGGTGACACCAAGGTGATCCTGCTCAAACCCGGCACCTTCATGAACCTGAGCGGGCAAGCGGTTGGCGAAGCAATCCGGTTTTACAAGCTGACCCCCAATGAGGTGACGGTGTTTCACGACGAGCTTGACCTTGCCCCCGGCAAGTTGCGGGTGAAACAGGGTGGTGGCCACGCGGGCCATAACGGGCTGCGCTCGATCCACCAACATATCGGCGAGGCCTATCAACGGGTCCGCCTTGGCATCGGCCATCCCGGCCACAAGGACCGCGTGGCGCAATTCGTGCTTCAGGATTTCGCCAAGGCCGACGCCGATTGGCTTGATGACCTGATGCGCGGCATTTCGGAGGGCGCGCCCTGGCTGGCCGGGGGCAAACCGGATCGCTTTTTGAATGCCGTTGCGCAACGCCTCTCGCCATCGCGCCCGTCAAAGCCCACGCCCAAGCTCGCGGCGCAGGGCCAAGCGAGGCCGCCTGAAAAGGCGGAAGAGCCCCCCGCTTCGGACGACCGAAGCGCGATGCAGAAACTGATGGATAAATTCCGTTAGAGCATGTTGCTCAAAAGTGGGACCCGGTTTTGAGCGATCCAAAGACGCTAAATCAATAGGTTAGAGCGTGTTGCGGGAATGCAATGAACGCGAAACACTCTGGCACCTGTCGCGTGAATGCGGTTGAACGGCACAGGCTCTTGCACAGGATTGACGGGACCGTATTCCGCGCTAGGCTGTCATGTGAAAGTGAGGCGCTTCAAATGATCGAAAAAGACCCCACCATCAATGTCATGGGCACCGACCTTGAGCCTTGCTCGAACGATCCTGTTACCGGGTTTTTTCGTGACGGGCATTGCAATACCTGCGCTCAGGATCACGGAAGCCACACGGTCTGTGCCTTGATGACCGCCGAATTCCTGGCCTATTCCAAATATGTGGGCAACGACCTGAGCACACCCAATCCCGAGTTCGGCTTTGCCGGGCTCAAGCCGGGGGATCAGTGGTGCCTGTGCGCCGCGCGGTTTCTTCAGGCCCATGACGAGGGCTGTGCGCCAAAGGTGCGGCTTGCCGCAACGCATATGCGCGCGCTTGATATCGTGCCGCTGAGAATCCTTCAGGAAAACGCCAAGACCCAGTGACAGGCCCCGCGACATGCCCCAGGGCATTCAATTTGAAGGCTGTTCGGACAAGGGGCTGTCAGGCCAAGATCGCCCCGCTCAGATATTCATGTCAAAGCCAAGGTGTTTTGCGACAGTAAAGATGTCCTTGTCGCCGCGCCCACACATATTCATCACCAGCAAATGATCGCTCGGCAGGTCGGGCGCGATCTTCATAACATGGGCCAGGGCATGGCTTGGCTCAAGCGCGGGAATGATGCCCTCCATCGCACAGCTCAGCTGAAACGCCTCAAGCGCCTCGGTGTCGGTGATCGAGACATATTGCGCGCGTTTGGTTTCATGCAGCCAGCTATGCTCGGGGCCGATGCCGGGATAATCAAGACCCGCCGAAATCGAATGACCCTCAAGGATCTGACCATCGTCATCCTGCAAAAGATAGGTCCGGTTACCATGCAACACGCCGGGTCGGCCACCGGTCAGCGAGGCGCAATGCTCCATCTTTTCGTTGACGCCCTTGCCGCCGGCCTCGACGCCGATGATGGTGACATCCTTGTCGTCAAGGAAGGGATAAAACAGGCCCATGGCGTTTGATCCGCCACCGATCGCCGCAATAAGCGTGTCGGGAAGGCGCCCCTCGGCGGCCTGCATCTGTTCGCGCACTTCCTTGCCGATGATCGACTGGAAATCGCGCACCATCGCCGGATAGGGGTGCGGGCCGGCAACCGTGCCGATGCAG
>JAVVFB010000153.1:0-8293 GCA_032251095.1 Roseovarius sp. | reverse complement strand
GCGCTGGACGATCGGTCGGAGACGCCTTGTCCCTGAAGTCCTGCGTTGAAGCCCCGTCGCATGTCATCTCCGCCCCGGATCGCGGCACCGGTATTGCGCCATGCGTTCCCGGGCATCCGCGCGGCATTTGCACCGATCGAGGCGAGGCCGATGTTCGTGGCGGCAAGCCCTTGCGCGAAAGTTGGCACGAGCAACATCAGGCCGGCGCCGATCATCATCACCACGACGAACGAAATCGCGTCCCCGAGTGTTTCGACGCTGTCGAGGCTCCCCGGCGCGACGGCGTTGCCAGTGGCAATGGTAAATCCTGCCATGGCAGCCACGAAAAGCGGCACAAAGGAAAAACCGATGGCGAGTTTGACCCAGGCCTCGAACAGCGGCGCGGATTGTTTGAACAAGGTACAGGCCACGGCCACAGGTGCGATAGCGATCAATACCGCCAACATGATCTTGGCAGCCGACAGAACGATGATGGTGATCGTCGCCATGGCGGCGGCCACAAGAAACATGACCACGCTGGTCATGGCACCGGCCAGCCAGCCTCCATTCTGGCTGATCGCCTGTCCGACATTAAGGGCTTGGGAGTAGAGATTGTCGATTCCATCATAAAGGTTCCCAACTGTGCCGCCTGACAGTGAGTTCAGTATCCCCGCGCCGAGCTCCGCCGGGGCGTTTGTCAAAGCGTCATAGGGGACAGAGAGGTTCGCGAAGGTCAGGAACACGTTCACCAACGCCAAACGCAGACCAAGGGCGACGATCGTTGCACGCGTAAGTTCAACGCTTTGGATCAGCAAATTAGCACCAACGAGGATCGTTACTAATACGGACGCTGCTCGCACCACGGGGCGCACAGCTGCAACGGTGTTGTCATAAGTATCAGCTGCGACACCTGCCACAGTCGCGTCGACCATGGTCAATACGTCCGCGATGATCGCCATTACGCGCCACAGCTTTCTTCGCGAAAGGTTGCATACCGTTGATCAATGGTATTCCAATCAGCGTTTCGATACCGGCGCATGGTATTGAAATCCGCCGCTGTGAGCGCATGCGCAGGCTTGTCGACCCGTTCTGTTGTGAACGCATCGAGCGACCCGAGATCATAGATGCAGCCGCAGAAGCCCTGCGACATTGCAAGCTCTCTCAGGTCGGTGCCGAAGCCCCATCGAACCGCTCCACGGAAAATCTCGTTGCCGAAAAACTCAGTGTCCGGATAGCTGAAGGTGCAGGTTTGCGGCTTCGGGAACATCAAGAGCCCTCTTGCCTGTACCTCGCGCATCAGATCGAGGAGGCGCTCTTCCTCCCCATTTTCGGTGGCAGTGACGACCTCCCCGAGCAACGTATCGTCGGGCAGGTCTTGCAAGTCTTCCGCCCAGGCACTGCCTGCTAGGGCGATGAAAACTGCAAGTGCTTTGAGTGATGTATTCAAGGGTCAGTCCTCGGCGCCGGAAAAATCAAAGAAGGAGCGTGTGCGGGCCTGCTCGGCCGCGAAATCAATGCCGTTTTGACCTTGCGCCAAGCCTTGGGCGGCATTCAGGCGCCACATCTGGCCCAGCATGTAATTCGTCTCCGCGGCCATACGCGTGTTGAGATCGATCGATTCCTTGAGCGTTTCCTGTTCGCCAATCGCTTCCACCAGCCCATCGATACGCTCGATGCTCTGGGCGGCTTCCTCGTAGGAAATTTGGGCTTGCCCGATAACCATGGCATTGGCAGCCGCCAGATCGGCTATGGCAGCGCCTTGCGGGTTCCCGGCGTCGTTCAGCTCGGTGAGTTTTTCCGAGGTGAACCCCGCACTGGCCATGGTCCCGCGCATGGCATCTGCGGCGCGGCGCTCACCCATGGTGACGTCGCCATCGAGCAGATTGTCCAGCAGGCTGTCAAAATCCCCGAGTGACAGGTTGTCCATGAAACCCGATAGATCGGTGATCTTCTGGGCACGGGCACGCAGGTCCTCCACATCGTTGTAGAGGGCTGCGATTTCATTCAGGCCGGTAATTGAACCCAGGACGTCATCAAGAAGGCCCTGAATATCAGTGAGGCGCTCGATCTGGGTACGCAATTCCTCGATTTGCTGGAGCTGGTTTTCCGCATCGCGCAGCGCGGCCTGCAGCTGCTCGATATTCTGCGCGAGGTTCGATCCATCGATCACAGGCACACCCTGAGCGAAGGCTGGGGGCGGGTGTGCCGCCATGAGCGTGCCCGCGACAATAATTGCGGCAATGCGGGTGTCAGCCCTCATCGGAATACCTCCAGAAAGTGGATTGCTCTAAGTGATCGGCGGCCTCGGTCAAACCTTGTGCCGCTTCGACTTTCACGTGGGCTGCACGCAGACGCAGCGTCAGCGCCATGAGCCGCGCCCGTTCAGCAAGCATATAGGTGGAGCGGTCCAGCGCCTCTTTTGCGTTATCGGGCGGATCTTCACGCAAAAGCGCCGCGATCCTCGTCATGGCCTGATCGATCTGGGTGCCCATGTAGGCGCCATAGCCGACCGAGGCATCCGCCCAGTTGCCCCAGGCGGCCGAGGCGCCATCGAAGCCCGCCAGTGACCCCGTCATATCGACGCCAGTGATAGTGCCAAGATAGTCGTTGTAATAGCCGTTGATGCGCCGGACGTAGGTCTGGGTTTCCTCGAAAGGAGGCACACCACCATATTCGAGAACACGGCCGGGGCCTGCATTATAGGCCGCCAGAGCGTGATCGATCCGACCGAAGCGGTTCAGTTGCGTGAGAATGTAGCGTGCGCCACCGTCCAGGTTTTCCCAAGGATCATACGGGTTCACACCGAGATCCGATGCTGTGCCCGGCATCAGCTGGCAAAAACCGCGCGCACCCACGGGGGAGACGGCTGCATTGTTGAAACGACTTTCCTGCTTGATCAGTGACTGAAACAGGATACGCCACGTCAGTGGCGTCAGACCGGCGGCCGCAACACCGGGATGACCCTCATAGCGCCGCGCCACCATGATGATCATGCGCTCCACGTCGCTTGGCTCACCGAAGAGGCGATCGGCATCAGGATGATCTTCCTGGGCTGGGTAAGTCTCTGCAGCGCTCGCCCAGCCGGGCCCACCAGCCTCGAACCCACTCAGGTCGGTCACACCGGTGGTCTCCGCAAGGAAACGCTCATAGGCTTCAAGCTGCTCTTGATAGATATCCGCTTGTTCCTGGCGGGCGTCGCGCTTCTGGCCCTGCCGCAAGGCGTCGCGTGCGAGCTCTTCGACGCGAGACACAGCGCGGGCAAGGTTGGAGCCATCGATCACTGGCACGCCCTGCGCGGAGGCAAGCGAGCCAAGACCCAAGGCCAACGGAATCGCCATTCTAGAAGCTCTGGAAATCACAATGCGCATTCCGTGAAACAAGGTCGGGAGCAGGGGCCGAGAACGCCATAACGGGCCGCTCAAAACAGGGCGATCGCACGCCTGTTGATGCACCTTCGCAAGCGCTCAGGACCGTCATGGCGACCAACAGAAAAAATCGTGCTTTCACATCATGTCCTTCCAGAATTCTTCTTTCTTGCGCCAATTGGCAGGCGCCTTTTCCTCGCCGGTCTTGCCGCCACCAAGAACAGTAACCAGACCGCCCAAGCCTGCGAGATCGGTATTGACGAACACGCTGTCGGCGCCGGAACGGATCAATGCCAGCCGCAATCCGGCTGTCGGGCTGGAAAGAAAATCCGCCTCGCGCGCATTCAGGCGCAGGATGCTGTAATCCTCCGGATTTGCCCGTGGATTGGGAAACAGGATCTGGGTTGCCACACTTTCCGCGATGATCTGGCCGACCGAACTTTGGTCTAGATGGCCCGGTGTCTGGGTCAACATCATCACCACGCAGTTGCGCTTGCGCATGGTAACCAGCCAGTCATGGAGGCGCTTGACGAAGATATCGTCGGCCAACATCTTCCAGGCCTCGTCGATCACAATGATCGTTGGTCTACGATCCTCGATCACGCGCTCGATACGGCGGAAGAGATAGGCGAGCAGGGCGGAGCGTTCCGCGTCCTGGTCCAGAAGTTCCGTCATGTCGAGACCAAGGACATCCTCGCCAATGGCAATCGACTGGGCACTGGGCCTTGAGAAAAGCCAACCGTACCGGCCGACTTCTGTCCATTCCCGTACGCGGGACACCAGGTCGCCATCATCATCGGTAGAGGCCACGAGACTTGCCAAACCGTCGAAGGTTCTGAGGCCCAGCTCCGCGGCGGCGATCTGACGAACCGCCTCGTTCAGCGCGACAGTCTGGACCGTTTCGAGTGGACGGTGACGGGCCAGAATGTCGCCGAGCCAATCTGTCAGCCAGGCGGCCCCCCGCGCATCGGTCTCCGTGGTCATCGGGTTAAAGCCCGTGGGCTGGCCCACCTTGATTTCGCTGTAGCTGCCACCCAAAGCGCGGATCGCCATCTCCAACCCCTGATCCTTGTCGAAAACGATAACCCGCGCACCCACTCTGCGGGCCTGCGCCATGAGAAAAGCCGTGCCGAGTGTCTTGCCGGACCCGGTGCGGCCCAGAACAAGGGTGTGCCCGACGCTTGGCTCATCGGTCCGGCGCCCCGCTTCGTGAAAGTTGAACCGGTAGAGGCTGGAGGTCACGGTCGGGAAGGCCGTGATCGTCTTGCCCCATGGGCTGGCCTCAGGTCCGCGTCCCGGCCTTGTCTTGTGAAACGCGGCCAGTTCCGCGAAATTGTGCGACGAAACGATCCCGTCACGGATCCGGTAGGCCCAGTTTCCGGGCGCTTGTGCTAAATAGAGTGCCTTTGCGGCCCAGGATTCCCGGACCAGAACGGCACCGGTCTCTTGCCCCGCCCGCCAGATCTCGGAAGCTGCCTGTTCCAGTTCCTCGGCGCTGTCACAGAAAACCTGCACGGAGGCGTGATGTGTCCCAAAGGTCGACCGGCCGGATGCCACGGCGTCGGCGGCTTCGATCAATTGCTCTGTCAGGCTGACACCAGCATCCTCGGAGGCACCCCGCTGGCGAAAGGTGCGTTGAATGCGCTCAACCATCTCATTGGCGCGCCGCGGCGTGAAAGAGTTGGTGATCGTGATGTCATAGGGCAGTTCCAACGCGTCAAGCATGGTTGGCCAGGTGCGACTGGGATAGGATTTTATCCCGAAAATCGCGCCGTATCGTGCGCTGTCGCCGCTTTCCAGCCGCATGGTTTTGCCTTGAAAGCTGACGTCGAAATTGCTCATCGTGTCAGCCAACAGTTGCCCGGGGGCCGCGATGATTTTGCCGTAGCTCTGTCCGTGAACCGCGGCCAACACTGCAAGCCAGTCCCCGCTCGAGACTGTCAGGCGCGCTGCACCTGCGTCGGAATACATCGCCATGAGCAGCGTCATGGCCTCTTCCAGGGCAACAATTCGCGTATCGATGTCTTTCTGGAAATCGCGGCCGCCGCCAAGGGCGCCCAGAACTTTCGAGAATGCCTGCGGCATCGACGGACGCATCAATACTGTCAGCATCAAGGTGCGGGCTTTCAGGTCACGTGCGCGCAGGCTTCTCTGCCACGCCGCGTCTACCGCATTTGCAAAAGGCATACCGTCAGGCGCAGCAAGGTCCGCGACATCCGGGCGTGATACCTTGTTGATGTGGAAACCGAAACGCTCGCCCAACTGACTGACGATCCGGGCAAAGCCTTCACTGATCTCATCGATCCGGGCGTCATCGCTGGTGAAGCTGTCGATCCCGCCAAGCGTGACCGACGCCATCAGATCACCCTGCCGCGTCAGGATGACATTGTCTCGCACCGCAGCAATGTAAGGTAGGTGCCGCCCAAGACGCTCGGCTTTCAAAACCTTGTCCCCAAGTGCATCCCGAACAGCGCTGCTGGCAATTAACCCCCGAAACTCACGCGACATAGAGATCGCCCCCATTACAGGATCGCACACTCGTTCGCGGTGTGCGCGACATCACCACGTTCAAAATCTGAAACAGATGTGGATTGCGGTCTGCGACCAGCCAAAGCGGTGGGTAGCCCGCGAGGAAAACCAGCAGGAACCGCATGTCGTCAACCAGAATGAAAGGGATCACGGATGCGAAGACCAGCGCCACAAAATATCCGATCGGGAGACCGAATATCCGTGGCGGCTTGGTCAGCCCCAGAAAGAGTGGTGTGTCGCGCATGGAGGTCTCTGCGGTCGGTCAGATCAAGGAGCCGCAAAGCCGTCGATGATGGTCTCGGCCGAAAAGATCAGCACCACGCCGACGAACACGGCAACGAAGATCGGCCAGTTGAGGCGCCCGAAAAACATCATGACACCGGATCCCACGAGAGCGAGCACACCGAGGCCACGACCGATCGGACCCGTCACCGCGTCGATGATGTTGTCGATCATGTCAGAGACCGGGCTAAGGTCTTGTGCGAGCGCCGGGGCTGCGGCCACTATCAGCAACGCGGCCAATGCCGCCCGGGTATAGTCGATGCGTTTCATATCTGGTCTCCGATGGATTGGGCATAGACGGCCATGACCTTGCGGACATGGCCTTGGGTTTCGCGGTAGGGGGGAATCCCGCCATGGCGCGCCACGGCTTCGGGGCCGGCGTTGTAGGCCGCGAGCGCAAGCTGCGGCGTGCCGAAACGATCAAGTTGTGTCAGCAAGTAGCGGGCGGATCCATGCAGGTTTTGCTCAGGATCATGCGGATCGACGCCAAGCACGCGTGCAGTGTCCGGCATCAACTGCCCAAGCCCGATTGCGCCAACATGCGATCGCGCGCTTGGATCAAATGCGCTTTCGATAGCGATGTTGGCGCGAAAGAATGCGAGCCAATCGCGAGAAGACATCCCGGCCCTCCGCAGGGCCGGGTGGTCCACGTAGACCGACCCCACATCAAGGATCATAGTCTCGATCGCAGGGCGGCCCGATGGGACCCGCGGCGGAGAAAGGCGTGGTGAATTAAGAGGGACGACCTCAGAGCGTGCGACAACGTCGCTTTGCTCGGGTTGGGGTCTTGTAAAGTCGAGAACGCTACTGGTCAGTCGACCAAAACGGTCTGGAGCATCGAGATCGATAACGGATTGTGCATGAGTGGAAGGGCCTGAAAGCCCCCAGAGAACGAGGCTAGCCGCTGGTAGGATACCTTGTCGTCTCAAACTCCCACGTGCCTCTCTCACCTTCTCGGAGAGGGCAGCTGAATACCTTTGCGTCGAGCTCCAGGCAGAAGCTCATGAGCCCTGCTGCGGTCTTGAAGACGCGTGGTTTCAGATCCCGGTTGGTCACATAGACCGACCGGTGCACACCGCCTTGACCGTCATTGGAGCAGACGAAAACCGTCCAGCCACCCCTATGCGTATTGCCGCCCTTTTCCGGGGCTTCAACGCATTCCACCTCGATCCATGCCCCACCCTCGATCGCCTCTTGCATGTGCGATGTTAGGATCACGGGGTATTTTGTTCCTGCCATTTTGCCTCCGAAGGAAAGAAGTTCCTACGGAAGTAACCTGCTTTTGCACCGCTTCAAACAGTGCATGTCACAAGATATGCGGCGACGTATCGGAAAACACTTTATATGGTCAATAGATATCTTTTGATTGATTACGATATTTTTTCGATGATAGGTCCGACACACGATTCGCCCACAGATTGTCGGGAGACCACCAGATGTCGCGGTTGCTGGCATGTAGCACATTCATCGCCCTAGCGATCCCAGCAAACGCCGAGACGCTGGCGATGGACTGCGTGTTGCCGTTGCGGCCGGAGCTGGCGGCCTCGCCTGCGCTCCTGAACGAGTACGGCCATGACATCAGAGCCGAGTTCAACACCTACTTCGATGAGGCACAAACCTATCTGAATTGCCTCGCCGCAGCATCAGCTTCCGCGCAGGCCGAAGTCCGTCTTGTGCTTGACGCTTACCAGGAGATGTTCCAATGAAACGACGTGCAAAATATGTCAGTAATTATGACACAATTAACATAAGTCTTATTATGCGCCAGCAGGTTAGCGCCGGTGCTCTGTCATGAGGCGGCTCTTCTCAACGGCCGCGATGATCGCGATCGGGCTCACACCGCCCGCTGCCAAACCCGCTGCCGCACAAGGCTACCAAATCGATTGTGCAATCCTCTTGTGCCTCGCAGGCGGTTGGCCTGCGTCGGTTCCCTGTGCGCGGGCGCGTGCGGAGTTCATCCGCCGCATAACACCTTGGCCTGTCGAGCCACCACTGCAGATCTGGCGCTGCCCGATGCGCGCGGCGCTTGAAACGCCGGAGCCGGTCCAGCGCCTTTATAGGCTGGCGGGGTTCAATCCCAGACCAGCAGTGTCCCCGGTACCCGAAATGGAGATTCTCCACCTTGCGCAAGCTGTCGG
>JAVVFB010000152.1:0-8316 GCA_032251095.1 Roseovarius sp. | reverse complement strand
TTGATTCCCGCGTCAATCATCGAATCGCCTTTGACCTCAAGCGCGTAATGTTCTCCTTCACCGGAAATCATCGTGCCGGGCACGGCCACGCTATGGCTGGCATGGGCAATCGCCTCGATCGGAACACCGGCGGCGATCTGTCCCATCACCGGAATCTCGATTGCATAGGTCGCTTCGACCGGTTGCGAGTTGGCCGGTTGTGGCGCGCTTGGGCGGTCGCCATCGATCACGCGCGGGGTAAAGCCATGGGTGGCCTCGCCACCAAGACTTTCCGGCAGCTTGACAATCTCAAGCGCGCGGGCCCGATGCGCAAGGCGACGGATAAATCCGCGCTCTTCCAATGCGGTGATCAGGCGGTGAATTCCGGATTTCGACCTGAGATCAAGCGCTTCTTTCATTTCATCAAAACTTGGCGGCACGCCATCGAGTTGCACACGTTTGTGGATGAACTGCAAAAGATCGAGCTGTTTCTTGGTCAGCATAGGACGCCCCTCGGGTTGCCATGTTTCCTTTTGTTCTACACATGTTCCCGTTTTGTGTCAAGCGCCTTGCTGCTCACCTCAAAAATCGAGATAGTCGACCATATCCCCGATTGCGCGGGCCGGATCATTCACAGGGCGCACCAAAAGGGCGTCTGCCTCGGCGAGAACGCTCAATAAAGAGCTGTCTTGCCGGGTTTCGGCCACAAGACCCTCGGGCGTTAGGCGCGCGCGCATGTAATGCTCGCGCGGCCCGTTTGGCGGCAGAGGGGCCGCGAGGCGCGCTGTGAGGCGCGAAGAGCGGTGCGCGCCCAGCCCGAGCATCGCGCGGATCATCGGCGCCAGAAATACCTGTCCACAGACCATCGCCGAGACCGGATTGCCGGGCAGGCCAACCATTGCTGCGCCGCCCATGCGCCCGGCCATCAGCGGCTTGCCGGGGCGCATCGCCACTTTGTAAAACGCGCGATCCATGCCCATTTGGCCCGCCACCTGACCGACCAGATCATGATCGCCCACCGACGCGCCGCCAATGGTGACGACAAGATCGGCCCCCGCCGCCAGCCCAAAGGCGGTTTCAAGCGAGAGGATAGTGTCACGCGCAATCGGCAGGATACGCGCCTTTGCACCATGGCCCTCAAGCAGCGCCTTGAGGCCAAAGGTATTCGAGGCGATGATCTGATCCATTCCGGGCGTTTCGCCGGGCATCACAAGCTCATCCCCGGTGGAAATCAGTGCCACCACCGGCCGCCGTGTCACCGGCACCAAAGCACAGTTCATCGACGCCAGAAGCGCGATATCTGCCGGGCGCAGGATGCGCGGCGCTCCCATCACCTCGCCAATCCTGAAATCACAGCCCTTGGGCCGGATATGCGGCTTGGGATCAAGGTCATCGCCAAGGGTGATCTGATCGCCGTTGCGGGTCACATCCTCCTGGATGATCACGCGGCTTGCGCCCTCGGGCAGGGGCGCGCCGGTAAAGATGCGCACCGTCTGGCCGGGACCGACCGCGCCGTCAAAGCCATGACCCGCCGCCGCCTCACCAATCACTTCGAGGCGCGCACCGGGCGCGGCCTCCTCATCGCGCAGGGCATAGCCATCCATCGCCGAGGCGGCAAAGGGCGGCTGATCGCGGCGCGCGGCCACATCGCAGGCCAAAACCCGGCCCACGGCCTCGGCCAGCGGGACATCTTCGCTTTCAAGCGGCGTGACCAGTGTGAACAGCCGTTCAAGCGCCTCGTCAACCGTGATCATTGTGCCTCGTACCGCCCTGATTTTCCACCATCTTTCAGCATGACGCGGATGCCGCCGATCTCCATCGCCTTATCCACCGCCTTGGCCATGTCATAGACGGTCAGGGCGGCGACGCTGACGGCAGTGAGCGCCTCCATCTCGACACCGGTCTGGCCGGTGGTTTTCACCGTGCCCTCGATGCGCACGCCGGGCAGGTCGGGATCAAGCGTCAGGTCAACGGCGACCTTGGTGATCGGCAGTGGATGACACAGCGGGATAAGATCGGGCGTCTTCTTGGCGCCCATGATCCCGGCAAGCCGCGCCACGGCCAGAACATCGCCTTTCTTGGCGCGCCCTTCTGCAATTATATCAAAGGTTTCCCTGGCCATCTTGATGTAGCCTTCGGCCACCGCCACGCGCGATGTGACGGCTTTGTCAGAGACATCCACCATATGGGCATCGCCCTTGCCGTCGAAATGCGTCAGGCCTGAGGTCGCATTATCCGCCATCACATGCCACCCGCCGTAAGCGGATTGGCAAGGATTGTCCGGGTCGCCGCCGCCACGTCATCGGCGCGCATCAGGGTTTCGCCAATCAGGAAGGCGCGCGCGCCATAGCGCGCCATGTCGGCTAGGTCCTCGGGCGTCGCAAGGCCGCTTTCACAAACAATCATACGGTCGGCCGGCACCAGCTTGGACAGCTTGCGCGTTGTGTCAAGAGTGGTCTCGAAGGTATTGAGATCACGGTTGTTTATGCCAATCATTTGGGATTTGAGCGCGCTTGCCCGCTCAAGCTCTGCGGCGTCATGCACCTCGATCAAGGCATCCATGCCCCAGCCCATCGCCGCCTCTTCAAGCTCGGCGGCCTGCGCGTCGCTGACGCTGGCCATGATGATCAAAATGCAATCGGCACCCCAGGCGCGCGCTTCGGCGACCTGATAGGTGTCATAGATGAAATCCTTGCGCAGCACCGGCAGGTCACAGGCGGCGCGCGCCGCCCTGAGGAATTCCGGCGCGCCCTGAAAGCTTGGCGTGTCGGTCAGCACCGAAAGACAGGTGGCGCCGCCGCTCGCATAGGCCTGCGCGAGGGCGGGCGGATCGAAATCGGCGCGGATCAACCCCTTGGACGGGCTGGCCTTCTTGATTTCCGCAATCAGCCCGTAACCCCGTTTGCTGGCCTGTAAAAGCGCCTTGGCAAAGGGGCGCACTGCCGGCGCCTCATGGGCCATTGCGCTGACCTCGTCCAACGAACGCTCGGCCTTGGCGGCGGCGATTTCGTCAAGCTTATAGGCTTTGATCTTTTCAAGAATGGTTGGGGTGCTCATTTGGCCTCCGATGTCAGGTTTGCCAGTGCAGTGATCTTGGCGCGCGCGGCGCCGCTGTCGATGCTTTCCGCAGCCTGCGCCACGCCGGTCTTGAGGTCAGGGGCATGGTCGGCCACCACAAGCGCGGCGGCGGCGTTCAACAACACAGCATCGCGATAGGCCCCCGCATCGCCATCCAGAAGCGCGCGCAGGGCGGCGGCGTTTTCGCCCGGCGTGCCGCCGATGATGTCCTCGAAGGGATGCACCGGAAGGCCGAAATCCTCGGGATGCAGTTCGGCCTCGCGGATTCTGCCATCGGCCTCAAGCGCGGCGACCCAGCTTATGCCGGTGATGGTAAGTTCATCGGTGCCGTCGCTGCCATGCACCAGCCAGGCGCGCTCGCTTCCCAATTGGCCGAGGGTTTCGGCCATCGGGCGGATAAGATCGCGCGAAAACGCGCCGGTCAGCTGGCGTTTGACGCCGGCCGGATTGGTCAGCGGCCCGAGGATGTTAAAGATCGTGCGCGTGCCAAGCTCGGCGCGCACCGGGCCGACATGGGCCATCGCCGGGTGGTGCATCGGCGCCATCATGAAGGCAATGCCAACCTCGCGCAGCGCGCGCTCGACCACCGGGACGCCGACCATGACCTCAATGCCCATCTGGCCAAGCGCATCTGCGGCGCCGGATTTGGACGACAGGTTGCGATTGCCGTGCTTGGCCACCGGCACACCGGCCCCCGCCACCACAAAGGCGGTCGCGGTCGAGATATTGAGCGTGCCCTTGCCATCGCCGCCGGTGCCGACGATATCCATGGCGCCCGCAGGCGCGGTAACGGCATTGCACTTGGCGCGCATCACGGCGGCGGCGGCGGCATATTCATCCACCGTTTCGCCGCGCGTGCGCAGCGCCATCAGCAAACCACCGATCTGGCTTGGCGTGGCCTCGCCCTCGAACAGGATCTGAAACGCTGTCTGTGCCTCGTCGCGGGTCAGGGCGCGGTCGGCGGCGGTTCCGATCAGAGGTTTCAGGCGGTCGCTCATGCTGGCACCTGCATCATGTCGATGAAATTCCTGAGCAGGGCATGCCCGTGCTGTGAGGCAATCGATTCGGGGTGAAACTGCACGCCCTCTATCGGCAGGTCGCGGTGCCGTAGGCCCATGATTGTGCCATCCTCAAGCTCTGCGGTCACCTCAAGGCAATCGGGCAGGCTGGCGCGCTCCACTACAAGCGAGTGATAGCGCGTCGCCTCGAACGGCGAGGGCAGGCCGGCAAAGACGCCTTTGCCGCCGTGATGGATATGGCCCATCTTGCCATGCACGATCTCGGAATGGCGCACCACCTTGCCGCCAAAGGCCTGGCCGATGGTCTGATGACCAAGGCACACGCCCAAAAGCGGAATTCCCGCCTCGGCGGCGGCCAGCGTCAGGCTCAGGCATATTCCCGCCTGATCGGGGTCACAGGGGCCGGGCGAGAGCACAATCCCCGAAGGGCGCATCGCCATCGCCTCTTGCACATTTAGGGCATCGTTACGTTTTACAACGGTTTTCGCCCCCAATTCGCCCAGGTAATGGACCAGATTATAGGTGAAACTGTCGTAGTTATCGATCAATAGCAGCATTGTGCCGTTCCTTGTGCAAAGGGGGCTGGAGGCCGGGGCCTCGGTCGCGGTATACTTGTTCAGGCTTGCGCGGCACCGTCAAGGGGCGGTAGGACGGGAAAAAGGCAAATACGGGGGCAATCGCAGTGGCACGCGGAATTTTGGCAGGGATGATTGCGGGAACCATGGTGTCTACCTTGGTCCTCGGGACGGCGTCGGTCTTGACCGAGGTGCCGGGGGCAGGCGCGCCCGAGGCTACAAGCGTCGAGGTGCCGGCCGGATCGGAGTTCGACCTGAGCCGCGAGGACACCAAGGCCGACCTTCCCGCGCCCGAGGCCAGCCCCGAGGCGGGCAATGCGCCGCAGGTGGCCGCCCCCGAGCCCGACGATCTCGCCTCGCTCAGCGCAGTGGATACGACACCCGCAAGCCCGCCTGAAACCGGCGGCGCCGAAGCCTTGGGGCAAGCGCCAAGCACCGGCGACAGTGGCGCAGGCGTCAGCGTTGACACCGACAGCCCGGTCTTGCCGAGCCCGCAAGCCGCCGCCCCCGCCGCGCCGTTTGACGAACAGGGCCTCTCGATTTCCACTGACCCGGCCCAGCCCGCGCCCCCCGATCCCGGCGAGGACAGCGCCGGGCTTGGTGCCCCGATCAAGGATGTGTCCGAGGACGCCGCGCCAGAGCAGGAGATCGCCGATACGCCGACGCCCGAACCTGCCGAGCAAGACCTGACACCCTTGGCCGAGGCCACGCCCGAACCGGTTGAGGACAGCGCCCCGGAACCGACCGACGCGGCGAGCGATGCGCCCGAGAAAACCCTGCCGGCTATCGGAACCATCCGCAACCGCGCCGAAGGTGTGGCCACCAACCGTTTGCCCGCGATCATGGATGTGCCAGAGACCGAAGCGCCAGCCACCGCAGAGGATGAGCCATTGCAAGATGCCTCCGGCGCGCTTGTGCGCAATGCCGTGGCCTTTGAAAACCCCGAGGCCAAGCCGCTTATGGCGATTGTGCTTGTGGACGACGGCAGCAGCCGGATCGGGCTTGAGGCGTTGCAAAGCTTTCCCTATCCGCTGAATTTCGCGGTGGCGGCGGATTGGCCCGGCGCGCAAGAGGCCGCCGCACGCTATCGCGAGGCCGGATTTGAGGTTTTGGCACTGGCCGATCTGCCAGAGCGCTCAACCGCGACCGATACCGAGGTGGCGATGCAGGCCTATCTTGAGGCCGTGCCGCAGGCGGTGGCCGTGATGGAGGGCACGGGCACCGGCCTGCAATCAAGCCGCGCGGCCAGCGCACAGCTGGTGCCCATCCTGAAAGACGGCGGCCATGGCCTGGTGATGTTTCCGCAAGGTCTGAACACGGCGCAGAAACTGATCGTGCGCGAGGGCGTGCCGGCGGCCACGGTCTTTCGCGATTTCGATGCCAACGGCCAGAATGCCAACGTGATCCGCCGCTTTCTGGATCAGGCCGCCTTCAAGGCCGGGCAGCAGGACGAGGGCGTGATCATGCTTGGCCGTCTGCGCGCCGACACGATCAGCGCGCTGTTGCTCTGGGGCTTGCAGGACCGCGCCGCAAGCGTGGCGCTTGCGCCGATCTCGGCGATATTGTTGGCCGAATAGGCGGCTCATCCGCCCTGACAGGCGGCCTCGCGGGGCTTGATCCGGGGGCCTGTATCGGCCAGGCTGGCCCTGTTTTTGGGGAGGTACAAGGAGCGACAGATGAAAACCATTGCATTGACCTGCGGGCTTTTGATGGTGGCCGGGACGGCCATGGCGGATATGACGGCGCAATTGTCCGGCGGATGGGATGGGCGCAAGGTGCCGATGGGGCAGCAATGCCGCCTGCATGGCGGCAAGGGCAGCACCCCGCCGATGCGCGTCTCTGGCATTCCAAGTGGCGCGGTCTGGATCATCGCCTATTTCAACGATAAATCTTACGCGCCGCTGTCGCGCAATGGCGGTCACGGCACGATTGGCTTTCCGGTGCGGGGCGCGGTCACCGATCTTCCTGCGGTGCCGGGGATGAGTGCGAAACTGCCCGACGGCGCGCGGGTGATCAAGGCGGCGCGCTCCAGCGGGGATTATGCCAGTCCCGGCTATCTGCCGCCCTGTTCGGGCGGGCGCGGCAACCGCTATACTGTCGATCTCAAGGCGATCGACAAGGCGGGCAAGGTGCTGGGTGAAATCACGAATTTCGATATCGGCAAATACTGAACCCGCTCAGGCATCGCGCCATGTGGCGGGCGCAATGCCGTCAAGCGACCACGCGCCAATGCGCCAGCGCACCAGCCGCAGGGTGGGGTGGCCGATATGGGCGGTCATCCGGCGCACCTGGCGATTGCGGCCCTCGGATATGGTGATCGACAGCCAGCAATCGGGCACAGATTTGCGATAGCGCACTGGCGGCGTGCGCGCCCAGAGATCGGGCGCCTTGATGCGGGCCACCCTGGCGGGGCGGGTTGGGCCGTCCTTGAGGGTGACGCCCCGGCGCAGCGCCGCGAGGGCGGCGTCATCGGGCAGGCCCTCGACTTGGACCAGATAGGTTTTTTCCATTTTGAAACGGGGATTTGCGATGCGGGCTTGAAGTGCGCCATCATCGGTCAGCAATAACAATCCCTCGCTGTCACGATCAAGCCGGCCGGCCGGATAGACCTTGGGGACATCAATGAAATCCGACAGGGTGGCGCGCGCAGTCTCGGCGCTGCCGCGGTCGGTAAACTGCGACAGCACGCCGAAGGGTTTGTTGAACAGGATCAGCCGGGCCATAGGCCCCTGATGCCCGAGCGCGCGCGCGGCTGCAAGTCTCAGTTATGGCCGGGCCAGAACCCCGCGCGCACCTTGTAGGTCCAGGGCAGGCCCGCATTGCGCCAGCCATTGAGCGCGCGCACGCCTGCGTCGTTCTTGTCGCCCTCAAACCCATCGACGACATTATAAAGCGTCACATCGACCCCGGCCTTGACCAGCTTGTCGATCGCCACCGCGCTGCGCGAACCAGAGCGGCACATGACCAGAAGCGTGTCGATGCCCGATGCCGCATCACTGGC
This sequence comes from Roseovarius sp., assembly GCA_032251095.1. Classification (GTDB taxonomy): domain Bacteria; phylum Pseudomonadota; class Alphaproteobacteria; order Rhodobacterales; family Rhodobacteraceae; genus Roseovarius. Next base: position 664 of record JAVVFB010000152.1, on the reverse strand, counting down.
CAGAAAGGCCTGGGCCTCGGCCACGAAATCAGGGTTGTCGGTCATCTTGTAGACGCCGCTTTTCGCGTCAAACTCCAAGGCGGGATCGACGAATTTCGACGGGATATTGGCCGCCGCCATTGTCGGATAACCGATCAACATGGTTTCGGACGGGGTGCGCACATCAATCAGCGCCACGTTCGGGTGATCCACCAGCACGCGCGCGGCATCGGCGGCGGTGATGTACAGGCCGGGGGCGGTCTGTTTGCTTTTGCTCAGGTCGGCCGCAACAACGGGCGCCTGAAGCTCAAGCGCGGTGTCAGCGGCGCCGATTTGTGGGCCAAACGCCAGCGTTAGCGCAACAAGCGCAGGCGCGGCAAAGCGTGACAGTCGGGTGATAGGAAACATTTCTAGGTCCTCTCCAGTTACATTCATTTAAGTGAATGTGATCAGCCAGACCTACGCCTGTCAAGCCATCCCCGCATTGACCTTGATCAAATCGCCGTCAGGCGTTGCCATCTCCGATAAAGCGCGCCGCGTCCGCGGCCGCGCGCCGGATCGCGTTGGATTTATGCACGGTTTCCATATATTCCGCCTCGGGGTCGCTGTCATAAACCACGCCACCGCCGGCCTGAATATAGAGCACCTCGTCCTTGATCACCGCCGTGCGCAGGGCGATACACAT
>JAVVFB010000151.1:0-8390 GCA_032251095.1 Roseovarius sp. | reverse complement strand
TTCCCAGAGCGTGCCCCAGCTTAGCCCGATGATCGCCGTCACCTCTAGAAACGCCGCCGTTGCGCCGCCATGCAGGGCAGGCAAAAGCGGGTTACCGATCAGCTTTTCCTGAAACGGCATGATCGCCGTCAACTCGTCGCCGCGCCGGTCAAACTGAACCCCGAGAAAGCGGATATAGGGCACGCCTTGCACCAGAGCGTTCAGCGCCGCATCGCGCCGCTGCTTGACCACCTGCACGGGTTCGGGACGGGAACGCGCCATTATTTGCCCTCCACGGTAAAGGTGCCTGTCGCGGTCGCCACCGGGCGGTCATCGTCATCATCCATCGCGCGTGCGCGCACGAAGGCGACCGAACGGGTGATATGATAGCATTCGGCATGCGCCCTGATCTTTTGGCCGGGCGTGGCGGGGCGCATGTAATCTATCCGCAGATCAATCGTCGCTGTACCACCGGGCGACGAGGGATGGCTCATCGCCGCCGCCCCGCAACAGGTATCCATCAGCGCCGAGACCGCGCCGCCATGAATCACCCCGGTTTCGGGGTCGCCGACAAAGCGCTCGTCGTAATCCATCTCGATCTCGGCCTTGCCATCGCCCATATGGCTTAGCCGCATCCCGAGGGCCTTTGCATGCGGCAGGGCCTGCATGAATTGTTTGGCGATTTTGCTTTTGTCCACGCTCATTTCTGGCCCTCTGGGATGCTCTTGCGCCCTTTATGGGCCTTAATCCGCAACACCTGCAAGGGCAGCAGTTGCGCTTGGCGCGGCTTGCTCCTAACCTTGGCACAAGAGAGGGCTTGGCCATGACGGAAAAAAGACTGTCCTTCAAGGAAATGTGCGCGACCTACGAGGTGACGCCGCGCACTCTGCGCTATTACGAATATATCGAACTGCTTGAACCGACGCGCGAAGGCCGGTCGCGGTTTTATGGGCCGCGCGAATGCGCCCGCATGACCCTTATCCTCAGGGGACGCAAATTCGGCTTTGCCCTTGAAGACATCCGCCAGTGGCTTTTGATCTATGAAAACCACGGCACCGAGGCGCAGATGCAAAGCTGGATCGAGCTTGCCGATCGCCAGCTTGCCGACCTCGCCGCACAGCGCGCCCAGCTTGACGAGTCGATTGCAGAGCTGAAAAAGCTGCGCGACAGCACCGCCGCCACCCTCGGCTAACCGCCGTTCCGTCTCTGTGCCAGCAAGAAAATTGCCCGGCATCCCGACTTACCTTGCTTGATCTTACGTCAACCTGAAAGTGACGCGACGTATCGGTTACGTAAACCTCCTCGACTGTTGTAACAATGCTCAACGATACGCAAATTGCCGCAAACCTGTTGCGACAAGAGGCAAAACCATGACCGATGACACGCTTACAATCCGCCAGATGTGCACGGCGTTCGATGTCACGCCCCGCACCCTGCGGTTTTATGAATCAAAAGAGCTGCTCTTTCCTGTGCGGGTCGGGCAAAAGCGCCTGTTCACCCGCCGTGACCGGGCCCGGCTCAAGCTTATTCTACGCGGCAAGCGCTTTGGCTTCAGCCTTGAGGAAATTCGCCAGCTGCTCGACCTTTACGACAAGGGCGATCAGCAATTCACCCAGATCAGCCGCGCCATTGATGTGGCCAGCGCGCGGTTGGTCGACATGGAAAAGCAACGCGAAGATCTGGACGCCGCAATTGCGGACCTTCGCGAACAGATGACATGGGGGACGCGTATGATCGCGTCGCTCAGAACCACAAAGAACGCCGCCGAATAACGCCGCCGCGCAACCGTTTCAGGGAGAGAGACCTATGCCAAGCTACACCGCCCCGACCCGTGACACACAATTCGTTTTGCATGATGTGCTGAGCGTGTCTAAATCCGACACCCCCGGCTACGCCGATCTTGACGCCGAGTTCACCTCGGCCGTCCTTGAAGAGGCCGGCAAGATTTCCTCCGAGGTTTTGTCGCCGCTCAACCCCGTTGGCGATACCGAGGGCTGTGTTCTGGAAAACGGTGTCGTGCGCACGCCGACCGGGTTCAAGGCCGCGTTTGACGAGCTTCGCAATGGCGGCTGGACCGCGCTTGATTTGCCCGAGGAATATGGCGGCCAGAACATGCCTTATGTGCTTGGCACCGCCGTCGGCGAGATGTTCTCGGCCTCCAACCAGGCCTTTACCATGTATCACGGCCTGACCCATGGCGCGGCTTCGGCCATCCTTGCCCATGGCACCGAGGCGCAGAAATCCACCTATCTGCCGCGCATGGCCAATTGTGACTGGACCGGCACGATGAACCTGACCGAGCCGCATTGCGGCACCGATCTTGGGCTTATGCGTACCAAGGCCGAGCCCCAGGATGATGGCAGCTTCAAGGTGACCGGGCAGAAAATCTTTATCTCGGCCGGCGAACATGACATGGCCGAAAACATCATCCACCTTGTGCTGGCGAAAATCCCCGGCGGGCCGGAGGGGATCAAGGGCGTGTCGCTTTTCATCGTGCCCAAGTTCAACGTCAACGACGACGGCAGCCTTGGCGCGCGCAACGCCGTGACCTGTGGCAAGATCGAAGAGAAGATGGGCATCCACGGCAATTCGACCTGCGTGATGAACTATGACGGCGCGACCGGTTACCTTTTGGGCGAAGAGCACAAGGGCATGCGTGCCATGTTCACCATGATGAACGAGGCCCGGATCGGCGTCGGCATGCAGGGTCTGGCACAGGCCGACGTGGCCTATCAGAACGCAGTTGCCTATGCCAAGGACCGCCTTCAGGGCCGCGCCGTGACCGGCGATGCAAACCCCGATGGCCCGGCCGATCCCTTGATCGTGCACCCCGATATCCGCCGCTCGCTTCTGGATCAGAAGTCGTTCATTGAGGGCGCGCGTGCGTTTCTTCTCTGGGGCGCACAGCTTATCGACCAATCCCATCGCGGCAATGACGAGGCCGCCGAAGGCCTGATTAGCCTGATGACGCCGGTGATCAAAGGATTTCTGACCGACGAGGGCTATGACATGACCGTTCTGGCCCAGCAGGTTTACGGCGGTCATGGCTATATCGAAGAATGGGGCATGTCGCAGTTCACCCGCGACGCCCGGATCGCGATGATCTATGAGGGTGCCAATGGCGTTCAGGCGCTTGATCTGGTGGGTCGCAAGCTTGCGCAGGATGGCGGCAAACACGTGATGGCCTTTTTCGATATGGTCAAAACCTTCATCAAGGAAAACGAGGGCAACGAGGCGCTCAAGGCCGATTTCCTTGACCCGCTGAAAGAGGCATCCAAGCACCTTCAGGCCTCGGCGATGTATTTCATGCAAAATGGCATGAAGAATCCCAACGCCGCCCTTGCGGGATCGTATGACTTCATGCACCTTTTCGGCCATGTCTGCCTTGGGCTGATGTGGGCGCGGATGGGCAAGGCCGCCTATGCCGCCCTTGAAAACGGGACAGCGGATGAGGCGTTTTACAACACCAAGCTGACGACCGGCCGGTTCTACATGAAGCGCCGCCTGCCTGCGACGTCGATGCACTTGGCGCGGATTGAATCGGGTGCCGACCTTGTGATGGAGCTTGACGCCGAACAGTTCTGAGCCGGCGTGGGTTTCACCCACCCTACGCTATGATGAGAGGGAAGACAGATGCCGAAACGCTTTCGCCTGACCCGACGTTTCAACGCGGCAATGACCGAAGACGGCTATCGCCGCCTGCGTAAATTCGCCGCCGAGTCGGGGTTGGACGAAGGCGAGGCCCTGTCGTTCCTGTTTGAGAATTTCGACAGTGTGATCGACGAGGATACCTTTGGTCACCGGCTGCGGATTTTCAATTCGGAACTGGATGCGCGCAAACGCTAAGCGGGGAGGCTGGCAATGTCACTGTGGATGACCGACGAGCACCAGATGCTCTCTGACATGACGGCGAAATTCATCACCGATGAATGGCGCCCGCATTTCGAGCGGTGGCGCAAGGCAGGCCAGATGGATCGCGACACCTGGCAACAGGCCGGCGAGCTTGGCCTCTTGTGCCCCTCGATCCCCGAAGAATACGGCGGCGCGGGTGGCGATTTCGGCCATGAGGCGGTGATCTGTATCGAGCAGTCGCGCGCCAATCTCGCAAGCTGGGGCAACCCGATCCATTCCGGCATCGTGGCGCATTACATTCTCGCCTATGGCTCGCAAGAGCAGAAAAAGCGCTGGTTGCCGAAGATGGTCTCGGGCGAGATGGTCGGAGCGCTTGCCATGACCGAGCCCGCCGCCGGGTCGGATGTGCAGGGGATCAAGACAAAGGCCGTGCGCGACGGCAATGCCTATCGCCTGTCGGGACAAAAGACCTTTATCACCAACGGCCAGCATGCCGACCTGATCATCGTCGCCGCCAAGACCGACCCCAAGGCGGGCGCCAAGGGAACATCTCTGGTGGTCGTTGATGCTGAAAATGCAAAGGGGTTCAGCCGCGGTCGCAACCTCGATAAAATCGGCCTGCATGCCGGAGACACCTCGGAGTTGTTCTTCGACAATGTCGAAATCCCGCCCGAGAATATTCTGGGTGGCGAAGAGGGCCAGGGTTTTTACCAGATGATGCAACAGCTGCCGCAAGAGCGGCTGATCATCGCCTGTGGCGCGCAGGGTGCGATGGAGGGGGCCGTGGCGCGTACGATCACCTATTGCAACGCGCGCCAGGCCTTTGGCGGCCCCATCACCCAGTTCCAGAACACCCGGTTCAAACTGGCGGAATGCCAGACCAAAACCACCGTCGCCCGTGCCTTTCTTGACGAATGCATCGCCGAACACCTGCACGGCGCGCTTGGCGTGGAAAAGGCGGCAATGGCCAAATACTGGATGACAGACACACAATGCGAGGTGCTGGACGACTGCCTGCAACTGCATGGCGGCTATGGCTATATGGCCGAATATGACATCGCCGAAATGTGGGCCGACGCCCGCGTTCAGCGCATCTATGGCGGCACCAACGAGATCATGAAAGAGCTCATAGCGCGCGGCTTCACGACGGGAAAAACCGCATGAGCCTGTGCCCGGCCATTCTGTTGGATTGCCTTCGGCGAGAGTATTTCCGCCAAGAAGAAGGGCCAAGTCCACCCCGCCCCCCGGCGCGGCGCAAACCGGCGAGGGGGCAGGGCTTCTCCATGGGCGGTCATCGGCTCTCCAGCCTGTACCGCGCCCACAATCAAACCGCGTTAACGTTAATGGTCGGTGAATCCCCTGCTTCTTCTTGGCAAAAATACTCAAAATCCGCGCGCGCCTCAGGCGCAACATCAGGAGCAGAGACATGACGATCAAACTCTATTGCATGGGAGAAAGCGGCAACGCCTACAAGGCGGCGCTTGCGCTGGAACTGGCTGGTCTTGAGTGGGAGCCGATCCATGTCGATTTCTTCGGCGGCGAGACCCGCACGCCCGAATTTCGCAAGATCAACGTGATGGGCGAGGTGCCGGTTCTGGTTGATGGCGACACGACACTCACCCAATCGGGTGTCATGCAGATGTATATCACCGAGAAGACCGGTAGGTTCGGCGGTGCCAGCAAGGAAGAAGAGCGCGAGGTGATGCGCTGGATGTTCTGGGACAATCACAAGCTGTCGAGCCAAGCGGGCATGTTGCGCTTTTTGATGAATTTTCTGGCACAAGACAAACGCCCAGCCGAGGTCATCGCCTTTACCCAAGGCCGTCTCAAGGTGGCCTATGCGGCGCTCAACGATCATCTTGAGGGGCGCGACTGGATCGTCGGTGGCGGAATCACCAATGCCGACCTCAGCTGCTGCGGCTATCTTTTCTACCCCGAACCGTTCGGCTTTGAGCGCAACGACTGGCCCCATATCGACCGTTGGCTGAGCAATATCGAACACACACCGGGCTGGAAACATCCCTACGATCTGATGCCCGGCAGCCCCGCTGACCGCGCCTGAATGAGGAGAACGAAAATGACAGATGCCTATATCTATGACACGGTGCGCACCCCGCGCGGCAAGGGCCGCAAGGATGGCGCCCTTCACGAGGTGACCGCCGCGCGCCTTTCGGCGCAGGTGCTGAACGCGCTGAAAGAGCGCAACGGGCTGAGCGGTCATGCTGTCGAGGATGTGATCTGGGGCAATGTCACCCAGGTGATGGAACAGGGCGGATGCCTTGCGCGCACCGCCGTTCTGGCCTCGGATCTCGATGAGAGCATCCCCGGCCTGGCGATCAACCGCTTTTGTGCCTCTGGCATGGAGGCCGTTAACCTTGCCGCCAATCAGATCAAGGGCGGTGCAGGCGAGGCCTATATCGCCGGTGGCGTCGAGATGATGGGCCGTGTTGCCATGGGAAGCGACGGCGCGGCGATTGCCGTTGACCCGAGCATCGCGATGGAGACCTATTTTGTCCCGCAAGGCATCAGCGCCGATATCATCGCCACCGAGTATGGCTTTAGCCGCGATGACGCCGACAGCCTCGCGGTTGAATCGCAAAACCGCGCCGCTGCTGCGTGGAAGGACAACCGGTTTGCCAAGTCGATCATCGAGGTGCTGGATCAGAACGGGCTGACCATTCTGGATCGCGACGAATACATGCGCCCCGGCACCGACATGCAGACCCTTGGCGCGCTGAACCCCGCCTTTCAGGCGATGGGCGAGGTGATGCCCGGCTTTGATGCCGTTGCCAAGCTCAAGTACCCGCATCTTGAGCGGATCAACCACATCCACCACGCCGGAAACTCGTCGGGGATCGTCGATGGCGCCGCCGGCGTGCTGATCGGCTCCAAGGCGTTTGGCGAAAAGTGGGGCCTCAAGCCGCGCGCGCGCATCCGTCAGACCTGCAAGATCGGCACCGATCCGACGATCATGCTGACCGGGCCCGTGCCCGCCACGCAAAAGATCCTCGCCGATAGCGGCATGGCGATTTCCGACATTGATCTCTTCGAGGTGAACGAGGCCTTTGCCAGCGTCGTGTTGCGCTTTCAGCAGGCGTTTGATGTCGACCCAAGCCTTGTCAACGTCAATGGCGGCTCGATCGCCATGGGGCATCCGCTTGGGGCGACCGGCGCGATCATCATCGGCACTTTGCTTGACGAGCTTGAGCGCACCGGCAAGAGCACCGGCCTTGCCACGCTTTGCATCGCATCCGGCATGGGTGCCGCCACCATCATCGAACGCGTCTGAGGGGAGATGACTGATATGACTGATTTCACAATGAAAACCGATGCCGACGGCGTGGCCATCATCACATGGGACACGGTTGGCAAGTCGATGAACGTGATGAACGGCCAGGGGTTTCTTGACCTTGAGGCGCTGATTGATCAGGCCTTGGGCGATGAGGCCGTAAAGGGCGTGATCATCACCTCTGGCAAAGAGGGCTCCTTCGCGGGCGGCATGGATCTTAACGTGATTGCCAAGATGCGCGATGATGCGGGCGACGCGCCGGCCAAGGGCCTGTTTGACGGGGTGATGGGCATGCATGCCATCCTGCGCAAGATCGAGCGCGCCGGCATGGACCCCAAGACCAACAAGGGCGGCAAGCCGATTGCCGCCGCCCTGCCCGGCACGGCGCTTGGCATCGGCCTGGAAATTCCGCTGGCCTGTCACCGGATTTTTGCCGCCGACAATCCCAAGGCCAAGATCGGCCTGCCCGAAATCATGGTCGGCATTTTCCCCGGCGCGGGCGGCACCACCCGGCTTGTGCGCAAGTTGGGCGCGATGGCGGCCTCGCCGCTGTTGCTTGAAGGCAAATTGAACGATCCCAAAAAGGCCAAAGCCGCCGGTGTGGTGGATGAGGTCGTCCCGGCGGATGAATTGATCGCAAAAGCCAAGGAATGGGTTCTCAGCAGCCCCAATATCGTCAAACCCTGGGACGAGAAGGGCTATAAGATGCCCGGTGGCGCGCCCTATCATCCGGCGGGTTTCATGACCTTTGTCGGCGCAAGCGCGATGGTTCACGCCAAGACCCAAGGCGCGTTTCCTGCCGCCAAGGCCCTGCTGAGCGCGGTTTACGAGGGCGCGCTTGTGCCGTTTGACACCGCTCTCAAGATCGAGGCGCGCTGGTTCACCAATGTGTTGATGAACCCAAGTTCAAGCGCGATGATCCGCTCGCTTTTCATCAACAAGGAGGCGCTTGAAAAAGGCGCCAACCGCCCGGATGTGCCCGACCAGCGGGTCAAGAAGGTTGGCGTCATGGGCGCCGGCATGATGGGCGCCGGGATCACGCTTGTTTCGGCCATGGCCGGGATGCAGGTGGTTCTGATCGACCAAAAGCAAGAGGCCGCCGACAAGGGCAAGGCCTATACCGCCGATTACATGGACGCCGGGATAAAGCGCGGCAAGGCCACCGAAGAGAAAAAGGCCGCCGCGCTTGCCCTGATCACCGCGACCACGGATTACGCCGCACTTGCGGGCTGTGATCTGATCATCGAGGCGGTGTTTGAAGACCCCGCAA
>JAVVFB010000150.1:0-8563 GCA_032251095.1 Roseovarius sp. | reverse complement strand
GCGCAATCCGGTCTCGCCTAACTTCATATAGACGTTCACTCAGGCCAATACCCCAGATATAGTGGGCGCCGACTCACCCATCGCCAAAGGATCGCCGCCATGCCCCTCTCCCCCGACCAGCAGGCAGAGATTGCCGCGCAGCCGAACCTTACGGTGATTGAAGGTGAAGCGGCCGATTTTATTGTAAAAAACGAGCGCGTTTGTGGTGTTGTCCTGAATGATGGAAGCGAGATTTCTGCCGGTGCCGTTGTGCTTACGACAGGTACTTTTTTGCGCGGTATTATCCATATTGGCGACGTGTCGCGCCCGGGTGGCCGCATGGGCGATCGCCCTTCGATCAAGCTTGCGGAGAGGATCGACTCGTTTGACCTTCCGCTCGGGCGATTAAAAACGGGCACCCCGCCCCGCCTGAACGGAAAAACAATTGCTTGGGATAAGCTTGAGAAACAACCCGGCGATGATGACCCGGTTTTGTTTTCGTTCTTGTCAAAAGGGCCGCTTGCACGCCAGGTTTCTTGCGGGATTACGCATACAAACGAAAAAACCCACGATATCATTCGCGAAAATCTTTCCCGGTCGGCGATGTATGGGGGTCATATCGATGGAATCGGGCCAAGGTATTGCCCCTCAATCGAAGACAAGATCGTGCGCTTTGCGGATAAAACATCGCACCAAATTTTTCTTGAACCTGAGAGCCTGTCGGATGACGTCATCTATCCGAATGGAATTTCAACGTCTTTGCCCGAAGAGGTTCAGGCGGAGTATGTTCGATCAATCTTCGGCTTGGAACAGGCCGAAATCCTTCAGCCGGGTTATGCGATTGAGTACGATTACGTTGATCCTCGTGCGCTTGATACCACTCTAGAGGTTAAATCGGTTCGTGGCCTTTACCTTGCAGGTCAGATCAATGGCACCACCGGTTATGAAGAGGCGGCGGCGCAGGGGCTTGTTGCAGGTATCAACGCGGCGCTCGCGGTACAAGCTAAAGAGCCCGCGATATTCAGCCGAACGAACAGCTATATAGGGGTCATGATCGATGACCTTACCACAAGAGGCGTAAGCGAGCCTTACCGCATGTTTACCTCGCGGGCAGAGTTTCGGCTTTCATTGCGAGCGGATAACGCCGACCAACGGCTTACGCCAATGGGCATGTCGCTTGGGTGTGTTAGCGAAAATCGGAAGGTTATTTTCGATGATAAGATGGCGCGCCTTTCCGAGGGCCGCCATATTCTTGAGGCCAAGACGTTTACGCCAAAAGATTTGGCCTTGGCTGGGGTCAAAACCTCGCAGGATGGCGCCCGGCGAAGCGGGTTTCAAATTCTAGCATATCCAGATGTGGGGTTTTCCGATCTTCTCAGGCTTGATAGCGATCTTTCGTGCATTGATGCAGAGTGTCAGGCCCAGCTTGAGAAGGACGCGCTTTATTTCAATTACATCGATCGTCAATCTCGTGATGTTGAGATGGTCAAACGCGATGAAGCGCAAATTATCCCTGCGGATTTTTCATTCTCCGAGATTGATGGTCTTTCGAACGAGTTGAAGACCAAACTTAGTGCAGCGCGGCCGGGAAGCTTGGCCCAGGCAACAAGGATCGAGGGTATCACGCCTGTCGCGCTTACACTGATACTCGCGCGGCTTCGTCATGGGCGTCGGGAGCATTCCGCATGAACGCGGGTTTGGATGTTTCACGTGAAACACTGGATCGGCTTGAGATCTACGCTGACCTGTTGCGCAAGTGGAATCCAAAGATAAACCTCGTGTCAAAAAACACAATAGACGACCTCTGGTCGCGACATATCTTGGATTCAGCCCAGATATTTGCACATGCACCGCATCCGGTTGATCACTGGGTTGATCTTGGATCAGGTGGAGGATTCCCGGGGCTCGTCATCGCTATAATGGGCGGGGAACTAAAATCACCTTTGAAAACGACGCTTGTCGAGAGTGATGCGCGAAAATGCGCCTTTCTGAGCACGGTTATCCGCGAAACGGGTGTGCATGCTAAGGTTCTTAATCACAGGATTGAATCTCTAAAGCCGTTGCACGCCAATATCTTGTCTGCCCGCGCGCTGGGTAGCCTTGATTTGCTTCTTTCATTTGCCGAGAGGCATTTGGCACCACAGGGAACCTGCATTTTTCCAAAAGGTGCAAGCTATGAAAAAGAGCTTGCAGAGGCGCAATCCAAGTGGAATTTCGGGTATCAGCTTGCTAAAAGTAAAACAGAAACTGGCCCCGTCATTTTGAAGATAACAGGAGTTTCACGTGCCTGATCCAACCCGCCCCAGGGGACCAAAGATCATTGCGGTTGCCAATCAAAAAGGCGGCGTCGGTAAAACCACGACCACCATTAACCTTGGGGCAGCCCTCGCCGAGGCAGGTGCGCGGGTTTTGATCGTTGATCTCGATCCGCAAGGCAATGCCTCGACAGGACTAGGTATTGAGGCTAACGCGCGCGAATACACAACATATGATCTTTTGCTGGATGAGGTCAGCCTCGAAAAGGTTATCCAGGAAACAGCAGATGAGAATCTCATGATCATTCCCGCCACCGTTGACCTGTCGTCGGCGGATATCGAGCTTATCTCGAACGAGAAGCGCAGCTTTTTGTTGCATGACGCGCTGCGTCAGCATGCGATAGACGCCTATGCTCTTGACTACGTGCTGATTGATTGTCCTCCGTCGCTCAACCTGTTGACGGTCAACGCGATGGTTGCGGCGCACTCCGTGCTCGTTCCGCTTCAAAGCGAGTTTTTCGCTCTGGAAGGCCTTTCACAGTTGATGCTGACTATCCGTGAGGTGCGCCAGACGGCCAATGCTAACCTACGCATCGAAGGGGTTGTGTTGACGATGTTTGATGCGCGCAACAACCTGTCGTCGCAGGTGGAACAGGATGCGCGCGAAAACCTTGGCGATCTGGTGTTCCAAACACGTATTCCGCGAAACGTGCGGGTCAGCGAAGCGCCGTCATACGCGGTTTCCGTTCTGAGTTATGATTCTACGTCAAAGGGCGCGCAGGCCTATCGCGATCTTGCGCAGGAACTGATGCAAAACAACGCGCGCGTCGCCGCCTGAACCGAAAAGGACAAGACATATGGCCAGCAAGAAAACACAACAGCGGGGTCTTGGGCGCGGTTTGTCTGCCCTGATGGCGGATGTTGGCGATGACGCGCGCGGCTCTGGTTCGGGAACGGCGAAGCGGGCCGATCTTATGGTTCCCGTCGAAAAGGTACAGCCAAACCCGGATCAGCCGCGTCGGAGCTTTAATGCGGAACAGCTTCAGGAACTGGCAAATTCAATCGCAGAAAAGGGAATTATCCAGCCCTTGATTGTCCGTCCAAATCCGCGCCGCAACGGTGAATATGAGATCGTCGCAGGCGAACGCCGCTGGCGTGCTGCGCAGATGGCGAAACTTCATGAGATTCCTGTCTTGGTCCGAGAGTTCAACGACACAGAAGTGTTGGAAGTCGCGATTATCGAGAATATTCAGCGCGCCGATCTGAATCCGGTTGAAGAGGCGACGGGTTACAATCAACTGATGCACAAGTTTGGGCATACTCAGGAAAAACTTGCCGAGGTTCTTGGAAAAAGCCGGAGCCATATCGCCAATTGTGTGCGTTTGTTGAATCTTCCCGAAGAGGTGCTTGCCTATTTGCGCGAAGGCAAGATTTCTTCTGGCCACGCCCGGGCCTTGATTACGGCCGATGACCCCGCTGCCCTGGCACGCCAAGTGATTCAAAAGAACCTCTCGGTGCGGGAAACGGAAAAGCTGGTGAAAACGGGCATCGGTAATATTTTCACTGAGGGCGGAACAGCCGTTAAGCCCAGGAGGGTTTCCGAAAAGGACGCAGATACCAAAGCGCTTGAGGGTGATCTTTCCGCCAATCTTGGTATGAAGGTTACAATTAACCACACCTCAGGTGAGGAAAACGGCCAGATCACGATTAGTTATGACTCGCTTGATCAGCTGGATCAGTTGTGCGGATTGTTGAGTAGCTAAACGGCTCTATTCCGGCAAAAGATCGCGAATAACGGCATTCAGAACGGCCCGCCCCCGAGGCGTCGCGCGCAGGGTGTTTCCGACCGTCTCAACCATTCCGATTTCACGCAAATGCCCAATGGCCTCGGGGTCAAGCGGGGCGCCCGCCAAGGCGGCGAATCGCTCGGCATTGATCCCGTCGGTTATCCGTAAACCCATCAACAGATATTCGGTTGCCTGATCTGTCCCGCTAAGGGCTTTGGCACGCTTCTCGGCGTTGCCCTGTTCAACAGATGTTAACCACCGTTCCGGTGAAGCGAATGCTTCTGTTGCAAAGCGTTGCCCGTCGCGGGTAATTCGGCCATGGGCGCCCGGGCCAATGCCGACATAGTCACCATAGCGCCAGTAAATCAGGTTGTGGCGCGATTCTGACCCTGGCCTGGCATGGTTCGAAACCTCATAGGCGCCAAGGCCCGCAGCCTCGCATATTTCCTGTGTGGCGTGGTACATGTCGGCGGCAAGATCGTCTTCGGGCAGGCCGCGCAGGCCGCCGGCAGCATAGCGATCGCCAAAGGCGGTCCCCGCTTCGATCGTCAGCTGATAGAGAGAGAGGTGATCAATCGCCATTGCCAGCGCTTCGCGCAGCTCCGAACGCCAAGCATCAAGCGTTTGATCCTGGCGGGCATAGATCAGGTCAAAGCTAACCCTGTCAAAAGTTTGCCGTGCAATATCGAAGGCTTGCTGTGCCTCTTTGACCGAATGAATGCGGCCAAGCCGTTTAAGATCACGATCATTGAGGGCCTGAACGCCCATGGAAATACGCGAAACACCGCCCTCGGCAAAGGCGCGAAACTTACCCGCCTCGACAGAGCCGGGATTGGCCTCTAGCGTGACCTCAAGGTCATTCGCCACAGGCCAGGCGCAGCGGATGCGTTCCAAAATCGCGGCCACGACATCGGGGTTCATCAGGCTTGGCGTGCCGCCGCCAAAAAAGACGCTGTTCAGAACACGACCCGACAACATCTCGCCATAGCGGTCGATTTCCGAAAGATACGCCCGAAGCCAGCGCGATTGATCAATCTCACGTGCAACATGGCTGTTGAAATCGCAATAGGGGCACTTGGCCTGACAAAACGGCCAATGAATATAGAGGCCAAAGCCCCCTGCCTGCCAATCCTCAGCCAAAACAACCCTTTACCAGTTTGTTGAACGCGTCGGCGCGGTGGCTGATGCGGTTCTTTTCCCAGCGATCCATTTCGCCAAAGGTAATCTCATAGCCGACCGGCTGAAAGATGGGATCATAGCCGTGACCCTCGGCACCGCGCATTGGCCAGACAACGCTACCCTCTACGGTGCCAGCAAAAACCTCATCATGACCGTCGGGCCATGCCAGCACAAGCGTACAGCAAAACCGTGCTGTCCATGGCCTTGGTCGACCGGTCTCGACAAGCATGTCATGGGCCTTGGTCATGGCCATGACGAAATCACGACCAGTCTCTGTTTCTGCCCAATCGGCGGTATAAACGCCGGGTGCACCGTTCAGGGCGTCAATCTCGATCCCGCTGTCATCGGACAGCGCCGGAAGGCCTGTCGCCTTCGCCGCGGCATGCGCCTTGATGCGGGCATTGCCGACAAAGGTGGTTTCGGTTTCGTCGGGTTCGGCCAGCCCCTTTTCGGCGGCGCCCACAACGCGGACGCCATACGGGGCAAGCAGATTTGCGATCTCTTCAAGCTTGCCCGCGTTATGCGTGGCCACCAACAGGGTATCGCCGCGGAATTTACGCACCTGTCGCCTGACGCTGTTTGGTGACAAGTTCGTCGACACCTTTCTCGGCCAGATCAAGCAGCGTGTTCATCTGGTCGCGGCTATAGGTCGAGCCTTCGGCGCTCATCTGCACTTCGATAAGCTTTTTCGAGCCTGTCATGATGAAATTCCCGTCAACACCGGCATCGCTATCTTCGGGGTAATCAAGGTCAAGCACCGGCTGACCGGCATAAATTCCACAAGACACAGCCGCAACAGGATCAATCAGCGGATCGCTGATCACATCGCCGATCTTCATGAGCTTTTGCACCGCAAGGCGAAGCGCAACCCATCCGCCGGTGATCGAGGCGCACCGCGTGCCGCCATCGGCCTGAATGACATCGCAATCGACGGTGATTTGACGTTCACCAAGGGCGACACGATCAACCCCGGCGCGCAACGAGCGACCAATCAGCCGCTGAATCTCGACAGTACGGCCGCCCTGCTTGCCCGCAGTCGCCTCGCGGCGCATCCGGCTATTGGTCGAACGGGGAAGCATGCCGTATTCGGCGGTAACCCAGCCAAGGCCACTGCCTTTGATAAAGGGCGGCACGCGATCCTCGATCGTTGCGGTGCACAAAACATGGGTATCGCCGATTTTGATCAGGCAAGACCCCTCGGCGTGTTTCAAAACCCCAGTTTCGATTGAAACTGGGCGCATTTCGCTTAAATCTCTACCAGACGGTCGCATGATATTTCCCTTTCGCTGTTGGGCGGGGGATACAGGTGAAGCGCCTGCAATGGCAAGCCCGATTGACCTTTGGCGCCACCCGTCTTTAATGGCAGACCTATGAGGAAACCCAATTAGATGAATACCCCCAGACAGGCCCTTGATCAGATGAACGACCGCTCGCGCGAGGTTTTTCGTCGCGTGGTCGAAAGCTATCTCGCCAATGGTGATCCTGTGGGCTCGCGCACTCTGACGCGAGACTTTAGCGAAAAGGTTAGCGCGGCAACGATCCGCAATGTGATGCAGGATCTGGAATATCTCGGCCTTTTGGGAAGCCCGCACATAAGCGCCGGGCGCGTGCCAACGCAGGAAGGATTGCGGATGTTCGTCGACGGCTTGCTTGAGGTTGGCGATCTTGAGGCTAACGACCGCAAGATGATCGACGACACCGTCGCCACGAATTCGCAGGACGTTGCCGGCATCCTTGATCGCATAGGCTCTGCGCTTTCGGGGGTGACGCGGGGCGCATCCCTTGTTCTGACGCCGAAACACGAGGCGCCGATCAAGCATATCGAGTTCGTCAGCCTTGCGCATGACCGCGCCCTTGTGGTTCTGGTGTTTTCCGACGGGCATGTTGAGAACCGCATCTTCAATCCGCCCCCAGGCCAAACCCCAAGCTCGATGCGCGAGGCGGCGAACTTTCTCAACTCCTTGATCGAGGGTAAAACCCTTTCGGACCTTCAGACCGTGATCGCCAAACAGATCGCGGCGCGACGCCAGGAGATTGATCAGCTTTCGCATGCCATGGTCGAAAGCGGCCTTGCCGTATGGGAAGGCGAGGGCGACGCTTACGAGCGGCTTATCGTTCGCGGGCGGGCGAATCTTTTGAATTCCGGCGCCGAGGAAGTCGACCTTGAGCGCATTCGCACGCTGTTTGATGACCTTGAACGCAAGCGCGATATCGCCGAATTCCTTGAACTGGCCGATGAAGGCACGGGTGTGCGCATTTTTATTGGTTCTGAGAACAAACTTTTTTCACTTTCGGGTTCCTCTTTGGTGGTCTCTCCATATATGAACGCTGACCGTAAGATCATTGGCGCGGTTGGTGTCATTGGCCCGACGCGCCTGAACTATGGGCGGATTGTGCCAATCGTCGATTATACGGCGCAACTGGTTGGCAAACTGATCTCGGACCGGAGTTAGAGGTGTAAAATGGCAGAGCCGAACAACGAAAGCTTTCTCGATGATATCGAAGAAGCAGCCGCTGAAGAGAATGAACAGAACGAAGCAGAGTTCTCTGACGAAGAGTTAGAGCTCGATAGCCTTCGTGCAGAGCGTGACGCATATCAGGACAAATTCATGCGCGCTCTTGCGGATGCCGAGAATGCCCGCAAGCGGTCTGAAAAAGATAGGCGCGAGGCCGAGAATTATGGCGGGTCAAAGCTGGCTCGCGATATGCTTCCGGTGCATGACAGCCTCAAGCGCGCGCTTGAAACCCTGACCGATGACCAACGCAAGGCCTCGGCCGCGGTGTTCGAGGGGATCGAGCTAACGCTGCGCGAGCTTTTGAATGTGTTCAATAAGCACGGAATCACCGTGATCGACCCGCAAGTCGGGGATCGCTTTGATCCGCAACATCACGAGGCGATGTTCGAAGCCCCCCTGCCCGGCACCAAGGCTGGCGAGATCATTCAGGTGGCTGGTCAGGGCTTTATGTTGCACGACCGTATCTTGCGCCCGGCGCAGGTTGGTGTGTCGTCCAATCGCGGTGCATAAATACCAGGGCGGGCATTAGCCCGCCTTGTTTTTTGCCAACCCCTTGAGTTCATAAATCAGGTCCAGCGCTTCGCGCGGGCTAAGTGTGTCTGGCAGGATATCCGCGAGGCGAGCTTCGATCTCGGATCGGCCGGTCGATTTGGCCGGGGTCAGCATGGGCGGCATCGCGGAAAACAGCGGAAGATCGTCGATCAAAACCTTTTGGCGGCTTCCACCCTCGCGTTCACCCTTTTCCAGCGCATCAAGCACGACACGCGCCCGCGCAACGACGGCCTCGGGCAGGCCAGCAAGTTTCGCGACTTGCACGCCATAACTGCGATCGGCTGCACCGCGGCGC
>JAVVFB010000014.1:0-26628 GCA_032251095.1 Roseovarius sp. | reverse complement strand
GTTACATACATGCGAATCGGCGCCTCAATACCCGAAGCGACACTCGCGGCCAGCATGCGGCGGGCGTAATCGTTGCGATAAAGCCCGAAGATCCGGTTGCCGGGTATCTCGTGGCCCTGCGTGCGTGCGCCGTCGGACGCGCTGGCTTGGGTTACAATCGCGATCGGTGCGGTCTTGACCGCGTCGCGCACCGCCTCAACCAGATCACTATAGGATTTAGCCGTGTCATGCACCACCCAGCCCTCGCGCGGCTCTAGCGCCTGTGCGCTGCCTGCGGCCAGCCCGAGAATCGCCAAAATACCCAGAAATCGTTGCATGTCATTGCCCTCGCATTCGCGCCTATGGCTACTGCGCCGGGCGCTGCGGGGCAAGTCACTATGGCGAGAGGGCGGGTTACAGCCCGCGTTTGATCCGCGCCAGAACAGCGTCGGTATCGGCGCCGATGCCGGGCGGCGCGCTGCGATAACTTACCGGCGTGCGCGAGAATTTGAGCGGATTGCCCAACAGGCGCACCTCGCCCTTGGCGGTCTGGGGCGCAGCAAGGGTCACGGTCATCTCGCGCGCCTGTGCCTGATCGGATTCAAGGGCTTGCTCGATCGTGTTGACCGGGCCGACCGGCACCTTGCGAAGCTCTAGCCCCGCAATCACATGATCGGTGTCGCGCGTCGCCAGTATCCCGGCAATCTCGGGAACAAGGGTGTCGCGATGGCTCAGGCGCGCGCCATTGGTGGCAAACCGCGGATCGCTGGCCCATTCGCCGCGGCCAAGATAGTCACAAAACCGCGCGAACTGGCTATCGTTGCCGACCGCGACGATGACATAACCATCGCGCGTCTCGAACACCTGATAGGGCACGATATTGGGGTGGGCATTGCCGGCCCGCGTCGGGGCCACGCCGGAGGTGAGGTAATTCAACCCCTGATTGACCAACCAGGCCATGGTCGCATCGACAAGGGCAATGTCGATATGCTGCCCCTCGCCCGTCGCGTCGCGATGGCGCAACGCCGCGAGTATGCCGACCGTGGCATAAAGCCCGCAGACCACATCGGCGACGCCAACCCCGACCTTCATCGGTTCTTTGCCCGCTTCGCCGGTGATACTCATAATGCCGCCAAAGCCCTGCGCCATAAGGTCGTAACCGGGTTTGTCACGGTTCGGGCCGATCTGGCCAAAGCCCGAAATCGAGCAATAGACAAGCCCCGGATAAGCGGCGCACAGCGCCTCGTGATCAAGCCCGTATTTCTTGAGACCACCAGGTTTGAAATTCTCGATCACCACATCGGCGCGCCCGGCAAGATCAAAAAGCGCCTGTTGCGCCTCGGGATCAGTGAGGTCGAGCGCGACAGATTTCTTGTTGCGGTTCGACGACATGAAATAGGCCGAAAGATCGGTCGGCTTGCCTTCGCCATCAAGCGCAAAGGGCGGGCCCCATGTGCGGGTGTCATCGCCACCGGGGCTTTCAATCTTGATCACCTCGGCGCCAAGATCGCCCATCAGCTGGGTAGAGGTCGGCCCCGCAAGAATGCGGCTGAGATCAAGAACGACAAGTCCGTCAAGCGGTCCGGGCATAGGGGGCTCCTTAGATTCGGCCATCATATGACCCGCGATCAATTTCGGCGGCGATCACGGTAAAGGTATCGGCCTTTTGCGCCTCTTCCAGCGCGGCGCGCAGTTCGGCGCGCGATCTGACGCTTATGCCGTTGCCGCCAAAGGCCCGGCCAATGGCCGCAAAATCATGGTGGCCAAAATCGACCGCAAGATTAACCATCTGCCGCTCGCGCTGTTTCTTTTCGATCAACGACAGGCTGGCATCGACAAAGACCACGAAGATCACCGGAAGCTTGAGCTCGGCCACGGTCGAAAGCTCGCCCGCGACCATCAGGAAACCGGCATCGCCGGAAAAGCTTACCACCGGGCGATCAGGCTCGGCAATCTTGGCGCCCATGGCCAGCGGCACGGCACAGCCCATGGTGCAAAGCGCGGTGGATTGCAAAAGCGCCCGTGGGGCGTAAGAGGTCCACATTTGCGACAACAGAATGCGATGCGCGCCGCTGTCACAGGTCGCGATGGTGTTGGCGGGAAGGGTTGCGCGGGCCTCGGCGATCACACCGGCCGCACCCCAGTCATCGTCATCCGGAAAGGCATCGGCCAAAGCGGCGCGCACCGCCGCCGGTTCGCCGCCGGGCCATGTGGCGCGCGGTGTAACGCCGTCGCAAAGCGCGCGCAGGCTGGCGCCGGAATCCCCCACGATATTCATCGTCGCCTGATGCATGTATTGATGGTTCGCCACCGCTGTGATGTCGATCACGTTGACCTTGGCCGGGTTCCAGATCTCGCGCCAGCCGGGGCGCATTTCAATCGGGTCATAGCCGACACAAAGGATCAGGTCGGCGCGCTTAACCAGCGGCACGACAATGCCATCGGCCAGCGGCGACAGGCCCGCGCCCCCCATCGCCATGGGGTGGGTTTCGTCAATCAGGCCCTTGGCCTTGTAGGTGGTGATCACCGGAATGCCGTGGCGCTCGGCCAGGGCGGCGATATCGGGGCCGGCCCCCTCGTTCATCGCGTCAAGGCCGACGATCATCACCGGGCGTTCGGCACCGGCCAGCCAACCGCGCGCACGGCTCAGACCCTCGCCCGGCGCGGGCACCATCACCTCGGCCATCGGGCGACGGCGCAGCAACGGCAGGGTCACGCGGGTGTCGGCGACACTGATCGGCACGTCGATATGCACCGGGCCGGGCCGCCCCTCAAGCGCGATGCCCATGGCCTTGTCGGCGATGATATCCGCGCCCTGCGCCGTCAGGCGAAACGTGGCCTTGGTGATCGGGCGCAAAACCGCCTCGTGATCCAGAATCTGATGGGTGTAGGTCAGCGCCTCATCGGCATCGACACAGCCCGACAGCACGATAAGCGGCACGCGATCCTGATGGGCATTGGCAATCGCATTGACCCCGTTCAACACCCCCGGCCCAAGCGTCGCAATAAGGATGCCGGGCGCGCCAGTGCGGTGCCAGACCCCTTCGGCCATGAAGGCGGCGGCGTTTTCGTGGCGCGCCAGAACGCAGTCTATCCCGGCGCGAGACAGCGCATCCATCACGGTCAGAACCTCGCCCCCGGGCATGCCAAAGGCATGGCGACACCCGGCCTCGTACAAGCGCCGCGCAAGGTAATCGGCGGCGCGGTCGGCGATCTGATTGGCCTGTGTCACGGGGGTGCTCCTTTGTCATCCTGGCCCACTTTCTGGCCGAGCAAGGACCCAACCGCAAGCGCCTTTGGCGACAGTTTGATATGTGTTTACTGGAATTCCCCCCGCCCAGTGCCTAAATGTCGGGTTGAGGGATGTTGGCAAAACGCTTAATCACAAGGCCAATTCATTCATCTAGGCCCATGCTTTTTCATCCGGGCGCAAGGACATCAAATGGCAAACCATCTCTATCAGAACGATCTGCCCGACGGGCTGGACCTAGGGCCTGTTGTGGCCATCGACTGTGAAACCATGGGGCTTCATCCGCATCGTGACCGGCTTTGCCTTGTGCAGCTGTCCGGTGGCGATGGAAACGCCCATATGGTGCAGGTCGCCAAGGGCCAGACCAGCGCGCCCAATCTGGCGGCGCTTCTGGAAAACCCGGATGTGCTCAAGCTGTTTCACTTTGGCCGGTTTGATATCGCGGCGATGTACCATGCCTTTGGGGCGCTCGCGGCACCGGTCTATTGCACCAAGATCGCCAGCAAACTGATCCGCACCTATACGGACCGGCATGGCCTTAAGTACCTGCTTCAGGAATTGCTGAGCATTGATATCTCAAAGCAACAGCAAACCTCGGATTGGGGCACGCCCAAGCTTAGCAATGCGCAACTGGATTACGCGGCCTCGGATGTCCTTTACCTGCACCGCCTGCGCGAGGCCTTGAATGTACGGTTGGCCCGCGAGGGGCGCACCGATCTGGCGCAAAGCTGTTTTGATTTTCTGCCGGCGCGCGCGCGTCTTGATCTTGCGGGCTGGCCCGAGATCGACATCTTTTCGCATTGATGGCGCGGGCGGATAACACCTATTTGCGGGTTGTTGCATGGATGAAAATCATCCTGCCAGTGGCCGCCCTTGGGCTGTTATCCACCTTGTTCATGATCGCGCGCACCGTTGATCCTAGGCAATCCCTGTCAATCGCGCAGATCGACATTGAAAAGCGCGCAAAGGATATGGGCGCCACAAGGCCAAGTTTTGCCGGGGTCACCCAACAGGGCGACGAAATCATGTTCGCGGCCCAAAGCGCCCGACCCGCACAAGGCGCGCCGGAAACCGTTCTTGCAGAGGCGGTCAACGCGCAACTCCGGCTTGCCAAGGGTACGCTGGTCGAGATCACCGCGACGCGGGCCGACATGAACCAGAATGACCTGACCGCCACCTTGAACGGCAGGGTTCATATTATCACCTCGACCGGTTACGCGGTCGATACAGAGCGGCTTGATGCGCGGCTTGATGCCATTCACGTTGAAAGCCCCGGCCCGGTGATCGCCAGCGGCGCAATCGGCAGTATCAATGCCGGCCGGATGCTCTTACACAACAACACCGAGACCAAGGCGCCGGAATTGCTTTTCACTGGCGGTGTCAAGCTGATATACCGACCGCATAAGTCCAAGGAATGATGCAAGTGCCCAGATTAATGATGTTGGTGACAGGGCTGTTCTTGATGAGCCTGCCCGTAAACGCAGCGGCGCAGGGCGGCGCGCAAATCGCCTTTGGCGGATCTCAGCAGGATCGCTCGCTTCCGGTCGAGGTGACTGCGGATAGCCTGAACGTCAACCAGAATGACAACACCGCGATCTTTGCCGGCAATGTCGTGATCGGTCAGGGCGAAATGCGGCTGTCGGCGCCTCGGGTTCTGGTGGTTTATCTCAAGGATCAATCGGGAATCGAAAGCCTTGCTGCCTCGGGCGGCGTGACCCTTGTGAGCGGCGAAGATGCCGCCGAATCCGCGAATGCCGATTACAACATCACCACCGGCATCATCAGGATGAGCGGCGATGTCTTGCTGGTTCAGGGCAGCAATGCCGTCACCGGCGACACCTTGTTTGTCGACCTGAACGCCGGCACCGCGCGGGTCAGTGGCCAGGTCAAGACCATCCTTCAATCGCGGTCCAGACAATGACACAGCCCAAATTGACCTTGGCGCATGAAAGCACCGGCTTGCAGATCGAGAACCTGCGCAAGAGCTATAAGAAGCGGGTTGTCATCCGCGATGTCTCTTTGACATTGCAGCAGGGTGAGGTGGTCGCTTTGTTGGGGCCCAACGGGTCGGGCAAGACGACAACCTTTTACGCCATCGCCGGCCTGATCTATCCCGAGGGCGGGCATATCTTTATTGATGGGCGGGATGTGACCAACCTGCCGATGTATCGCCGTGCCCGGCTTGGAATTGGCTATCTGCCGCAGGAAATGTCGATTTTTCGTGGACTGTCGGTAGAAGACAACATCATGGCGATCCTCGATATTTCCGAAAGCGACCGTTACAAGCGGCGCGAGCGTCTGGAAGAACTGTTGTCGGAATTCTCGGTCGAGCATTTGCGCCGCGCACCGGCGCTTGCGCTCTCGGGGGGAGAACGCCGCCGGGTTGAAATCGCGCGCTGTCTGGCGGCGCAACCGCGGTATCTTTTGCTGGACGAACCCTTTGCAGGGGTCGATCCGATTTCGGTTGGCGATATTCGCCACCTGGTTGCCGATCTGAAGAAACGCGGCATCGGCGTGTTGATCACCGACCACAATGTGCGCGAAACGCTGGAGATCGTGGATCGGGCCTATATCCTGCATGACGGCAAGGTTCTCATGTCAGGTAGCCCCAAGGATGTGGTCGAGAATGAAAATGTCCGCCGGGTTTATCTTGGCGATAATTTCCGCATCTCTTGACCTTCCGCCTTTGTCGGAGAAACCCGGCATATCCCTCAATTTGAATTGACAAGTTGCCCAGAAAGCGCGTCAATTGATCCATGATATATGTCGAACTCGTGCTGTTCTCTGGAGGTCCCCAACGACAAGGGTCTGTTTTCGAACACTTTCAACATATGTCAATTCTCAGCATCCGGAGTTAGCACAACTCGCGGCGCAAGCGCGCCGTGCTGACCCGGTTTGTCAAATGAAGGAGACAAGATGCGTTACCAAATCAGCGGACGGCAGATCGATATTGGCGAAGCCCTTCAGGTTTATGTGAAAGAAAACCTTGGGGTCGTTGTCGATAAATATACTGGGCGACCGACCGATGCGAATGTATTCTTTTCCAAGACTGGCAGCGAATTCAACTGCGAAACGATCGTGCATCTGTCCACCGGCCTGACGGCGCAGGCCAACGGCAAGGCGCATGAAATCCACGCCGCATTCGATGCATGTTGCGAAAAAATGGACAAGCAACTTCGCCGCTACAAGCGCCGCCTGAAGGATCATCACCGCGACCGTCCGCAACCGGTTGAACTCTCGGGTGCTTCCTCTTATATCCTCGCTTCGGACAGTGAAGGAACGGAATCAGAGCCTGACAGCCTCCAGCCGATCATCATCGCCGAGATGGAAGCCCAAATTCCATCGCTTTCGGTCGGTGAGGCGGTCATGCAGATGGAGTTGGCGGGCGCCCCGGTTCTGGTCTTTCGCAACGAGGGAAAAGAGTCGGTCAATGTTGTCTATCGCCGCGAAGATGGCAATATAGGCTGGATTGACCCGTAAAGCAGGGGCAGCAGGCGACATAGTCGCATGTTTGAACGGCAAAGATAATGGAAATACCTATGATCCTGAATCCTCAGGCCGTTCGGGCTCTGTCAGGTGTGACAAGCAAGAAACGCCTCATGCAAGAACTGGGTACAATTGCGGAATCTGCCTATGGGATTTCGCACTCGGCCGCGCTTGAGGCGCTTTTGGACCGCGAAAGCCTTGGCCCCACCGGTGTGGGCAATGGCGTCGCTCTTCCACATGCCCGCCTTGAGGGGTTGGAGCATGTGGTCGGCGTTTTGACCGTGCTGGAAAAACCGATCGATTTCGATTCCGTTGATCGCCAGCCAGTCGATCTTGCCTTTGCGCTGTTTGCCCCGCTTGATGCGGGGGTTGAGCATCTCAAGGCGCTGGCGCTTGTGTCGCGCACGCTTCGCGATGCCTCGCTTTGTGCCAAACTGCGCTCGAATAGCGATCCTGTCACGCTTTACACGATTCTAACTGAGGCGCAGGCGGTTCAGGCCGCCTGACCCTCAGGACCAGTCCGAGAAGCCGAAGGTCATATAATCGCGCTGATAAACATCCCGCGCCAAGGCTTCGATCTCTGCATCGTAAATCTCTGAGAGGTCAAGGGGTTCCGGCCCGGCGCCTGTGCAGGCACCGGCGGTTTGGCATAGCCGACCTGCCGCGCAATGGCGCAAAGATAGCCTTTCATCTCGGTCTCGCGGATCACCATGTCGGGCGACCCGAACTGTGCCATTCCTTCCAGAACCGAGGCCTGCGTCGCCCAATGCGCATCAACCCGAATGCCGGTCTGGCCCGCCAGATTGGCCTTGAGAAAGGTCAAAAACCCAACAAAGGCCTCGCGGTGGGCGTGCCGGTCATAGGTCTCATCAAGCTCACCGCCGGGCAGCGGCAGTTTGTGAAAATTGCGCAGCGTCTTGCGGATATCGCGATAGCATCCCGGCCCCTTGACCAGGATCTTGTCGCAAAACGCCGCATGCGCGCGCGCGATGGGATGGCGCAAAACGGTAAAGCGGCGGTGCCCCGCCTTGCGCCGCATCCATTGCCGCAGCGCCCGCTGATTGAGCTTGGTTGGCAATGTCTCTTCAGGGACACCATCAAGCGCGGCCAGCCATTGACACACCTCAAGCTCGGGGCCCGAGCGCACCGGCATATACAAAAGCGCCGCCTTGGCCCCAGTAACAAATCCTGGCACAGCGGCGCCGCGGCGGGGCTCGAAATTGGGGGTGCGTGTCAGGTTGAACATGTCCAGCCCACCAAGCGCGCGCTCCATTTCTTCAAAGTTTGAAACCTTGTCTTCAAGCGCGCTTGGGTTCTGCTTTTTCAAGGAGTCGTCCAGCGCCTCGATCCTGGTCTCCACACCAAGATACTGCGCCAGCCCGTTCATCACCTCGACGCTTTGAAGGTCTTCATAGGCCACGTAAAACGCGGTCTGCCCGCTGGCCTGTAGCCGGTTCAAAAGGAACACCTGAAATTCCTGAAGTCGGCCCACATGGCGTTCAAATTCAAGCCCGTCGAAATCCACCTTGCTTTCGCGGCGCCGCTTGACATTGGTCAGCTTCCACTGGCCGGTGGCCTGGGCGATTTTCCACGACACATAGCTATCGACCGGGTTGCGCGTGAGAACAATCTTGGCACAGCGCGGGTCGTCCAGCACCACATCAAGCACCCTTGGATCGTGATCGTGGAAAAACCGAAAGCCGCCAAGCCCGTCCGACTGGGTCTTGATCGCCTCGATGAATCGGCCCGGATCGCCATCGCGCATCGCCTGGGACACGCCAAGAACCTCGGTCTTGTTGGGATAGGCGATGAAATGAGGATTGAACGCCTCACCATGGCATTCGATCCCTTCAAAACTGTTGAGGTTGCTTTCAAGAAAATTCGATCCGGTGCGCATTTCTGCAAACACGACGAAATAGTCAAACGGGGCTGTCATCAATATTTACCGCACCAGATAAGGTTTGCGCTGGTTCTGCTGGGGCTCGTGCAGCCTGTGCTCGACCGGGAAATCACCCATCAGATAGGGGTGCATGCCCTGGTTCTTGAGGTTTTGAAGAAACTGTCCAAAGCCGCTCAGGTCGGTCATGCGGGGCACCTCGGCAAGGCCACGCAGGTTTTGCTGCCCGATTTCATCAATGATGGTCTGGAGCGGCTCCATCGGGGCCTCGACGAACTCGGCCATGGTCCATATCCGCACCCGTGCCTTGGTCCAGGGCGAGCGCAGCACGTCAAGATGTTTACTCTCAACGCGCTGTAACAGCGCCGCCTCACGCCGGATATCCGAGAAATTGCTGTTGGATTTGAAAAGCGGCACGGCCCAGGCCCCGGAAATCACCGAAATCTGCGCGTTCGGGTCTTTGGTGATCTCCCACTCGATCTTTTGCTTGTCGCGCGGGCCAAACTGAAAACACTGGCGTTCACCACGCGTATTCCAGATCAGGCTCGCCAGAAACGCGCGCGGGTTATAGTCGCGCAGCGCAGCACTATCGCTGAGCGCGCCGTTTATCACCTTTTGGCCATCGGAAAATTCGGCCCTTTCGGGCGCAAAAAGATGGCCATGCACGCGCATGCCGGTCATTTTGGCCAACCACGGCTCGAAATTCTCGAACAAGTCGGAAAACCCTTCGAACACGGAATATTGCGCACATGTCAGACCGTTTTCACGGCCCTCGACCGGAAACCGGCTTTGCATGTAAAGGCCGGGGCGCCCGCGCGTGCGCCGCTCGACTGCCTTGGCAAAAATCCGGTCAATTTTGCCCGGATTCGGCTCGGTCCGGTTCATAGCGCCGGCCTGATCGGTCAGGAACGCTTGATAGAGGCGATCGGCAAAGGGCCATATCTTGCGCGCCACAAAACAATCCGAGCGCCGCAAGAGTTGCAGGTGGTCATCGTAGAAAATATGGGGTTTGCCCTGATAGTCGAATTTCGACAGCGTCAGGGACCGGCTTTCAATCTGGCGGGAATATTGCCGCACCAGCGTCTGAAAATAGCTTTCATCGGGAATCCAGACCTTGCTGAAATAGCGGTCATAGGTCGCGCGCTCGGGGTCTTGCAAAATAGCCGAGAGCGTCTGGCGTGTAAGGCACCACCACTGGCTTCCCATATGCGGGACAATGCCGTTGGGGATGCGCCGTTTAAAGCGCAGCAGACGTTGCAGGGCCACATATTTATCGAAAAGATAGCGATGATTGCGCCATGAAAACGGGAACCGCAGGGTAAAGCGTTCCTGATCAAGCCCCCCCATCGTCCAGGGCACATCGGCGGTGGTGGCGGATTCGATGAAATCAGTATGCGGGCGCTTGGCAAGGTAATCAATCAACTCTTGCACCGGGCGCAGCGGCAGGCAGGAGCCCGACGCAAGATAGACATGGCGCACATCGGCAAAGTCACGGATCATGATTTTGGCCGCACCCTGTGTCGCGGCCACAAGGCCCCAGGTGCCCCATTCACAGCGATGCCGCTTGGCAAAGCGTACATCGGGCATATCCGACAGGGCGTTTACAAAGGCATCATAGGCCTTGCGCGGCACGGCCTTGTCCACATGGATCACCAGCGGACAGCCCGCCGCCGCCCAGTGGCGCGCCACCTGTTCGGCGCGGCCAAAGGCGGTATGGACCAGCATGATGATCCCGACACCCATGATTTACTGCCCTTCCCTCATGCCCAGTTGCCCTTGGACATTAGGCCAAGAATTTCCAGCTGACGCCAGTTTATATATTTTTCCGACCATTTGCACCAAAGCTCTGGGTTTTCTTGCACGGTCCTTGCATAGGCCTTGTATTCGACACTGGCCGAATAATGCTGCCTTCGGGTTAATTCTTCGGCGGCTTTGGCGGTGAAGGTATCAAGAAACTTGGCGTGAAGCAGTATCCCGCTGGCCTTTTCACCGCCCCATTCATCATAGGTAAGGTTAAGGCCACGCGGCAAAAGCATATGAGTCGAGCTTTCATAGGCATAGCGGCGGTCCCATTTGACCAGCGGCGTCTTGTTGAGTGCCGGGGCTTTTTTCGGGGCGTCAGGAAAGAACACCCGCGCCCGTGGCCCGCCTTGAATCCAGACATTGCCGTAAAACTTGTTCTTCGCGATCACGTAATTGCCCGGATCAAACCAGGCGGCAATTTCAAGCGGGTTTTGCCCGATCTGATAGGGCACCGCATCAATCCGGCCCTTTGGGTACATATCCAAAAGCATCGCGCCAAAGGATTTCACCTGGCTGGTATCAAGCCAATCGGTCAGCGCGCGGATCGGGCGCGTATCGCAGAACGGATAGACAAAGAATTCATCGGCATCGACGACAAGTGTCCAGTGACCATGGCCGTATTTCTGCTGCAACCAATTCAGCCAGTCCACCCCAAAGCGGGCCCGCTTATAGCTTGATTTGGTGGACCAGACCGACACGTCATCCTGTTGCGCAAGATATTCGGCACCGCCATCGGTGCTGTCATTATCGACGATCAGGAAATGCGACACACCCATATCACGGTAATATTTAAGGAAATACGGCAACCGGATATGTTCATCGCGCAGCGTGGAAAACAACAGGATGTCACCGGGGCGAACCTTTTCCGTTCGGTTGGCAACCGGAGTCAGCGAGAAATGCTTGCGATAAGCGCGTATTTTTGCCCGCTTTCGCCGCAGCCGCATCCGATATGACTGCCACACACCCAAAGACTTCAACCCCTGTTAAACGCTTGTCATCGCCAAACACTATCTTAGGTGAATTAATACAATCCTTTTTCTGCCTAATCTTTGGCAAAATTACAAATTGTTGCCAAATCAGACAAAATTTGACGTCTGGCCCAGCGCACCGCCGTTTTGCTTAGCGTGGCGAACGCTTGGCCAGGATACGCTGAAGCGTGCGGCGGTGCATGTTCAGGCGACGCGCCGTTTCGCTTACGTTGCGATCACAAAGCTCATAGACCCGCTGAATATGTTCCCAACGGACGCGATCCGCACTCATCGGGTTTTCGGGTGGCGGCGGCAATTCATCACCGGTGGCCAGCAGCGCATTGGTGATATCCGTGGCATCAGCAGGTTTCGAGAGATAATCCGTCGCGCCGATCTTGACCGCGGCAACCGCTGTGGCAATCGCGCCATAACCGGTAAGAACAACGATACGGCTATCGGGGCGTTTTTCGCGGATGATTTCGACCACATCAAGGCCGTTGCCATCCTCGAGCCGCAGGTCACACACCGCATAGGCCGGGGGTCTTGCGGTGGCAATGGCACGCCCGGCGGCGACCGAACCGGCGGTTTCCACTTCAAAACCGCGCTTTTCCATGGCCTTGGCCAAACGCTTCAGGAAAGGTTCATCATCATCCAGCAATAGAAGCGATTTATCTTCACCGATATCAAGCTCGCCGCCCATGCTGTCTCTCCTGTTCACCTTGTCTCTAGAAAGGTTCTAGCCCGCGCGTATGGCTGCGTCAAACAATCGCAATGCTTTAGCTTGCATCAATAAAACATTGAATGCGATCAGCCATTTGCTCGGCGGTGATATCGCGGCGGAAAAACTCGACAAAGCCATGCTCGGGCAAGGTCAGATAAGTCATGGTGGAATGATCCACGAGATAGAGATCTTCTTCGCCCTCGGCGGGCTTTTGCGCTTGGTAAAACGTACGATACGCTTGGCTTGCCGCCTTGACCTGTTCGGTCGATCCGGTCAGGCCAAGCATGCGCGGATGCAGGTAATCGGTGAACTCGGCAAGCATTTCGGGCGTGTCGCGCGCCGGGTCAATCGAGATAAAGACCGGCTTTACCATTTTGCCACGGCTTTCGAGAATATCCACCGCCTCGGCGTTGCGGGCGGCATCGAGCGGACAGACATCCGGGCAGAAGGTGTAGCCGAAATAGATCAGGCTTGGCTGGTCAATCACATCCTTGTCGGTCACCGTTTCGCCGGTTTCATCCACAAGGGTGAACGGCCCACCGATCTGTCCGGCGCCGCCTGCCACGCTTGAGGCGCGGCATTGGGCAAACTGATCGTCGCTTCCGGCCCGCGTGGTCATGTAATAGGTTACACCAACAAGCAGAATGATGGCGGTTGTGGCGGCAATGGCAATCAGACGGGTCATCGGGATTTCCTTGCGTTAGGGGGCGTTGGGTGCAACTTTCAGCCTATCTATCACCCCCTTCCCCGCATGCAATGGGACGCAATCGCACATATGGTTGATCACACCGCCGCCCCCTTCAAATCGCGCCATAGCGGAAACTGGATTCGCCTGCGCACATTGGTGTTGTTGCGATGGTGGGCGATTGTCGGTCAGGCCAGCGCCCTTGTCGTTGCCGAGCGATTTTACGACCTCAACCTTGAAATCGGCCTGTGTTTTCTGGTGATCGGGGTTTCCATCGTCAGCAACCTCGTGGCCGCCTTTGTCTTTGCCGAGAACAAGCGCCTGTCCGAACAGGACACGCTATTGGTGGTGCTGTTTGACATGCTGCAACTTGGCTTGCTGTTGTATCTGACCGGCGGGTTGAACAACCCGTTTTCAATTCTGATCGTGGGGCCGGTCACGGTGTCTGCTTCGGCGCTTTCATCCCGTTCAACCGCGTTTCTGGGGTTGATGGCGATCCTGATCGTGTCTTTGCTGATGCAGTTTTATTTGCCATTGCGCACCGAGCAGGGGTTTATCCTGCGGGTGCCGGATGTGTTTCGCTTTGGCAACTGGGTTGCGATCGTGATCGCGGTGATCTTTCTTGGTGTCTATTCCCGCTGGATCGTGCAGGAAATGCACGCCATGTCAGATGCCTTGCAGGCCACGCAAATGGCCCTTGCGCGCGAACAAAAGCTGACCGATCTTGGCGGCGTTGTCGCGGCGGCTGCGCATGAGCTTGGCACACCGCTGGCCACGATCAAGCTTGCCAGTGCAGAACTGGCCGAAGAACTCGTCGAGCGCCCCGACCTGCGCGAGGATGCGCTGTTGATCGTGCAACAGACAGACCGCTGTCGCGATATACTGCGCTCGATGGGGCGGGCAGGTAAGGATGACCTTCACCTGCGCACCACCCCCTTGACGGCGCTGATCGAAGAGGCCGCAGAACCCCATATTGATCGCGGCAAGCATATTCATTTCGACCATGCCGCCGACGAGGGCGATCTTCTGTCCCAGCCAAACGTACTCCGCCGTCCCGAAGTTATTCACGGGCTGCGCAACCTTATCCAGAATGCCGTGGATTTCGCGCGTGAAAATGTCTGGGTTGAATCAAGCTGGAACGAGGATGCCATCACCCTTCGGATCATGGATGACGGGCGCGGATACCCGCCGCATCTTCTGGGCCGCATTGGCGATCCGTTCATGCGGCGACGCGCGCCCTCAAATGACCCGCGTCGGCCCGAATACGAAGGGATGGGCCTTGGCCTTTTCATAGCCAAGACACTGCTTGAACGCTCGGGCGCCGACCTGAGTTTCGCCAACGGGTCGGAGTCTTTCAAAACCAGGGAAAGCTATTCGGCGCGCACCGGCGCCTTTGTCGAAGTGACATGGGAGCGCCACGCAATAGAATCGCCAAGCGGCCCTGATGCGTCACCCCTCGGCGAAAACCAGCCGTTTCAGGTCTGAATCGCGGCAAGGTTCAAAGAGATGCGGCGCGCATTAAGCCGGTCTTAACCAGTTTCTATAAAGCTTGACCCAAATGCTGAGACAAAAGGTGTTGCATGGTCAATCTTACCCTATCGAACGCTGTCCTGCTTGGCGGCCTTGTGGTCGTGTTCTCATTCGCCGTGCTCTGGCTTGTCGGGATATCAAGAACCGGCCCGAGGCGCGATGCGCTTTTGCCGCAATCCGGGAGCCGGTCCAACAGCTTTTTGTTTCAGGGTGAAGACCTGATCAACCATGATGCGGCCTCGTTTGATTTACCAGAGGCGGAAACCGAGGATGAAACCGACTGGCAGCGGATGAAGCGTTGGCTTGGCTGTCGCTTCTGTGATCTGCCCGACGCACTTGGCGATCTGACCGGCGATGTAACGCGCCTCAGCAATGATCCGGATTTGAAATCGCAACTCGACTTTGTGCGCAACAAGACATCCGTGCGCCTGAGCTTGCGTGACACCCTCGCGCCGGAATCGGTGGCGCTGCATGACACCATCCGTCAT
The DNA here is from genome assembly GCA_032251095.1 of Roseovarius sp. Taxonomy (GTDB): domain Bacteria; phylum Pseudomonadota; class Alphaproteobacteria; order Rhodobacterales; family Rhodobacteraceae; genus Roseovarius. The sequence continues at coordinate 11,821 of JAVVFB010000014.1, read as the reverse complement.
CTCAAGGCGCTTGAAGGGCGCGCCGATGCCCTGATGGCGGCACCATTGCCGGTTTGGTTCAGTGACAAGGAGAACAAGGTCACTTGGGAAAACGACGCCGCCAAAGCCCTTAACGCGGATCAAAAAGCGCACATGATCCAGGACGTTGAAGCCCCGCTTGAATCTGGCATTTCAACATCCACATGCGTGTCGATGGAAAATCCCGAAGGGCCCTGTGACCTTTGGTATGACCTGCATTCAACCGGCACCGACGCAGGCAAAGCCCACTATGCCAGCGACATCACCCGGGTCATCCGCGCCGAAACCATTCAGCGCGAGTTTGTCCAGACCCTGACCAAGACCTTTGCGAATCTGACCACAGGGCTTGTGGTGTTTGATCGCAACAAGAACCTTGCGCTGTTCAATCCGGCCTTGCTTGATCTCACTTCACTCGCGCCCGAGTACCTAAGCGCGCGGCCAAGCCTGATCAGCTTTTTTGACACCCTGCGCGACCGTCAGGTCATGCCGGAACCCAAGAACTATGCCAGTTGGCGCGGCCAGATCAACGACATGGTCAAAACCGCCGCCGGCGGACTTTACCAAGAGGTTTGGAGCCTGCCCACGGGGCAGACCTATCGTGTCACCGGCCGTCCACATCCCGATGGCGCGGTTGCCTTCCTGTTCGAGGATATCTCGGTCGAGATTCTGGCCACCCGGCGCCACCGCATGCAGCTTGATCTGCGCCAGACGGTAATGGATCAACTGAAAGAGGGGGTTGCCGTGCTTTCGGCCGAGAACCGTTTGATGTTCTGCAACAAGACCTTCAGCGCGCTTTTGAACATCGACCCTGACGGAAGCTTTGCCGACATGAACCTTCAGGATATCCTGGCGGCGTGTCATGCACGTTATCCCGACGTGGGCCTTTGGGCCGAGGTCGAGGAAAAGATCACCCGCAAATCGCTTGGCTTGCCGATTGTCGACACGGTCGGGCGACCGGGTGGGGATGGGGCAAAGTGCCGGGTGGTACCGCTCGGCGGTGGTTTGACAATGATCTGTCTAACAGAGCTTGTCCCGGATATTTCAAACGCTGCACACGCCGATACGGCCTGATCCCGGTTGCGGGCAGGCGTGGCGCGTGTAGTGTCATGTCATGCCCGACCACAGCCTTACACTTGCCCTGTCCAGCCCCGACGCCACCTGTGCCCTGGCGCAAAAAATGGCGCCACTCCTGCATGCGGGTGATGTGCTTTTGCTGTCGGGCGGTGTAGGCGCGGGCAAAACCCATTTCGCCCGCTGTCTTATCCAGGCCCTTCTCGTCGAACCCGAGGATGTGCCGTCACCCACCTATACCTTGGTTCAGACTTATCCCGGCACATCCGGCGATATATGGCATGCTGATCTTTATCGGGTTGGCGATCCGTCCGAGTTGATTGAACTTGGCCTAACCGAGGCCTTTTGCGACGCGATCTGCCTTGTCGAATGGCCGGACCGGCTTGCCGATCTGGCCCCCGACACCGCCCTCTCCCTTGGGTTCGAGTCGGGCGCGCAGGAGGATGAACGCCTCTTGCACCTGACATGGTCCGATGCCAATTGGTCCGAAAGGATCAAGGGGGGTCTGCAATGACCGATCGCGCCATCCTGCAACAGGATTTCATCGCAAACACCGATTGGGCCGATGCCAGTATCGCGCCGCTTGCGGGCGATGCGTCGAACCGACGGTACCTGCGGCTTGGCCATGCGGACCGTGGCGAAACGGCTGTTCTGATGGACGCCCCGCCGCAAAAGGGCGAGGATGTGCGACCTTTTGTGCACATCGCGCGTTACCTTACCGGGCTTGGCCTGAGTGCGCCGCGCATTCTGGCCGAGGACACGGAAAACGGCTTTTTGATCCTCGAAGACCTTGGCGACGCCCTTTTCGCGCGGGTTATCCCCAACGACGCCCGCCTTGAATTGCCGCTTTATACCGCCGCAACCGACCTTTTGGCAGAGCTTCACCGTCACGCCCCGCCGCCAGACCTTGCCCGCTATAGCCCGAATGTGATGGCCGATATGGCGGCCCTGGCTTTTGATTGGTATCAGCTTGGTGTGGCGGGCGATATTGGCGCGGGCCGACCGGCGTTTCATGCGGCGATCAAGACCGCCCTCGATACGCATGCAAGCGCCGCCGATGTTCTTGTTCAGCGCGATTACCATGCAGAGAACCTGTTATGGCTGCCGGATCGTACAGGCGTGGCGCGGGTTGGCCTTTTGGATTTTCAGGACGCGATGTTGGGTCATCGGGCCTATGATCTTGTCTCGGTCCTTCAAGATGCCAGGCGCGATGTTCCACCTGCGATCCAGCACGCCATGATCACCCGATATATCGACAGGTCCGGCGCCGATCCTGAGACTTTTGAAACCGCCTATGCCTGTCTTGGCGCGCAACGAAACCTGCGCATTCTGGGGGTGTTCGCCCGGCTTTGTATGCGTGACGGCAAGGCGCATTATGTTGACCTGATCCCGCGGGTCTGGGCGCATCTTGAGCGTGATCTGTCCCATCCCGAAATGGCGCCTGTTGCAGAAATTGTCCGCGCCGCCCTTTTGCCACCAACCCCCATCATTTTGCAAAGGCTCAAAGATCAATGCCCTTCTCACCCTACCCGGTAATGCTTTTTGCCGCAGGGTTCGGCACACGAATGGGCGCACTGACCGCCGATCAACCCAAGCCGCTTGTTCGGGTGGCCGGCAGGCCGTTGATTGATCACGCGCTTGATATGGCGCGTGGCTATGGTGCGGACCGCGTTGTCGCCAACCTGCATTATCTGCCCGACCCTCTGGCACGCCACCTTGCCGGAACCGGCGTTGCCCTGTCGCATGAAACCCCCGATATCCTTGAAACCGGCGGCGGGCTTCGCCATGCGCTTCCGATTTTGGGGGCCGGGCCGGTGATCACCATGAACACCGATGCCGTGTGGCGCGGGCCAAACCCTCTTGAACACCTTGCCGCGCTTTGGAACCCTGAAAAGATGGACGCACTCTTGCTTTGCATCGCCAAGCCACAGGCCATTGGCCATGCCGGTGTCGGCGATTTCGTACTCAAGGATGACATGCACGCCAAACGCGGCCCCGGCGCGATTTATTCCGGGGTTCAGATTATCAAGACCGACCTTCTGCACGACATCCCCGAGACCAGCTTTTCGCTTAACCTTTTGTGGGACAAGATGCTTGCCAACGATCGGCTTTTTGCCACGTCTTATCCCGGAACGTGGTGCGATGTTGGCCGACCTGAGGGCATAGAGCTTGCCGAAGATATGCTTGGTTGGTCCGATGTTTGAGGCAAGCGACACGCCGCGGGTCTTTGGCCTGCCGCCCGGCGTGGATTTTCCGCGCGCTTTGGTGGATGGCCTGATCGCCCGCCACAGGGATCAGCCGCCCGAAGCCTTGGCGCGGGTCCGTTTGATCGTAAATACCAAGCGGATGGCGCGGCGGATTCGCGATCTTTTTGATCAGGGTCCCGCGCTCTTGTTGCCCCAAATCAGCCTTGTAACCGATTTAGGTGAAGCTTGGGACCTTGGGCAAATCCCCGATCCCGTGCCCTCATTGCGTCGCCGCCTTGAGTTGGTTCAACTGATCAGCGCGCTTTTGGATCACCAACCCGACCTCGCCCCGCGCAGCGCGCTCTTTGATCTGGCCGATAGCCTTGCGGCCTTAATGGATGAGATGCACGGCGAAGGTGTATCCCCGGATGTGCTCGACACCCTCGATATCACCGATCAATCGGGGCACTGGGCGCGGATAAAATCGTTTTTGGGCATTGTTCGTCACTATTTCGACGCTGGTTTTGATCAACCCGATGTGGAAACCCGCCAACGGCGCGTCATTCTGCATCGCACGCAACAGTGGCAGATTGATCCGCCTCAACATCCGATCATCGTCGCAGGTTCAACCGGGTCGCGCGGCGCGACACAGCTTTTAATGCAGGCGGTGGCGCGTCTGCCGCAGGGGGCAGTGGTGTTGCCGGGTTTTGATTTCGACATGCCCGGGCATGTCTGGACCTCGCTTGAAAATGCCATGCTGTCCGAGGATCACCCGCAATACCGCTTTCACCGGTTTGCCGCCGGGGCTGGAATCGCCGCCAGCGACATTCGCCGCTGGAGTGATCAGGCCCCCGTAAGCCCACAGCGCAACGCCATGGTCTCGCTTGCGTTGCGCCCTGCGCCTGTGACTGATCAATGGCTGCGCGACGGGCCAAATCTCTGTGATATTCCCGGCGCGCTTGAAAAGGTGACCCTGCTTGAGGCCCCCTCGACACGGCACGAAGCACTGGCAATTGCCATGCGCCTGCGTGCAGCGGCACAAGAGGGGAAAACCGCCGCTTTGATCACGCCCGACCGCATGTTGACACGCCAGGTGACGGCGGCGCTTGATCGCTGGAACATCCTTCCCGATGACAGCGCCGGAGAGCCGCTTCACCTGTCGCCACCGGGTCGATTGTTGCGCCATGTCGGCGATCTTTTTCGTCATCGCCTGACGGCCGAGGCGCTTTTGACGCTGCTCAAGCATCCGCTTACCCACCAAGGAAGGGACCGGGGCGATCACCTGCGCCTGACGCGGGAACTTGAGTTGCACTTGCGCCGCCACGGCCCGCCTTATCCGACCGGGACAAGCCTGCGGCTTTGGGCCGAAGGACGCAAGGAAGAGATGGCGGCGCCGTGGGTGGACTGGCTTTGCACCTGTTTTACGGATCGTGAGGATTCTGACGATATCGCGCTTTCAGCCCGCGTCGCGGCGCATGTCTCCCTGACCGAGCAAATCGCGCAAGGCAGTAGCGGCGACGGATCTGGCACGCTTTGGCAAAAGGATGCCGGGCAAGAGGCACAAAAGGCCATTGCCGAACTCTCGGCCGAGGCCGGGGTTGCCGGGGCGCTGAATGCCGCCGATTACGCAAATCTGTTTCACAAGATCCTTGCCGCCCGCGAGGTGCGCAACCCGATCGAGCCACATCCAAACATCCTGATCTGGGGCACACTCGAGGCCAGGGTTCAGGGCGCTGACCTGCTTATTCTTGCGGGTTTGAACGAAGGAAGCTGGCCCGAGGCGCCCAAACCCGACCCTTGGCTAAACCGCACATTGCGCCATCAGGCGGGTCTATTGCTGCCGGAACGGCGGATTGGTCTTTCGGCGCATGATTTTCAACAGGCCATTGCCGCGCCCGAGGTCTGGCTTACGCGGTCTGTACGCTCTGATGATGCGGAAACGGTGGTGTCGCGATGGCTGAACCGGATGCAGAACCTGTTGTCGGGCCTGCCGGATCAAGGCGGCGTAGCGGCGCTTGAGGGGATGCGAGAGCGCGGGCGCAGCTGGCTTGAATGTGTCGCGCAACTTGAAGAGCCGGGATATACGCCCTTGGCAAAGCGCCCCGCTCCCTGTCCGCCCGTCTCTGCACGGCCCACACAACTTTCGGTGACGGAAATCAAGCGGCTGATCCGAGATCCTTATGCGATCTATGCCCGCCATATTCTTGGCCTGCGACGGCTTGATCCGCTTATGAAACAACCCGACGCCTTGTTGCGCGGCACGGTTCTGCATGAGGTGCTCGAATGTTTTGTGCGAGAAACGCTAGAGGACCCAACCCGCTGTACCCGTGCGCTCTTGATGGAAAAAGCAGTCACTATTATTGCCAAAAACGTGCCATGGGCCGAGGCGCGCGTGCTTTGGCTTTCGCGGCTTGAGCGGGTTGCCGATTGGTTTATTGATGGCGAGCTTGGCCGCCGTACCCTCGCCAACCCCATCGCATTCGAGGCCAGGGGCGAGGCCGCGCTTGCCGATCTTGGCTTTACCCTCACGGCAAAGGCCGACCGGCTTGACCTTGATCGTTACGGCAACCTGCACATCTATGATTATAAAACCGGGGCGCCGCCCAGCAAGAAAGAGCAACGGGCCTTTGACAAACAGCTTTTGCTTGAGGCCGCAATCGCCGAGCGCGAGGGATTTGGCGAGATCGGCCCGACCAAGGTCGCGCGTGCGGTTTTCATCGGCCTTGGCAGCAACCCAAAAGAAGAAGAAGCCCCATTAGAGGATGAACCGCCGGCAAAGGTTTGGGCGGAATTTCACGCACTGATCTCTGCCTATATGGACCCGTCAAAGGGTTACGTCGCGCGCCGCGCGCCGCGAAATAGTGACGAGCAAGGGGAATATGATCAGCTTGCCCGCTTTGGCGAGTGGGATATCACCGACCCGGCCGATTTGAAGGATATGGGCCAATGAGCGAACGCAACGACGCCACGCAACGCCAGATCGACGCGGCACGGCCCGATCGCTCGACATGGCTATCGGCGAATGCCGGGTCGGGCAAGACGCGGGTTTTGACCGACCGCGTGGCCCGGCTATTGCTGGATCAGGTCGATCCACAGCATATTTTGTGCCTGACCTACACTAAGGCCGCCGCAAGCGAGATGCAAAACCGTCTGTTCCGGCGGCTTGGGGCCTGGGCGATGCTGGCCGACGATGCGTTGATCAAAGAGCTTCGCGATCTTGGATTTGAAGGCACGATCACCGCAGAGACCCTGCAAGACGCGCGACGGCTTTTTGCCCGGGCAATCGAAACGCCAGGCGGGCTTAAAATTCAAACGATCCACTCGTTTTGCGCCTCTTTACTGCGTCGCTTTCCGCTAGAGGCCGGGGTCACGCCGCAATTTACCGAGATGGAGGATCGCACCGCCACCCTGTTGCGAAGCGAGATTGTGGAAGAACTTGCAGAGGGCAGAGGCGCAGAAGCGTTTTACGCTCTAGCGCGTCACTATTCTGGCGAAAGTTTCGACAAACTGACCGCTGAAATCGTCCGCCACAGGGCTTTGTTTGGCCATGACCTGAGCGACGCCAAGCTTTCCGAAATTTTTGATCAGCCTGCGCATCTTGATCCGGAGATGATCATTGAACGGGTTTTTCTGGGCAATGAACGCGCGCTTCTGGATCAAATGCTGGCGGCGCTCAAAGGCGGATCGGCCAATGACGTCAAGGCGGCAGCCAAGCTGAGCAAGGTCATGCGGCTTGATTTTGATGCGCTGCAGGTTTTAGAGGATGCTTTCCTAACCGGCGCGACGGCAAAATCACCCTTTTCGGCCAAGATAGGCACTTTTCCCACCAAGGCCACGCAAGGCGTTCTTGCCCCGATCATGAAGCAGGTCGAACAATGGATGCTTCGGGTAGAGGAAGCGCGAAGCGCGCGCCTTTCCCTGATCGCGATGCAGAAAACGCGCGCGCTTCACGATTTTGCGCGGCATTTTCTACCGGCCTATGAACGCGCCAAGCAATTGCGTGGGTTGCTTGATTTCGACGACCTGATCCTGCGCGCCCGCGATCTCTTGACCAACCCCGATGTCGCCGCGTGGGTTCTGTTTCGCCTTGATGGCGGGATCGACCACATTCTCGTGGACGAGGCCCAGGATACAAGCCCGGCTCAATGGCAGGTGATCGAGCGGCTGGCGCAGGAATTTACCAGCGGCGAGGGCGCGCGCGCCGATGTGTTGCGCACGATTTTTGTCGTCGGCGACAAGAAACAGTCGATCTATTCCTTCCAGGGGGCCGATCCGCGCGAATTTGACCGCATGCAACACGACTTTGACGCGCGCCTTTCGGCGACCGACTCGCCCCTGCAGTCTTTGGTCCTGGCCTATTCGTTCCGCTCGTCGCACGCCATTTTGTCGGTGGTGGATCACTGTTTTGAAAATAGTCAGGAAAGCGGGTTTACGCCGGAAGAGGGTCACAAAGCTTTTAAACTGGCCCTCCCTGGTCGTGTCGATCTCTGGCCTTTGGTCGAAAAACAGGATCAGGACGAGACCCCCGACTGGCACTTGCCCGTTGATATCCGTACCGCCAATGATCCGGCGATCATTCTCGCCCGTCAGATCGCCCGCAATATTCGCCGGATGATCGACAGCAATCAGGCGATTCCGGATGAAACATCGCCCTCTGGCTTTCGCGTGGTAGAGCCGGGTGATTTCCTTATTCTGGTGCGGCGGCGATCCGGTTTTTTTCACGAGGTGATCCGTGAATGCAAGCTACAGGGTCTGCCGATCGCCGGGGCGGATCGGCTCAAGGTCGGGGCAGAGCTTGCCGTACGCGATCTTGCGGCGCTTTTGTCTTATCTTGCGACGCCCGAGGATAGTTTGGCGCTCGCGACGGCTCTTCGCTCGCCGCTTTTCGGCTGGTCCGAGGCAGAGCTTTACGATCTCGCGCAGGGGCGCAAGCAACGGTATCTGTCGGCCGAACTGCGCGATCGTGCCGCGGAATTCCCCGAAACCCGGCGGATATTGGACGATCTGAGCAGGCAGGCGGATTTCCTGCGTCCCTATGACCTGATCGAGCGAATTTTGACGCGCCATGATGGACGGCGCAAACTTTTGGCCCGACTTGGGCAAGAAGCGGAAGACGGCATTGATGCGTTGCTGTCCCAGGCGATGGCCTATGAGCAGCGCGCTGTTGATAGTCTGACGGGGTTTCTCGTCTGGATGGAAACCGACGATCTTGAAATCAAGCGCCAGATGGACAGCGCCGGCAATCGTATCCGGGTCATGACGGTACATGGCGCCAAGGGGCTTGAAGCGCCGATTGTTATCCTGCCGGACACGGCGCAACGCAAGCCACCGACCATGGGCCAGATCGTGCCCACGGACAACGCCGCGCTTTGGACCGGGACATCAGACCAGATGCCACCGGCCATTCGCGACGCGACCGAAGCCGCCAAATCGGCGCAAATGGCAGAGCGCGACCGCTTGCTCTACGTCGCAATGACGCGGGCCGAAAAGTGGCTTATCGTCGCGGGTTTTGGTGATTTGGGCAAACAGGGCGATACTTGGTACGAGAAGATCAAGCACGGGATGATACGCGCAGGAGCGGTCGCCTTTGACTTTTCCAGCGGGCCTGGCTTTCGGCTTGAATTCGGTGATTGGGCCGAAACAGAGACTGTTATGGTCCCTATGTCAAAGCCTGACATTACCCCTCTTGCCGCCTATTTCGCCCAGCCCGCACCTGAGATTGATCCAAAACCGAAAACCATAAGCCCCTCTGACATGGGCGGCGACAAGGCCTTGCCCGGTGAACAGGGCCTTGATGAAGAGGCCGCCAAACGGCGTGGCCGTCAGGTGCATCGCCTGCTTGAATTCCTGCCCCAGGTCCCCGCACAGAATTGGCCCGCCACCGCCGGACGGCTGTTGAACCAGGGCAGTGATGGCGCCGTCGGAGACGAGCTTGCCCTGCTGCTTGGCGAGGCTAAAAAAGTTTTGACGCGCCCCGGACTTCAGCCAATTTTCGCCCCTTCAACGCTGGCCGAGGTGTCAATCACCGCCACTCTTGACGCGCTGAATGGGCGGCGTATGCACGGTACGATTGACCGGTTGATCATTGAACCGGACCGCATACTTGCGGTCGATTTCAAGACCAACGTGATGGTGCCGGATGGACCAGAGGACTGCCCGGACGGTCTTTTGCGGCAAATGGGGGCCTATGCCCATGCGCTGGCCGCAATTTACCCAAACCACAGGATTGAAACCGCTATCCTCTGGACAAGAACCGCGACGCTCATGCCCTTGCCGCACGATCTCGTGACAGATGCACTCAGCAGCGCCCAGATTGCTTGACGCGCGCCGCCTTGCTACCTAGGTTCGCGAACAAAGCCCTGATCCCTAGGAGAGATTACCATGGCCACCGTTGCCGTCACCGATGCTACCTTTGACGCTGAAGTCAAAAATTCCGATATCCCCGTCGTCGTAGATTTCTGGGCCGAGTGGTGCGGCCCTTGCAAACAGATCGGCCCGGCATTGGAAGAGCTGGCCGCCGAAATGGGCGGCAAGGTCAAAATCGCCAAGATCGACGTCGACAGTAACCCGAATTCGGCCGTCGCCATGGGCGTGCGCGGTATTCCGGCGCTGTTCATTTTTAAAAATGGCGAAGTGGTGTCGAACCGCGCAGGCGCTGCGCCCAAGGCAGCTCTGAAAACGTGGATCGAAGAAAGCCTCTGAGGCGTATCGCAAAGTTGCCGAAACTCGGCTTTCAGCCCTGTTTTGAATAAGTAATCGGCCCGCGGCTTGCGCCACCGGGCCGATTATTTTTTAAGGTATCGCTTTAACGACTTTCCTTTGGCGGGTGTTGTACCGGGGTCCGCTCTTCGGTCTTCTGTTACCCCCTAGACGACGGTCATGAAGGCTCCTGCTCACCAGGCTTTGCAGCAAAAGACGCATAGGGCGGCAATGTGATTGGCCCGTTGCCAGATACAGCGATGGGTTCAGGATAGAGCGTTTCCTTTGGCGCATTCATGCCATGCGGCAAGATCAGCGCAATGTGCAACACGCCGTCGTGGCGCGCCACAGGACCGACGAGCCATTCACATCCAATATCCGCTGTATCCAGCGGAGCGTCTTCAGTGACACCCGTAAAATCAAGGCGCATATCGTTCACAACCAAGACATCGCCGTCGCGTGCAACAGTGAGCTGTGAATCACTGCGCATTGGGGAAAAAGCCAGATACATATTCGAACGCCCTCTTATGTGATTTTGGAATTTCTGGTGCTGTTCATACCCATTAGAACCAGCGCCCGATGGCAGTTGTTGAAATTGTGCGGGTCTTTGCCGACAATGATTTGGTTGAATGCACGACCACCGTCGCCAGTTGTGTCGCGTTGCGTGCCCCGGCCTGCGCCCATTGGTCGCCGCTGGCCACCAAATTTGCAAAGACATTCGGAGAGTCCGCAAAAGAAGCCGGAAACACCCAGACCCCAAAGGAAGAGACATCCGTGAACAGCGCGCCATTCGGCAAGGCCGTCAGTGGGACATCGCGGGTAATGCTGCAAATCTGCGTCCCATCCGCAAAACGAACGTATTCACCGTTGGCATTGCTGCCACGCTCTTGCAGCGCGCCCGTCGGCACGCCGCCAGATTGCGAAACCGGGCCGAGCAGGTTTTGCTGGCAGAAAACGGTGTTCCAACCCGTATCTGGCAGGCCGCCGGTATAGTTGCGCACAGCCAAACCGCTATCTGTGAACTGCAGGACTGAACTACGGTCACTGGATTTGCGATGGGCCACGACACCTGGGCGGTATCTGCCATTGTCGGGGGGGGCATCCACTGTAACACCACTGCCTGCTCCGGCAATGAAATGCGAATGCGATGGCAGGCTGCTGAAATCAGACACAACCGCGCCGCCGCCACCCAAGCCAAAACTGCCGCCGGTACCGTTCAACTTCAAGACACGACCGTCGGTCGTATCACCCGCCGAGGTCTGCGCCGCTGTCCCGGTTAGCGGCACATCAAGCTGTAACGCGGTATCGTCAAGGCGAACCCTTACGGACCCGGCCGGAGAAAACGCAATTTCCCCAAGGCTTGGGTCCATTCGCACCGCTTCGGCCCAACTGTTTCCATCGGAGCTTAGCTTGATGGAAAAGGCGTTGTCCCCCGCCAACCCCATTTCGGCATGCCCAGTCCAGCCCGACTGGAATAACAAGCTTGCCGTATCAGAGTTAACTGCTTTGTTGACCTTAACCTGATGCCCGGCCCCGGCATGGCTCAAAAGCGTTGCTTCGCTGGCAACCGCCAAACGGTTTACATCATCCCAAGAGGTGCGGATGCCAACCCCGTCCAAATTGGACAGGTTGCTGATCTCGTGCTTCCATGTGCCAGCTTCAAACACATAGCTGCGGTGGGATGCCAAATCAAAAAGCCGCCAGCCATCAAGCGGAGAAAAGAATTGCCAGGCCACGCCATCCCAAGCGGCGATTTTATGCGCCTGAGCCGCCCAAACGCCGGTCGGCGCCGCACCGAGGCCAAAAAGCGATCCTGCCTCAGGGCTAACAGGGGGCGCCTCTACACC
>JAVVFB010000149.1:0-8659 GCA_032251095.1 Roseovarius sp. | reverse complement strand
CTTGATCTCTTCCATCACAAAGCTGGCCGAGACATCGCCCATCGGCACCCGCGCGATCAAGGTCTGATAGAGACGGTCGTAATCGGCCATATCGGCGACCTGCGCGCGGATCAGGTAATCAAGATCGCCCGACATGCGATAAACCCCCTGTATCTCGGGCAGGGCGCGGGTGGCGCGGGCGAATTGATCAAGCCAGTCGGCGTCATGGCGCGCCGCGCGGATGTGCAAAAACACCGTCAGCCCAAGCCCAAGCCTTGCCGGATCAAGCAGCGTGACGCGCGCGCGGATGATCTTGGCCGCCTCAAGCGCCTTGACGCGACGCCAGCAGGCATTGCGCGACAGGCCAACCCTTTCGCCCAATGCCTCAAGCGCGAGGGTGGCGTCGCGCTGAAGTTCTGTGAGGATGCGGCGGTCAATATCGTCAAGAGTGCTCATGATTGTCCGAGTTACTGGGATGATTTCCCAAACATAGCGCGTTTCAATCCGTCTTTGGGAAAAATTTTCAAGGTGCCGGTGATAGTTTGATCTCAGCACTCAAACAAAGGGACCAAGGCGATGATTTCCAAAGTATTTCTCGATCACCCCAAATCTGTCGATGAAACCTATCTTGAGCATGCCCGCTTTGCCGGCACGTTCAGCCTGAAATTGTTTGGCGCGGGTTTCGCGGCGCTGATCCATGCGCTTGTCCCGGCGATGTTTGACAAAACCGCCAGCCGGATGATCGCCGAGATGTATGCCAAGACCCACAATCGCGGCCAATGAAAACGGGGGCCAAATCGGCCCCCGCTTGATGTCGCATGTAGGGTGGGTGAAACCCACGTTCCTGTCGGTTTAGCCAATGATGCCGTTCAAGGTCGCGCTTGGCCGCATGACGGCGACAAGCTTGGCCGGGTCGGCGTGATAATAGCCGCCGATATCCGCCGGTTTGCCTTGAACCGCGGCAAGCTCGCCGGTGATCTTGGCTTCATTCTCGGCCAGGGCCTTGGCGACGGGCGCGAATTCATCGGCAAGGGCCGCGTCGTCGGTCTGTGCCGCGAGGGCCTCGGCCCAATAGCGCGCGAACCAATAGTGGCTGTCGCGATTGTCCGGCTCGCCGACCTTGCGGCTTGGCGAGCGGCCATTGTCAAGAATGCCCTGCGTGGCGGTCTCGACGGTCTCGCCCAGAACCTTGGCGCGGGCGTTGTCCTTGGTCTCGGCCAGGAACTTGAAGCTTTCGCCAAGCGCACAGAATTCGCCCAGTGAATCCCACCGCAGGTGGTTTTCACCCAAAAGCTGTTGCACGTGTTTTGGGGCCGAACCGCCGGCACCGGTTTCAAACAAGCCGCCGCCCTGCATCAGCTTGACGATCGACAGCATCTTGGCCGAGGTTGCCAGCTCCAGGATCGGGAACAGGTCGGTCAGATAGTCGCGCAGCACGTTGCCGGTGATGGCAATCGTGTTCTCGCCCTTGGTGATGGTCTCAAGGCTGGCGCGGGTGGCGTCGCGCGGGGTCATGATCTCGAACTTGTCGGCCACGCCTTTGGCCTCAAGGATCGGCTTGATCATGGCAATCAGCTCGGCGTCATGGGCGCGGGCCGCGTCCAGCCAGAAGATCGAGCGATAGCCGGTCGCCTTTTGTCGCGCAATCGCCAGGTTCACCCAATCCTCGATCGGGGCCTTGCGCGCCGAGGCCGAGCGCCAGATGTCGCCCGCTTCAACGTTGTGCTGATGCAACACGGTGCCGTCATCAAGCACCATTTTCACGCTGCCCTTCGCCGGGATTTCAAAGGTGGTCGGGTGGCTGCCGTATTCCTCGGCCTTTTGCGCCATCAGGCCGATGTTCTGCACCGTGCCGGCGGTGGCCGGGTTGAGCTTGCCATTGGCTTTGAAGAACTTGACGGCCTCGTCGTACACCGGCGCATAGCTGTTGTCGGGGATAACACAGACCGCGTCATGTTCCTTGTTGTCCGGGCCCCAGCCCTTGCCGCCCGCGCGGATAAGCGCGGGCATCGAGGCGTCAACGATCACATCCGAAGGGACATGCAGGTTGGTGATGCCACGGTCGCTGTCGACCATGTACATCGGCGGGCGCGCGGCCATGGTTTCGTCAATCGCCTTCATGATCTCGGCATTGCCCTTGACCCGCTCAAGCAGATCGCCAAGCCCGGAATTCGGCGAAACGCCAAGCGCGTCCATCTCGGCGCCGTATTTCTCGAAGACCGGCGCAAGAAACTGTTTGACCGCATGACCAAAGATGATCGGGTCAGAGACCTTCATCATCGTCGCCTTGAGGTGCATGGAAAACAGAACGCCCTCGGCCTTGGTTTTCTCGATCTCTTCGGCAAGGAAGGCGTCAAGCGCCGCCGCACTCATATAGGTCGCATCGACCACGGTGCCGGCGGGATAGCTTAGACCGTCCTTCAGAACGGTTTCGCCATCGGCGGTTTCCAGCACGATTTTCGCCTTGGCGGCATCGGCAAGGGTGACGGCTTTCTCGTTCGAGAAAAAGTCGCCGCTTTCCATCGCCGCGACGCGGGTTTTGCTATCGGCGCTCCAATCGCCCATGCGGTGCGGGTTTTTCTGGGCAAAGCTTTTGACAGCGGCGGCGGCGCGGCGGTCAGAGTTGCCTTCGCGCAGCACCGGGTTCACGGCCGACCCCTTGATCGTGTCATAGCGCGCGCGCACCTCTTTTTCGGCGTCGGTTTCTGGCTCCGACGGATAGTCGGGGATGTCATATCCCTGCGCCTGAAGTTCGCTCACGGCGGCCACAAGCTGGGGCACCGAGGCCGAGATATTCGGCAGCTTGATCACGTTCGCCTCGGGCGTCTTGACCAGATCGCCAAGCTCGGCAAGATCGTCTGACACGCGCTGATCGGCACCCAGGTTTTCGGGGAAGGTCGACAGGATGCGACCGGCAAGCGAGATGTCCTTGGTGCCGACGGTGATGTCGGCGGCGGCGGCAAACCGCTGGATGATCGGCAAAAGCGAGGCACTCGCAAGCTCGGGGGCCTCATCGACCTTGGTGTAAATGATATCGGGAACAGTTTTATTGACCATCGGACATACCTCTCGATCAGGTTAAGAATTGTGCCGTCGCTCTGGCGCAATGGTCACGGCAGGAACGCGCGGCACGGAATCGTTTGCTTGGGCGGGTCATAGCGCAAATCTGTGGCGCATGAAAGACGGTATGCGACAGTATACAAAAATAAATTGCATCAAACGGCCAGGGCCCCATGGTGTTTGAGCCGCGACATCGCGCCATAGCCCACAAGCACGGCGATCAGAACGCCGATATGCGAGGGCAGGGGCGTGCCCTGAAACATCTGGCCGATGGGAATGGCGAGGGTGACGCTTCCGATTGTGGCGACGGCGCCGATCACGCTTGCGGCGGTGCCCGCAATCGCCCCCATCGGCGCCATCGCAAGGGCGTTGAGATTGCCAAGCGTCAGGCCGGCCTGAAAGAAAACGCTGGTCTGCCAGATCGCGAAGACGGCGAATTGCGCCTGTGGTGGCAGGCCGATCATCCAGAGCGCGATCGCCAGGACCGACAGGATGATCTGTGCGCCAAGGGCAAAGCCGATCATGCGCTCCATGCCAAGGCGCATGATCAGGCGCGCATTCAACAGGCTGCCGCTGCCCGCGATCAGCGCCATCACGAAAAACCAGCCTGGAAAACTCTCGGCGCGATCAAAGGTCTGCTCAAAGATCGGCTGAACCATGGTGAGCGAGGTGAACAGCGTGGTCATGCAGAGCGTCTGGACCAGAATGGCAAGCCGGGTCACCGGGTTGGCCACCACCTCTTTCATCGCAAGCCAGAGCGGGCGCGCGCGAAACGGGCGGCGGCGCTCTGGCGCCAAGGGCTCGCTCAGGCGCAGCGCCATCCACAGGCTCAGGATGCCGGCAAAGACCACAAAGGCGCCAAACACCCCGCGCCAGCCCGCAAGCGCAATGATCCCCGCGCCAAGCAGCGGCGCCAGCGCCGGGGTCATGGCAAAGATCGTCATCACGAAGGACATCAGCCGCGCCATTTCGCGCCCCGAAAACAGGTCGCGGATGATCGCCAGCGACACGATGCGAAACGCCGCCGCGCCAAGGCCCTGAAGCACCCGCGCCGCCAAAAGCGTGGTCAGGCTTGGCGCGATCATCCCCAAGAGCGCGCCCGCGACATAGATCACCGCGCCGATCAGGATGATGCGCTTGCGCCCGAAGGAATCCGACAGCGGCCCGGCGATGAACGTGCCCACGCCAAGCCCCATCAGAAAGCTGGTGATGATAAGCTGTGCGCGGTTGGGGGCCTCGGGGGTCAGCGCCTCGGCGATATGGGGCAGACCGGGCAGCATGGCGTCGATGGAAAACGCCACCGTCGCCACCATCATCGCCATCATGGCGATGAATTCGGGCCCGGCGAGGGGCGGTTTTGCGGGCGTTGGGGTGGGCATGACGCGTCCTTTTTCAGGGTCTTGCACCGGGCTTAGCATTGCCGTGCCGGGGACGCCAGATCTGGCTTTACAAAAAGGTGAGTGAAAAGGTAAGAAATAAAAATAATACCTGACAAAAGGAATCGGATAATGAAACTTGCCCATTTTCACACCATTGGTCTTGCCAGCTTGATCGTCGTGGCAGGCCTTGCCACGCGGGCTGATCCGGCCCAGGGCGACGGCCTGCGCATGACCTATGCGATGTTCGAGCACAGCATCGACCATGTCGATCTCGCGGGCTGTCCCGACGGGTTTGACGTGGACAAGACATTCTGTCGCTTGACGCTGGCGGATGACAGCGCGCATGTCTTTGTCTTTGAACATGGCGGTGATCAACCGATGGTGGCACTCAGATCCTATGACCTGAGCAAAGGCCTGCCCGCATTCTAACCTAGGTCGGGGGCGTGTCGCGATTGGCCGAAGGCGGGTCTTCTTCGGCCTGTTCCGGCTCGGGTTTGCCTTTGTGATGGTGCCCGAGCCGCGCAATCAGCCATTCGGTATGTTCTTCGCGCTTTTTCACCGCGAAAGAGCCGAATTGCTGAATGATGACGGCAAAGATGCCAAGGCCGACCATGATGAAGACCGTGGTGCCGATCTTGCCAAGGGCGGTGGCGGGTACAAGGTTGCCATAGCCGACCGTCGAAAGCGTCACCACGGTAAAGAAATAGCTGTCAATCCAGCTCCAGCCCTCGACCGCATGAAAAAACGTCGTGCCGCCCGCGATGATCAGCGCAAGCATCGCCAGAAGGGTGAGGGCTTTGGCGCGGCGCATCGCGGATCAGGTCTCGGCCTGTGCGCCAAGCTCGTCGATCACCTTGAGCCAGAGATCGGCAGGCTGACAACCGGGCACGGCATGTGCCCCGGCGACGATAAAGGTCGGCACGCCGGAAATTCCCATCTGGCGGAACTGCTTGTCGCGATTGGCGATATCCTCGCGGTCCGAGTCGCTTTGCAGCAGCCGCAGGATCATCGCGCCATCCATCGACAGGCTATCTGCGAGATCGGCCAGAACCTCGTGATCGCCGATATCGCGCCCCTCTTCAAAATAGGCCCGGAACAGGGCCATCGCCATGTCGTTTTGTACGTCCTCGATGCCCGCCCAATGGATCAGGCGATGCGCGTCAAGCGTGTTGGGGGTGCGTTTGATGCCGGCGAAATCAATCGAAAGACCGACCGCCTCGGCGCGCTCGACCACCGGGGCATAGGCGCGGATCGCGCCGTCTTTTCCGCCGAATTTATGTTCAAGATACTCGCGCCGGTCCATGCCCGCGGCGGGCATTTCGGGGTTGAGCTGAAACGGGTGCCAGGCAATTTCGAACCCATGATCAGGGCGCTGTGCAAGCGCCTGATCAAGCAGGGTTTTGCCGATGTAACACCAAGGACAGATCGGATCGGAAACGATATCAAGCTTGACCATTCATAGCCTCGTATATGGGCCGCAAGGCGCGACGCAGGATTTTGCCATTGGCCCCGGTCGGCAGGGCGGGCACGTGAAAATAGCCACGCGGGCGTTTATAGGCGGCCAGCTCTGCGGTGGCAAACTGATCCAGTGTTTCGGGCGGCACGGGTTCGGGGCCAGTATAGAAGGCCATGATCAGCCGTGCATCCTGTTTTACCTCGATATCGGTGACGGCGCATTGGGTAATGCCGGGGTGCCGGTTCAGCGCCGCCTCGACCTCAAGCGGCGAGACGCGAAACCCGCCGGCGTTCATCATGTCATCGGCGCGCCCCAGATAGGTGATCTGAGCATCGGCGTCCATCGCGCCCTGATCGCCGGTCACGAACCAGTCGCCGCGAAATTTTTCCGCCGTCGCCTCGGGGGCGTTGAGATAGCCAAGCATGAGGCCGGGATCATCGCGATGCACGGCGATGGTGCCCTCCTGGCCAGGCGGCACAGGGCCATCCGGCCCGAGGATCGCGACACGGCGGCCCTGTTGAGGCCGCCCAAGGCTGTTGTCGCTGGCGGGATGCGCCGGACTGCCAGAGATGAAGGTCGAGCATTCCGACATGCCATAGGCCTCGTAGATTGCGGTGCCGGTGGCGTCGTTCCAATGCGCCCGGATCGTCTGCGACAGCTTTTCACCGGCCGAGAGGCCGTGGCGCAGATCGGGCAGATCAAAGCGCTGATCCGGCCTTAAGAGTTTGCGGTAAACCCCCGGCGCTGCTGCAAAAATCGTCACCTTGTGCTGCGCAAGAAGGTCCGGCAATTGCGCGGGCGTGATCTCGGGCGCGGGGATAAGGGCGGTGGCGCCGATGGTCCAGGGATCCATCAACCCGGTGCCAAGCGTATAGGTCCAGTTGAACGCGCCCGCATGACAGAGCCGGTCGGTGTCGCGCAGGCCGTACCAGCCCTCAATCATCATCTGGCGCGCCCAGATCGCGCGATGCGCGTGGCACACCGCGCGCGGCACGCCCGAGGTGCCCGAGGTATAGATGATATAGGCAAGGCGGTTCGGATCGCCCATGTCATAGGTGGCAGGCGGCAGATCGCGCATTGCCTCAAGCGCGGGTTGGTCGATGATCGTGACCTCGGTTTCGGGACAGGCCACGCCCGGCGCGCGCAAAATCGCGGCGGGCGTGAGGGTGGTGATCATCCGCGCCACCTCGGGCGCGGTCAGCTGCGCCGAGGTCGGCACCGGCACAAGGCCGACGGCGATCGCTCCAAGATAGGCAATCGGAAATTCCACCGTGTTATCAAGGCGCATCAAGACCCTGTCGCCGGGGCGCAGACCCGACCGCAAAAGCCCGGTGCCGGTGCCCAGAACCGCGGATGTCAGGCGGGCATAGCTCCACGAATCGGTGTTTTGCTGTCCAAGAACCGAAAGCGCGATCTTGTCGCCGCAAGTATCGGCCCGGCCCAGAACATGGGCCGCAAGGTTGAACGGATTGGGGCAGGGGGCCGGCGGGCCCATATCGAAAAGCGATGTCATGGGGGTGGCTTAGGCCGGGCGCGGCTTGGTTGCAAGTGTGGTGAGGCGTGGCTATAGAAATGCCCTATGAGTGACAAAGCCCGCCATGCGCTGATCAGTGTCAGCCGCGAAGACGGCCAGAGCCCGGTGGCAGAGCCATTGGACCTTGGCGGGCGTGTGCGCGAATTGCGCAAGGCGCGGGGCTGGACACTTGAACAGGCGGCGAAACAGGCAGGGCTGGCGCGCTCGACCCTCTCCAAGATCGAAAACGGGCAGATGTCACCGACCTATGAGGCGCTGAAAAAGCTGGCTCTCGGGCTTGAGATTTCGGTGCCGCAGCTCTTTACCCAACCGCAGCGCGATCAGATCAACGGGCGCATGGCGGTGACACGCTCGGGCGAGGGCGCGGCCAAGGCGACGGTGACCTATGAGCATGAGTTGCTCGCCGAAGCGCTCAGCCGCAAGCGCATGCTGCCCTATCGCGCGCAGATCAGGGCGCGTCGGATCGAGGAATTTGACGGCTGGGTGCGCCATGACGGCGAGGAATTCCTCTATGTGCTGACCGGAGTGATCCGGCTTTACACCGAATTCTACGAACCCATCGAGATGCGCCGCGGCGACAGCGCCTATTACGATGCCACCATGGGTCATAACGTCGTGTCGATCAGCGCCGAAGACGCCACCATTCTCTGGGTCACGTCACTGGCCTGAGAGCGAAATCCCGCGGTTCTTTTACTTTAATGTGAATTTCATCATCTATGCTGAAAAGCTGATGCTTGCCCCGATTTGTCGGACATAGACCGGTTTTTCACGGCGTTCCGATTGATCAACCTTCAGGTGCAGGAAACACCTTTCGTTAAATGGGGGCAGTCACGTTCTCAGATGTCATTACTGGAGATGAAATTACAAGCTGGCCCGATGTCAGATCGGGCCAGCCTTTTTGGGGTATCAGAGATTGCGCGTGGAGAAATACCAGTCGGTGGTGTCATAGCCCTCGTCGGCGCGGGTCTCGGCGGCGGTGGCGGTGGCGGGGGGCGGCACGATCACCTTGTCGCCGGGCTGCCAGCCTTCGGGCGTGGCAACCTTGTGGGTGTCCGAGGTCTGGAGCGACTGCACGAGGCGGTAGATTTCATCGACCGAACGGCCATTGCTCATCGGGTAGTAAAGCATCGCGCGCAGCTTGCCTTCGGGGTCGATGACAAAGGTGGCGCGCACCGCCGCCGTGTCCGACGCGCCGGGCTGGATCATGCCGTAGGCGTGCGCCACCTGCATCGAGAGGTCAGCGATGATCGG
>JAVVFB010000148.1:0-8669 GCA_032251095.1 Roseovarius sp. | reverse complement strand
AGCTTGATCGAGGACGACCCGGCATTGAGGACCAGTATGAGATCGCTTATCGCCGGATCCTGCATTGCCTCAGACCTGCTGTTCGCGCATGTCGGCGGGATCAATCCCGGCCACCGCAACCGGGTTTTTCATCGCGTCACGGCGGAAGGGCTCGCCCAGTTCCTGATTGATCATCGCCTCGATCAGGGTGGTGATGCCGTTTTCCATCTGATCCTTGATTGCCTGATTTAGAACCTCGGTCAGCTCGTCCATGGTGCGCGCGATCACGCCCTTGAGGCCACAGGCCTTGGCGATACCGGCATAAGACACCTGTGTGTCAAGCTCGGTGCCGACAAAGTTGTCGTCAAACCACAGGGTCGAGTTGCGCTTTTCCGCGCCCCACTGATAGTTGCGGAACACCACCTGCGTGACGGCAGGCCATTCGCCTCGGCCAATCGCCGTAAGCTCGTTCACCGCGATGCCAAAGGCGCCGTCGCCGGCAAAGCCGACCACCGGCACGTCGGGCTGGCCGATCTTGGCGCCAACGATGGCCGGCAGGCCATAGCCACAGGGACCAAACAGACCGGGCGCAAGGTATTTGCGGCCCTCATCAAAGCTTGGATAGGCGTTGCCGATGGCACAGTTGTTGCCGATGTCAGAGCTGATGATCGCCTCGCGCGGCAGGGCGGATTGGATTGCACGCCACGCCATGCGCGGGCTCATCCAGTCGGGCTTGTCGGCGCGGGCGCGCTGATTCCAGGTGGTGCCGGGATCGTCATCCTCGTGATCCATCGACGAAAGCTGCTGTGCCCAAGTGGATTTGGTCTTGGCAATCAGGGCCTTGCGGTCGGCGCGACCCGCGTCACCGGCGTTATCGGTCAGTTGCTCAAGGATCGAGGTGGCCACCTTCTTGGCGTCGCCAACGATGCCAACGGTGACCTTCTTGGTCAGGCCGATGCGGTCGGCGTTGATATCGACCTGGATGATTTTCGCATCCTTGGGCCAGTAATCAATGCCATAGCCCGGCAGGGTCGAAAACGGGTTCAGACGTGTGCCAAGGCACAGAACCACGTCAGCCTTGGAGATAAGTTCCATCCCGGCCTTGGACCCGTTATAGCCCAGAGGCCCGGCAAAAAGCGGGTGCGAACCGGGGAAGGCATCGTTGTGCTGATAGCCGACGCAAACCGGCGCATCCAGGCGCTCGGCCAACGCGCGCGAGGCGTCGATGCCACCGGCAAGAACCACGCCGGCCCCGTTCAGGATCACCGGGAACTTGGCGCTACTCAAAAGCTCGGCAGCTTTTGCAAGCGCCTGATCGCCACCAGCGGGGCGTTCGAATTCAACAATCGCCGGAAGCTCGATATCAATCACCTGGGTCCAGAAATCGCGCGGGATGTTGATCTGTGCCGGGCCGCTGGCGCGCTTGGCCTGCATGATCACGCGGTTCAGGGTCTCGGCGATGCGGGTCGGGTCGCGCACCTCTTCCTGATAGGCGACGCAATCGGCGAACAGGTTCATCTGTTCCATTTCCTGAAAACCACCCTGACCGATGGTCTTGTTGGCGGCCTGCGGCGTCACCAGCAATAGCGGGGTGTGGTTCCAATAGGCGGTTTTCACGGCAGTCACGAAGTTGGTGATGCCGGGGCCGTTCTGTGCGATCATCATCGACATCTTGCCGGTGACGCGGGTGTAGCCGTCCGACATCATCCCGGCGCTGCCCTCATGGGCGCAATCCCAGAACGTGATGCCCGCTTTCGGAAAAATATCGGAAATTGGCATCATGGCCGAACCGATGATGCCAAAGGCATGCTGGATGCCGTGCATTTGCAAGGTTTTTACAAAGGCTTCTTCGGTGGTCATTTTCATGGGCTACATCCTTGGGTCGCGGTGCCGAGGGGCACCTGAAAGGGAAATCTGGTGGGAAACTAGCCCCCGTGGGTCAAGGCTTCTAGGGCCAAACCGGGGTGGTGGGTATGTCCAGATTAATTTAAAAATGAGAATATCAATCTCAATAATCAATGGCAAGAAGGGTTTGTTGCGGGCTACTGCGAGCATGCAGCACATCTATAGTTTTGATATTTTTGTATTTATTTTTGAAAGGGGGTGTTTGGCGCTGTCCCCTGCGCCTTGGCCAATTCGCGGGCCAGACGCTCGATTCCCGGTGCAATGCGGTCCGCGGGCACCGAAGAATAGGCAAGACGATAGAAATTGCGCGGCCGGTCCGAGCCGTAAAAGAACGGTTTTCCCGGCTCGATAAGCACGCCAGCCTTGCGTAACTCTGGCTCGATCTGGCCAATATCCACGTTCTCCGGTGCGCGCATCCAGATGGATGAACCGCCAAACACCCCGCGCCCGGCCACGCCAAGCCCATGATCGGCAAGCGCGGCCTCCATCGCATGGCGGCGCTTGGTAAACACCTGACTCATCCGGCGTACAAGGCTGTCGTAGTGACCAAGTGACAGGAAATAGGCCGCCGTGCGTTGGATGTGCCCGGGCGGATGGCGCAGGACGCTGGCGCGCAACGCGCGGCATTCGCGGATAAAGGATTTGGACCCCACCAGATACCCAAGCCGCAAGCCCGGAAAGATCGACTTGGAAAAGCTGCCGACATAGATCACCCGCCCTTCGGAATCGAGCGATTTGAGCGCCGGAAGGGGCGCGCGCAGGAACGAGATCTCAAACTCGTAATCGTCCTCGACAATCAGCGCATCCATCTCTGCGGCCTTGGCCAAAAGCGCCTTGCGCCGCGCCAGCGGCATGGTGGCATTGGTCGGGGCCTGATGGCTTGGTGTGGTGAAAATCACATCGGCATGGCGCGGCAAGGCCTCTGGCGGAAGCCCGTCGCGATCCACATCCACCGGTGCCAGATGACAGCGCGATTGCACCAGAATATCGCGCAGCGCGTGATAACAAGGGTTCTCGATCACCGCCGTGCGCCGCTGGGTCAAAAGCACCTGCGCCGTAAGCCAAAGCGCGTTTTGCGCCCCCATGGTGACAAGGATTTCATCCGATTGCGCCAATATCCCGCGCCGCGGAAGGGTGTGGCGGGCGATGAATTCAATCAGCTTGGGATCGTCCTGATCATAATAATCCGAGGTCAGCGATTGAAAATCCTTCTGGCCGAGGGCCTGAAGCGCACAGTGGCGCCAGTTGGCATGATCAAACAGCGTTGGGTCGGTCTGGCCATAGATGAAGGGATAGCGATAGCTTGCCCAGTTCTGCGGCTTTTCCGGGGTATCGCCGCCGGTAAAGCGACGACCAAGCGCGCGTGACCAGTCAATCGTATCGCGTGCCGGGCCCGGCGCACCAAAGGCGGGCGGTTCAGGCGCGTTTTGTGACACGAAATAGCCCGAGCGATCCCGCGCCTCAAGGTAATCATTGGCCTGCAATTCGGTCAGCGCCAGCGTCACTGTGATTCGGCTAACCCCAAGATGACCGGCCAGTTTGCGCGAGGACGGAAGCTTTTCACCCTTGCGAAACCGCCCCGACAGGATGCCCTGCGCGATCATCTGCTGAATCTGCGCCTGAAGGGTGCCCTGTGCGTCGGACGCAAGGAAAAAGGTTTCGACCGGTATCGCCATGGCGGTCAGTCTAGATTGGACCTATCGCTTGCGCAATCTGGTATGGTGATCAGCGGGCGGGAAAAGCGGCCCCGAATGCGGCCTGCCCGCGCGGCGTAAACCGAATGATCCGGCTGTCGGGCACACGGTCGGCCCAGCCGGTTGCCTCGAAATGGGCCAGCAATCCGCGTCCAAGCCGCCCCGCCAGATGCGAGCGGCGCTCGGACCAGTCAAGGCAATTGCGGCACAGCGGCGCGCGCGGCGAGGGCAGGGTGTCAAGATCAAGGCCAAGGCCCGTGACAAACGCGCGCCCCTGCGCCCCAAGCGTCAGGGTGTCGCCGCGATGGTCAAGAAATCCGCGCGCGATCATGCTGTCATACATCCGCGTGCCCATATCGCCGGCAAGGTGGTTATAGCAAATCCGCGCATGACGCATTTCCGGGTCTCGCGGGCCGGGGCGGGTGCGCAATTGCCCGCTGCCCGCCGCCAGACCCATCATCGCCTCAAGCACATGCGCCACATCATCCGAGGCAAGTGTAATGTATTTATGCCGCCCTTCGCGCCGCACCCGGATCAGAGCGCCCTGTTCCAGCTTGGCCAAGTGCGAGGATGTGGTTTGCAGGGTCACGCCCGCCTCACCGGCAAGCTCTGACGCGGTCAGGGCCTTGCCGCTCATCAAGGCGGTCAGGATATTGGCACGCGCCGGATCACCGATCAGCGCGCCAAGCCGGGATATGTCAGGGCCGTCTTTCATAGTTCGACCCTAGTCGAAGCATTGGCGCCGCGCAATATGCCACAACAGCAAGGGCACCCAACGAAAAGGAGACCCGAGATGCTGACCTGTGTGATCCGCTATCAGATTGACCCGACCAGGAAAGACCAATTCGCCCAATATGCCCGCAATTGGGGAAAGGCCATCCCGCGCTGTGGGGCCGACCTGATCGGCTATTTCGCCCCGCATGAGGGCAGCAGCACCTTGGCCTATGGCATCTATAACATCCCCTCGCTTGCCGCCTATGAGGCCTATCGCGAACGGCTCGCCGCCGATCCGCTGGGGCGTGAGAACTATGCCTTTGCCCAAAAGGAAAAGTTTCTGTTGCGCGAAGACCGAACCTTCCTCAGGCTTGTCAGTACCCCAACAGGAGAGACGCAATGATCGCAGTGATCTTCGAAGTCATCCCCGGCGAAGGCCAGACAGAGCCCTATCTTGAGATGGCTGCGAAAATGCGCCCTCTGGCCGAAAGCATTCCGGGATTCATCAGTGTCGAGCGGTTTCAAAGCCTGACCAATCCCGCCAAGCTTTTGTCGCTGTCGTTCTGGCAAGACGAGGCCGCCGTGATCCAGTGGCGCCAGCTCGAGGCCCATCGTGGCGCGCAAAAGGCCGGGCGCAAGGTGATGTTTGACGACTATCGCCTGCGGGTCGTCAGCGTGATCCGTGATTACGGCAAGTTTGAACGCGACGAGGCCCCAGAGGATAGCCGCACCGCCCACGGCGCGTGACGCGGGTGAAACAAGGTCTCGCCAAGCTGTGATTTGCCTCCTTTACCGCCCGCCGCTAGGTCTGGGGCGTATTTACCCTGAATAAACGAGGGATAGGCCTTGGACCCGAAAGCGATTTCATCCCCTCAGGACAAGCTTGATGCGCTGGCCCTGCTTACCCTGCGCCTTGGGCTCGCGTGGTTCATTTTTCTCTGGGCGGCGCATAAGATCATCACCCCCAAGCAATACCAGAACCTTGCGCGGCATTTCGATGGGGTCGATGTCAGCCTGACTCAGGTCTATCTGGTGGGCGGTTTACAAATCGGGCTTTGCCTCTTGGTGGTGCTCGGGGTGTTTCGCTATTTCTCTTACACCAGCTTGCTGATCATGCATTTCTTTACGGTGTTGCGTCGCTGGGAGGGGTTCCTTGATCCCTTCGCGATCAATGATCGTGGCTTTCCCATCAATCGCAACCAAGTCATTGATCTCGCGGTGCTTGGCGCCTTCATTGCCCTGGTGTTGCTGATCCGTCGGGATCATTTCAGCATCGGGGGATGGATGGCACGCCATGATCGCCCGCGCTGGTGGAACTAGGCGCAATAGCGCGACCTTGCGTCGTTTTCCTGTGGCGCGGGGCGGTTGGCCTGCCTAGAAAGGGCAAAACACAGCAACCGAAAGGACCGCCCCAATGAGCGATATCACCCGCCACCACACCGGCGACCGCATGAGCCAGATCGTCACCCATAACGGCACCGTCTACCTTGCCGGCCAGGTCGGCAACCCTGGCGATAATGTGGTCGATCAGACCAAAACCTGCCTTGAAAAGGTCGATGCCCTGTTGGCCGAGGCCGGATCCGACAAGACCCGCATCCTTCAGGCCGTGGTCTGGCTCGCCGATATGGCCGATTTCGCCGAGATGAATTCAGTCTGGGACGCCTGGGTTGCCGCCGGTCACACCCCCGCCCGCGCCTGCGGCGAGGCCAAGCTGGCCACCCCCGACTATAAGGTGGAATTCATCATCATCGCCGCGCAGGCCTAAGCCGACGCGCGGGACGCGGCTTTCATCGTTCCCTAAATACTCCCGCCGGAGGCATCCCTTCGGCGGGCAAAAACCGCGGCGCTTACGGGTTATGGACGCAGGGCTGTGATTGCGCTATCAGGCGGTTAACCCGCCGTTTCCAAGAGGCACACCCATGTCCGGCCACGCCACCCCCATTCGCATGACATCGCATAAATCCGGGCCGTTAAGCGGTCGGGCCAACGTGCCCGGCGACAAGTCGATCTCGCACCGCTCGCTTATCCTTGGCGCTTTGGCGGTCGGCGAAACCTTGATTACCGGCCTGCTGGAAGGCGAGGACGTGCTCGACACCGCCCGCGCGATGCGCGCCTTTGGCGCCGAAGTCACCCGCGATGAGGCTGGAACATGGCATGTGCATGGCGTTGGTGTCGGCGGGTTTTGTGAACCTGAAAAGGTGATTGATTGCGGCAACTCCGGCACTGGCGTGCGCCTGATCATGGGCGCGATGGCGACCTGTCCGATCACGGCGACCTTTACCGGAGATGCCAGCCTCAATAAACGCCCGATGGCGCGGGTGACCGATCCGCTGGCGCTGTTTGGCGCGCAGGCGCTCGGGCGCTCGGGCGGGCGGCTTCCGATGACGATTGTCGGCGCGGCCGATCCGGTGCCGGTGCGCTATACCGTGCCGGTGCCCTCGGCGCAGGTGAAATCGGCTGTGCTTTTTGCGGGGCTCAATGCGCCGGGCCAGACGGTGGTGATCGAGCAGGAGGCAACCCGCGACCACACAGAGCGGATGCTGGCCGGGTTCGGGGCCGAGATCGTCACGCAAGAGACGGGCGAGGGCCGCGTTATCACCCTCACCGGTCAGCCCGAGTTGACCCCCCAAACCATCACCGTGCCGCGCGATCCAAGTTCGGCGGCCTTTCCGGTCTGTGCGGCGATCATCACGCCCGGCTCGGATGTTCTTGTGCCGGGTATCGGCCTTAATCCCACGCGCGCGGGCCTTTTTACCACGCTGCGCGAGATGGGGGCGGACCTTAGCTATGAAAATCCGCGCGAAGAGGGCGGCGAGCCGGTCGCCGACCTGCGCGCGCGCTTTTCGCCCGACCTTAGGGGCATCGAGGTGCCACCCGAGCGGGCCGCTTCGATGATCGACGAATACCCGGTCCTGTCGGTTGTCGCCGCCTTTGCCCAAGGTCAGACCGTGATGCGCGGCGTCAAGGAATTACGGGTCAAGGAAAGCGACCGGATCGAGGCGATGGCCGCGGGCCTGCGCGCCGGTGGCGTCGAGGTTGAGGATGGCCCCGATTGGTGGGTCGTCAGCGGCCTTGGCCACGGCAACGTGCCCGGCGGGCAGACCTGCGCCAGCCATCTTGACCATCGGATTGCGATGTCGTTCATGGTGATGGGCATGGCCACGCAAGAGCCTGTCAGCGTTGACGACGCCAGCCCGATCGCCACCTCTTTCCCGGTTTTCGAAGGGCTGATGGCCGAGCTTGGGGCCGATATCCGCCGCCAGTGAGCAGGAGGGTTCGGGATTGCCTTCGGCGAGAGTATTTTTGCCAAGAAGAAACCGGGACGTTGGTCATGTCTGGAGTTTGAGAGGGAGAGCCGAAGATGAGCGCACCGTTAAAGGATCTGATTGTTCTGGACCTGACCCATGTTCTGGCGGGGCCGTTCGCGTCGATGAGCCTTGGCGATCTGGGCGCGCGGGTGATCAAGGTTGAGCGGCCCGGAACCGGCGACGATACCCGCAGCTTTCCGCCTTTCAAGGACGGCCAGAGTGCCTATTTTGCCGCCATCAATCATGGCAAGCAGTCGATTGCGCTTGATCTCAAGGCCGAAGCGGATCGCGAGATTTTTGACCAGCTTCTGGCGCGGGCCGACATCGTGCTTGAGAATTACCGCCCCGGCGTGATGGAAAAGCTCGGGTTTGGCTGGGAGGCGCTGCATCAGCGGTTCCCGCGTTTGATTTATGGGGCGGTCAGCGGCTTTGGCCATACCGGACCGGACGCCTTGAGACCGGCCTATGACATGGTCGTGCAGGCGCGCGGCGGTGTGATGTCGATCACCGGCGAAAAGGATCGTGATCCGGTGCGCGTGGGCGCCTCGATCGGGGATATCGTGGCGGGTATGTATTTGGCGCAGGGTGTGCTTGCGGCGGTGATTGATCGCGCCAGGACCGGTCTTGGGCGCAAGGTGGATGTGGCGATGCTGGACAGTCAGCTTGCCATTCTGGAGCATGCCATTGCATTGACCACGGTCACCGGCACGCCGCCTGTGCCATCGGGCGCGCGGCATCCGTCGATTACCCCGTTCGAGACCTTTCACGCCGCTGACGGTCTGTTTGTGATCGCGGCCGGGAATGATGTGCTTTTTGCCAAGTTGTGTGATGTTCTTGGTCTGCCTCTGGCGGATGATCCGCGCTTTGCCACCAACCCGGTGCGCTGTGACAACAACCGGTTGTTGAAGCGGTTGATCGAGGCGGTCACGCTAGAACATTCCAAGGCGCATTGGATTGCCGAGCTTGAGACCGCAGGCGTGCCGACCGGGCCGATCCAGAACCTGACCGAAGTGTTGCAAGACCCGCAAATTCTGGCGCGCAACATGGTCGTCGACGTGCTGGACCGTGC